>NZ_JBLXEC010000008.1:0-157617 GCF_048263515.1 Marinovum sp. | reverse complement strand
TGGTCGTAGGCCTTGAAGTCACCGAAGTACTTGGTGATCGCCGCGGTCAGCGTTGTCTTGCCGTGGTCAACATGGCCGATGGTGCCAATGTTGCAGTGCGGTTTGGAACGCTCAAACTTTTCCTTTGCCATGTCTTCTGGCGCCTCGTGGTCTGGGGGGCCGGACTTGGCCCGTTGCTACATCGCGGGCGAGATATTGGCTTTGAAGAGGAAAATCAAGCGTCAGTTGACCGGTTGCGCCGCCTTGTTGGTCTTCTTGCCCTCGGGGGCTTTCTCGACGCGGGCCTCGGGGGTGAACCAGCCGAAGCGCTTCTGCTGCACGCCGAGCCAGACCTCGAGCTGCTTGGCGCCCTTGATCACCAGGTTTTCCATCTGCTCCTCGGCGGTCTGGGTCAGGCCCGAGCCCGCCACCGTCTCGGCGCTGAGCGCCTCGAGCACGGTGATCTCGTGCGGTTCCTCGTTCAGCTTGATGCCCTTTTCGTCGTCCCAGACGGTGACCCGGAAGATCAGCACCGACTTGGGCTGCAGCACCAGCGGCACGCCGACCTGGGCCAGCACGTAGCCCTCGATCGAGATGCCGAAGTGATAGAGCCGCTTGTCCTCACCGTCGTAGCGGCGGAAACGGTCCTCGACCGCCTTGTCGAGCGCCGCGACCCATTGCTCTTCGCTGGCCTCGCGCGACAGCGGGCCCTTGACGAGGTTGGGGGCGATGACGATCGAATGCGCCAGCTTGAAGTCGCCCAGCGGTGCCGGGGCCTCGTCGAGATCGCGGCCGTCGCCACAGGACACAAGGGTGACAAGGGCAATCAGGGCAATCAACGCGCGCATCGGCAAGGGTCCTCTCTGGATCGTGCAGGATCGTTCCTAGCCGAGAGGACAAGGTGGCGCAATTGCACGCGGGCCCCTGACCCCTATATCTTGTAGGCAAAGGAGACCGTGCCATGCCGGACACCACCCTGCCACCGCGCCTGCCGGTGCATGTGCCGCTGGGCACGAGGCCGCTGGGCCTGCTGGCCAGCCTCTCGGCCGCACGGCGCAACCTGTTGAGCATCATACCGAAAATCGCCACCACCCAGCCGATGGTCTCTGGCCGGACCGGCGCGCGCTGGCACATGGTGATGGACCCCGAGGCGATCCGCGCGATGCTGCTCGAGCGGCTCGACGATTACCCCAAGTCCTTGGTGACAAAGAACCTCTTGCGCCCGGCGATCGGCGAATCGTTGTTCATCGCCGAGGGCGCGCATTGGCGCTGGCAGCGCCGGGCGGCGGCGCCGGTGTTCTCGCATCGCAACGTGATGAACCTGGCGCCGATCATGAGCCAGGCCGCAGAGCGCTGCTGCGCGCGCATTGCCGAGGCCGGGCCGAGGGCCGTGAACCTGCATGACGAGATGGTGACCACCACCTTCGACGTGATCTCTGACGTGACCTTTTCCGGTGACAGCGTGTTCGACAAATCCGGCGTGCACCGGGCGATCGACGACTACATCGCGGCGGCGGGGAAGATTTCGCTCTTCGACATGCTGGGCTTTCCCGACTGGGTGCCGCGACCCGGGCGCATCCTGTCCGGCGGCGCGGTCAAGCAGATGAAGGCGGTGGCCGACAGCGCCATCGACGCCCGCGCCGCGCGCAGTCATGACGGGGTGCCGGACCTCCTCGACCTGCTGCTGGCCGGCGAGGACCCCGAGACCAAGCGCAAGATGAGCGTGGCCGAGCTGCGCGACAACCTGCTGACCTTCATCGTCGCCGGGCATGAGACCACGGCGCTGGCGCTGTCGTGGTCGCTCTACCTCTGTGCTTTCGACCAGAAGGTGCAGGACCGCGCGCGCGAAGAGGCGCAGGCGGTGTTGCAGGGGCGGGCGGCCGGTGGCGAGGACCTGGCGCAGTTGCCGTTTGTCCGCCAGATCGTCGACGAAGCGATGCGGCTGTATCCGCCGGCGGGGATCATCTCGCGCACGGCGCAGAAGGCCGACACGCTCTGCGGTCGCGAGGTGCGGCCGGGAGATACGGTGATGGTGCCGATCTATGCGCTGCACCGGAATGCGCTGCTCTGGGAGGAACCGGACGCCTTTCGGCCCGAGCGGTTTGCCGACCGCAAGGCGGTGCCGCGTTATGCCTATCTGCCGTTTGGTGACGGGCCGCGGATCTGTATCGGCGCAAGTTTCGCCATCCAGGAAGCGGTGATCATTCTCGCGACGCTGTTGTCGCGGTTCCGGTTCACGCCGGTGCCGGGGCGGGAGCCCGAGCCGGTGATGATCATCACCGTGCGTCCCGAGGGCGGGGTGTGGTTGGAGGCGGAGGCGGTGTGAATGGTGGGTTGGAAACCCACCTTACACGGTCCGTAGGGTGGGTTTGTAACCCACCTTACCGATTAGATTTCGTCCGGCGCGGAATCAAGGCCGTCAGGCCGCCGCGCCATCGCCGACCCGCCCCCCGGGGCGGCGATTTGGGTGCGTAGGCGCGTCGCTCAGGTCTTTTCCGGATTTGGCAGGGATAAAGTGCTGCCGATCGACGGTTGGATCGCCACCCCGCGTGTCGGCGATGGCGCCCGCCAAACCTCAGCCCCGCAGCACGCCGCCTGTCGCCTTGCCGACCTTCTCGACCACCTTGGCGGAGACCGCCTCGATGTCCTTTTCGGTCAGCGTCTTGTCGGTCGGCTGCAGCCGCACGGTGATCGCCAGGGATTTCTTGCCCTCGCCGAGCGAGCCACCGATGAACTCGTCGAACACCCGCACCTCGGAAATCAGCCCCTTGTCGGCCCCGCCAGCGGCATTGACCACGTCGAGCGCCGCCACGTCCGCATCCAGCACGAAGGCGAAATCGCGTTCCACCGCCTGCAGGTCGTTCAGCTCGAGCGCAGAGCGCGTCGCGCCGGAGTTGCGCGGCAGGGGGATTTGCTCGGGGAAGAGGGTGAAGGCCATCGCCGGGCCCTTCACGTCCATTGCCTGCAGCACCCTGGGGTGCAGCTCGCCGAAGACGCCCAGCACCTTCTTGGGCCCGAGGCAGATCACCCCGTGGCGACCGGGATGGAACCAGCCCGGGCCGTCGCGGCGGATCTGCGCCTTGGCGGGGGCGCCCATGGCGGCCAGGATCGCCTCGGCATCAGCCTTGGCGTCAAAGACATTCACCGGGCGCGAGGCGCCATGCACGTCCTTGGGACCAGTGCGGCCGACCAGCAGGCCCGCCACCTGGTTGCTCTGCTCGCCGGGTTCGCCGCCCTGAAAGACATGGCCCAGCTCGAAGAGCGCCATGTCCATGAAGCCCCGCGCCTGGTTGCGCGCGGCGGCCTGCAACAGGCCCGGCAGCAGGTCGGGGCGCATGTGGCTCATCTCGGACGAGATCGGGTTGGCCAGACGGGTGGCATCCTCGCCACCGTCGAACAGCTGCGCCGAGCGCTCGTCGATGAAGCTGTAGGTCACGCATTCGTTGTAGCCCAGCGCCGCGGTGGTGCGCCGCGCGGCGGCCTCACGTTTCTGCATCGGCGACAGGATCGGCCGCGGCACGCCCTCGGAGGGGCGGGGCAGCGGACGGGCCGGCAGCTTGGTCAGCGAGGCGACGCGCGCCACCTCTTCCACCAGGTCGGCGGTGCCCAGCACATCGGGGCGCCAGGAGGGGACATGCGCCATGTTGCCCTCGAGCCGGAAGCCCAGCGAGGTCAGGATCTGGCGCTGTTCGCTCTCGGGGATCTCCATGCCGACCAGCGATTGCAGCCGCTTGGGGTCAAGCTCGTAGGCCCGCGCCACGTTGGGCACCTCGCCCGCGACCACGATCGACGAGGCCTCGCCGCCGCAGAGATCGAGGATCATCTGCGTCGCATCCTCCATCGCCTGCATGTTGTAGGCCGGGTCGATGCCGCGTTCGTTGCGATAGCGCGCGTCGGAGTTGATCTTGAGCGCGCGGCCGGTCATGGCGATCTGGATGTGATCCCAGACCGCGGCCTCGAGAAAGACATTGGTGGTCTCGTACGTGCAGCCGGTGGGCAACCCGCCCATGATGCCGCCGATGCTCTCGATGCCCTGGTCGTCGGAGATCACCACCTGGCCCTCGGAGAAGGTGTATTCCTTTTCGTCGAGGCCCATCAGGGTCTCGCCGCCCCGGGCGCGGTGAACGCGCAGGTTGCCCTGCACCTTGTCGGCGTCGAAGACGTGCAGCGGACGGTTGCGGTCATAGGTGAAGAAGTTGGTGATATCGACCAGCCGCGAGATCGGCCGCAGGCCGATGGCGCGCAGCCGGGTCTGCAGCCACTCGGGCGAGGGGCCGTTCTCGACATTGCGGATCAGCCGGCCGGCAAAGACCTCGCAGCCATCCTTGCGGGTGTCCTCGTCAATGCTGACGCTGATCGGGCAGGGGAAATGGCTTTCGACGTGGCTGGCGTCGGGGCGCTTGAGCTTGCCCAGGCCGCGCGCCGCGAGGTCGCGGGCGATGCCATGCACCCCCAGCGCATCGGGGCGGTTGGGGGTGATCGCAATCTCGATCACCGGGTCGACCTTGGCGGGATCATTCTCGGCCAGCCAGTCGGTGAAGCGCTGGCCGACCTCGCCGGAGGGCAGCTCGATGATGCCGTCGTGTTCTTCGCTGAGTTCCATCTCGCGCTCGGAGCACATCATGCCGTAGCTCTCGATGCCGCGGATCTTGCCGACGCCGATGGTGGTGTCGATGCCGGGGACATAGACGCCGGGCTTGGCGATCACCACGGTGATGCCTTCGCGCGCATTGGGGGCGCCGCAGATGATCTGGGTCTCGCCGTCGGCGGTGGCCACCTGGCAGACCTTGAGCTTGTCGGCATCGGGGTGTTTCTCTGCCTTGAGCACCTTGCCGATGGTGAATTCCCCCAGACGTTCCGCCGGGTTCGAGACCTCCTCGACCTCGAGGCCGAGATCGGTGAGCGCATAGGTGATCTCGTCGACCGAGGCCTGCGTGTCGAGATGATCCTTGAGCCAGGACAGGGTGAATTTCATGTGCGTCGCTTCCGGTCAGTCATTCGGGTTGCGCCGGGAGATACCGCAAAGGGCAGAGAGGGGAAAGACCTGGTGAGTTTGGGGGGTGACGGTGCGCAGAGGCCATGGAGCAAAGCGCCAAGCGCGTTAACAGCGGCTGCAAGCCGCCGCGCATCGCCGGGCCGCCCCTCGGCACGGCGATTTGGCCAACGAGGCGCGTCGATCTGATCCTTTGCGGACTTGGCTGGGATAAAGTGCTGCCGAACCAACCGGGGTCGCCGCACCGCGGCCCGTCGATACGCGGCTCGCGCTTGGATCAGGACAGGTGGCGAAGCAAGCGGCGCGTTCGGATTGAAGGACCAAGCGCGTTAACAGCGGCCAAAGGCCGCCGCGCATCATGCCAGAGGCATGCCTTTGGCATGACGGGCCGCCTCCACGGCACGGCGATTTGGCTGACCCAAGCGCGCCGACCTGATCTCTTCCGGTCTTGGCGGGGATAAAGTGCTGTTGAACCAGCCGCAGATCGCCGCACCGCGGCCCGACGAGACGCGGCTTGAGCAAACCGCCGGACCGCCCACCGGCCCGGCGATCCACGCCAGGCGCCTAGCCTGCCGAGACCAGAGCCTTGGGGTCGGTCACCGAGATGCCCAGAGCCTCGCCCACGGCGGCATAAGTCAGCTGCCCGGCATGCACGTTCAACCCGGCCAGCAGATGCGGGTCATCGGCGCAGGCCTGCTTCCAGCCCTTGTCGGCCAGGGCCAGCAGGAAGGGCATCGTCGCATTGCCCAGCGCGATGGTCGAGGTGCGCGCCACGGCGCCGGGCATGTTGGCCACGCAGTAATGCATGATGCCGTCGACCTCGTAGATCGGATCGGCATGGGTGGTGGCCTTCGAGGTCTCGAAACAGCCGCCCTGGTCGATCGCCACGTCCACAAGCGCCGCGCCGGGTTTCATGTCAGCCAGCTCGGCCCGTGAAATCAGCTTGGGCGCCGCCGCTCCGGGGATCAGCACAGCGCCGATCACCATGTCGGCCTCGCGGGCGATCTCGGCGGTATTGCCGGCGCTGGCGAACATCGTCTTGAAGGTGCCGCCGAAGACGTCGTCGAGATAGCGCATCCGCGGCAGTGACCGGTCGAGCACGGTGACATCGGCGCCCATGCCGGCCGCGACGCGGGCCGCGTGGGTGCCGACCACGCCGCCACCGATCACCGCCACCTTGGCCGGGCCCACACCGGGTACGCCGCCCATCAGCACCCCACGGCCGCCATTGGCCTTCTGCAGGGTCCAGGCGCCGACCTGCGGCGCCAGCTTGCCGGCGACCTCGGACATCGGCGCCAGCAGCGGCAGGCCGCCACGGGAATCGGTCACCGTCTCGTAGGCGATGCAGGTCGCGCCCGAGGCCAGCAGGTCATGCGTCTGGTCCGGATCGGGGGCGAGGTGGAGGTAGGTAAAGAGCAGCTGGCCCTCGCGCAGCATCTTGCGTTCGGCGGCCTGCGGCTCCTTGACCTTGACGATCATGTCTGCGGTGGCAAAGACCTCTTCGGCGCTGTCGACGATCGCCGCGCCGATGGCGGCATAGGCGGCATCGTCAAAGCCCGAGCCGGTCCCGGCGCCGCTCTGCACCACGACCTCGTGGCCATGGGCGATCGCTTCCTGCGCGGCATTGGGCGTCAGGCCGACGCGGAATTCCTGCGGTTTGATCTCGGTTGGACAGCCGATCTTCATCAAAATCTCCCTGTTGGACGTGTTGTTTTTTGGGTGTTTTCCTCCAGCCTTGCGCAGAATTCGGTGCAGGTGATTGACTTTTTTCCCCGAGCCGGCTGTCATTTTCGAAGAGGCTTCGATAAAATCGCGGGATGATCGAAGGATACGCCGCCTGATGCAGCTCGACCCGACGGACCGACGAATCCTGACCGTGCTGCAGAAGCATGGCCGGATGTCCAACGCCGACCTCGCCGAACGCATCAACCTCTCGGCCTCGGCCTGTCACCGGCGGGTGCAGCGGCTCGAAGACGAAGGCATCATCCGCGATTATGTCGCCATGCTCGACCCGCGCAAGCTGGGCCTGCCCTCGACGGTCTTTGTCGAGATCTCGCTGTCTGGCCAGTCGGACGAATTGCTCGAGGGCTTCGAGACCGCGGTGGCGCGCATCCCGAACGTTCTGGAATGCCACCTGATGGCCGGCACCGCGGATTACATCCTCAAGCTGGTGGTCGAGGACACCGACGATTTCGCCCGCATCCACCGGCAATACCTGACCCGCATCCCCGGCGTGGCGCGGATGCAGTCGAGCTTTGCCCTGCGCACGGTGTTCAAGACCACGGCCCTGCCGGTCTGACACGTCGCAAGACGCCGACAATTGTCAGAGATTATTTGGCGGGATTAACCCGGTGTTTCCGGTTCTGCGGCATATCCGCGGCACCGGGGAAGCCAGATGCCATTTAATTTCAACGCCGTCGACACCCAGTTCGCCACCGCCACCGGCGCCCATGTCGGCACCGGCGACGACCGCTCGCATTTCGATGGCCCGCCGTCAGAGACCACCGGGCTGACGATCACCTCGCACGACGGTGACAGCGATCCGCGGCTGTTCGAGGTCGGCGAGACCTATTCGGTGAGCTACATCGGGCCGAACGGGCCGGTGACCATCGCCAATGCTGTGGTGATGCGCAGCGATGCGGCGCCGGTCGACGGGTCGACCAGCACTACGCCCACCGATGCCGGGGTGATCGTGCTCAGCGGGCTCGACCAGAACGGCCATGAGAGCTAGATCGTCTGGACGCCGGAGTTCGACCTCGAGCAATGGTATCTTGCCGCGCTTCAGGATGGCAGCCCGGCCTTCTACACCGCCGACCAGCAGGCGGACTACAACCACCGGTTCGTCTGTTTCGCCGCCGAGACGCGGATCGCCGCGCGCGGCGGGCCGGTGGCGGCGGAAGACATTGGTACCGGCCGTCTGCTGCGCACGCTGGACGCCGGGCTGCAGCCGGTGGCCTGGTACGGGCAGCGGCGGCTGGCGGGGCGGGGGGCGGCGGCGCCGGTGCTCTTTGCGCCCGGCACCATCGGCAACCATGCGCCGCTGCGGCTGAGCCAGCAGCACCGGGTGCTGCTCCGTTCGCCGCTGGCCGAGCTGATGTTCGGTACGGCCGAGGTGCTGGTGCCGGCCAGGGCCCTGGTCAACGGCACCAGCATCCGCATCGCCCCCTGCGCGCGGATCACCTATGTGCATGTCCTGCTGGAGGCCCATCACATCCTGCGGGCCGAGGGCGCGCTCTGCGAGAGCCTGCTGATGGGCGACGAGGCCATGAGACTTCTTCAGGCCCCGCGCTGCGCGGGCCGCGCCGCGATGCGCCCGGCCCGGCCGATCCTGCGCGGCTTCGAGGCGGCGGCGCTGGTGCGGGCGCCGCCCGCGAAAACCGCGCCGCGCCCGCCGCGCGCGGCCCCTGTGACAAGAATTCCGGCCTGCGCCGCGCTTTGACGTTCAGCGCGGCGGACAAACCGGCTAGGATTGCGCAAAACGGGCGCATGCCCGGGCGGGGCGCTGGCAGGCCTCGGGCTGACATCAAAGCGTCAAACCCGACTGGTAGGGGCCCCGGGACAGGACCTGGAGCACCATATGACCGAAGATGACAATTGCGCGCTGGACTGGCTGGAAGCCGAGCTTCAGGACACGTTCGACGAGGATATCGAGATCGAGTTCTCGGAGCCGATGCTGAGCCGCGAGATTCGCAAGATCTACCTGCGCGAACACCCCGAGATGCTGGACCGCGAGGTCTATTTCCGCAACCTGCTGCGGCTGCAGTCGGAACTGATCAAGGTGCAGGACTGGGTGCAGCACACCGGCGCCAAGGTCTGCATCCTGTTCGAAGGCCGCGACAGCGCCGGCAAGGGCGGGGTGATCAAGCGCATTGCCCAGCGGCTCGATCCGCGGGTGGCGCGGGTGGTGGCGCTGCCGGCACCGTCGCGGCGCGAGCAGTCGCAATGGTTCTTCCAGCGCTACGTGCCGCATCTGCCGGCGGGCGGCGAGATCGTGATGTTCGATCGCTCCTGGTACAACCGCGCCGGGGTCGAGCGGGTGATGGGCTTTGCCAGCGAGAAGGAGGTCGAGAACTTCTTCCAGGACGTGCCGGAATTCGAGCGGATGCTGGTGCGCTCGGGGGTGATCCTGCTGAAATACTGGTTCTCGATCACCGACCAGGAGCAGCAGCTGCGCTTCCTGATGCGCATCCATGATCCGATGAAACAGTGGAAGCTGTCGCCGATGGATCTCGAGAGCCGGATCCGCTGGGAGCAATATACCAAGGCCAAGGAAGAGATGTTCGCGCGGACCAACATTCCCGAGGCGCCCTGGTACATCGTCGAGGGCAACGACAAGAAGCGCGAGCGGCTGAACTGCATCGAGCACATCCTGACGAAGATCCCTTACGAGGAGGTGCCGCACGAGAAGGTGACCCTGCCGGAGCGGGTCTACAACCCCGACTACGAGCGGCAGGTGCTGCCGGATGAGCTTTACGTGCCGAAGGTGTTTTAGGGCGGCTGGTGGCGCGCAGGTTGGGGGCGCTGCCCCCGTCGCCTTTGGCGACTCCCCCGAGGGTATTTTCGGCAAGAGGAATGGAGGCTGCGGCTCAGTTGCAGATGGTCTGCAGGGACTGCCACTCGGGGTCTGTCAGGAGGGGGCGGGGGGTGAAGTTGTCGGGCAGGTCGGCCTGGGCGGCGAGGATGCGGTCTGACAGGGCGGGATGCGAGGTGAAATGGGCGAGGAAGCCTTCCTCTTCGCCGAAGGCGCGGCGCAGGCGGTCGAAGAAGACGCCGAGCGCGGCGGGGTCGATGGCGGTGTCCATCAGCAGGGCGCGGGCGAAATCATCGGCGGCGGCCTCGGCCTCGCGGGCGTAGCTGGCCTCGATCAGGCGTTCTGCGAGAAACAGCACCAGCGCGCCGCCGGCGAAATCGCCGAAGAGCAGGCCCAGCACGCCGATCGAGCCGGCGGAGCGCAGGGCATGGCGGGTCGGGTCGCGGCTGACCACATGGCCGATTTCGTGGGCGAAGACGGCGGCAACCTCTTCCGGGGTCTCGGCGGCCTGGATCAAGCCGCGGAAGAAGACCACGTAGCCGCCGGGCAGGACGAAGGCGTTGATCATCTCGTGATCGAGCACATGCACCGAGATCTCCTGGCCTTCGGGCAGGCCGGGGGCGAGGCGGGCGCGCAGTGTCTCGAGCGCGGTGAGGCCTTCGGGGGCGTTGCAGAAGGCCACCGGTTCGCCCATGCCGCTTTCGTCCAGCGCGCTGCGGATCTGGTCGAGCGTGGCGGCGCCGAGCGCGCGTTCGCCGGCGGGCGGGATGTAGTCTGCCATCTGGTCGGCCATGGTGGGCACCAGCACGAAGACGATCAGCGCCACCGAGGCCAGCGCCGCCGCGGCCCAGGCCATCAGCCGGCCGCGCCGCACCAGCGGCGCCGGGCGGCGGACGTCGGGCAGGCGCTGGAGCAGCAGGCCGTCGTCGAGGATCAGCCGCGCCACCGGGTCGTCGCGTCGGTGCAGGATCACTAGGTCGCCGCCGGCCTGATCCGGCAGTTGGCGCAGATCGTCGAGCGGCCAGAGCAGGGGCGCAAAGCCCATGCGGCCAATGCGCAGGGCGCGGGCGTCTTCGTCGACGGTGACATGCGCCAGATCGCCGACTGCGGTGTCGCCGTCGAAATAGAGGCCTCGGGACTCGAAGGAGTCTGGCGCGGCGCCGACGCGGATCACCGTCATATCGCGGCCCCCAGGTCGAGCGCCTCGGCAAAGCCCTCGGCCTCGTGAAACTCGTCGCGGGCGCGCTGCGAGACCTGCGTCAGGGCGGCGGGATTGTCGAGGGTCAGCGTGGTGGCATAATGCCGCCAGGTGGGCAGGGTCACCCAGGCATGGGTGAAGGTGGCCCAGAGCAGGAAGATCGCGAAGTAGAGCGCCACGCCCACCGCCAGCAGCAGCGGCTGCGGCAAGGCAGAGACCAGAGCGCCGAGCTCGCCGAAATCCTGCATGATCTCGGTCTGCGAGAATTGCACCAGCATGATCCCGAAGGCCAGCAGCCCCAGCGGCACCGCCAGCACCACGGCGGTGGCGAGATGGCCCAGGACGGTGATCATCAGGATGCGGAAGGGGCGGGGCCGCGCGGTCAGGGTGAGGCCGCTGGCGGATTTGTGGTTGGCGAGGATGCGCGTGGTCTCGACCCGGTAGTAGACATAGCCGTAGGCCGCCAGCACCCAGGCCGCGAGGACAAGCACATAGGCCTCGGGGTAGCCGGCGCCTTCGGCCAGGGCGAGGCCCGCCACGGCCAGCAGGAGGGCCGTGAACATCGGCCAGGTGGCGCGGTAGAGCATGGTCCAGCGGCCGCCCTGGTTGAGACGGACATTGCCGAACCAGGTCCGGTCGGTGCGGTATTTCTCGAGCCAGAAGGTCATGCGCGGCCAGAGCAGGCCGAGGGTGAGCAGGGTGATCGTCCAGTGCAGCAGCGCCCGCCAGACATAACCCCAGGCGCCGGGTGCCATGCCGAAGCGCACGCCGCGCCAGCGGGTGCGGGCCAGGACGTAGCGGCGGGCGCGGTAGCGGGCGTAGAACCACAGCGGGATCACCCCCAGAAAGCTGACCGCATAGGCCATGTAGTTCTGCTGGAACAGCGAGAAGCTGACGAACATCAGCGCCAGGTTCACCACGCCGATATAGAAGGCGAGGATCACCACGGCGATCAGGAAGCCCAGCAGCTTTTCGTAAGGATCGCCGACGTATTCCAGCGGCGTGCCGCCGGGGCGGGTGGCCGACCAGTACCAGCGTCGCAGCCGGGTCTTCATCCAGAAGCGGTAGAGGCCCAGGGTCAGCACGGTCAAGGCGCCGGTCTTGAGCGCCAGCCAGAAGACCGCGCGGCGCTTGCCGACGAAGTCCGTGGTCAGCGTCTCTGGCGGGGTGGGGCTGGCGTAGCTGCCGGGCGGTGGCCAACTGGCCGCGGGCAGGGACGCGCTGGGCGTCAGAGGCACGGGCTGCCCGCCGCCGGTCGCGGGCGAGGCCTTTTCCCAGGCTGAGGTCTCGGGCATGTCAGGCTCTCCGCGGGCTCTCTGGCCACAGAGGAAGACGGCGCCGCCCGGTTGTCAACCAGCCGGGCGGCGGCGCTGTCAGGTAAAGCTGTTGTCGCGCGGGAAGCCGCGCGGCGCCATGCGGCCGGTGCCGGCACGTTTGCCCAGCCATTCGCCAAGATCGCTCTCGGTGCGGGTGCGGCCGGCGGGATCGCGCCAGCTCAGCCCTTCGGCGAGGGTGAAGGTGGTGGCGTCGGACATGCCGCCATCCTTGTACTTCTGCAGGCGCACGCCCTTGCCGCGGCCCATCTCCGGCAGTTCGTCGAGCGGGAAGACCAGCACCTTGCGGTTCTCGCCCACCACGGCCACGGCATCGCCGGTCACCGGCTTGCAGACGCGGGCGCGGGCCGGCGCGCGGACGTTGAGCACCTGCTTGCCGGCGCGGGTCTGGGCCACCACTTCACCCTCGGGCACGACGAAGCCGTCACCAGCGGAGGAGGCGACCAGCAGCTTGCGCTCGGGTCGGTGGATGAAGAGATCGACGATCTCGGCCTCGTTGGGCAGGTCGACCATCAGCCGCAGCGGTTCACCCATGCCGCGGCCGCCGGGCAGGTTGGCAGCGGAAATGGTGTAGAACCTGCCGTTCGAGCCAAAGACCAGCAGCCGGTCGGTCGTTTCGGCATGGAAGATGAAGCGCGGGCCGTCGCCGTCCTTGAACTTGAGTTCGCGGCCCAGGTCGATATGGCCGGTCATGGCGCGGATCCAGCCCATCTGCGAGCAGACCACGGTGATCGGCTCGCGGTCGATCATCGCTTCGATCGGGACCTCCTCGATCTCGCCGGCCTCGGCAAAGACGGTGCGGCGAGTGCCGGCCTCATATCCCTTGCCGAAGGTCTTTTTCGCCTCTTTCAGCTGGTCGGCGATCCGGGCCCATTGCAGGCCCTCGTTCTCGAGCAGATCCTCGAGCCCGGCGCGTTCCTCCATCAGGGCATCGCGCTCGTTCAGAAGCGCCATCTCCTCGAGCCGGCGCAGGGCGCGCAGGCGCATGTTGAGGATCGCCTCGGCCTGGACCTCGGTCAGGCTGAGCGCCTCGGTCGCGGCCGGCGGGACATAGTCGCTTTCGTCCGTGGCGCGCACGAAGTCGCGGCCCCAGTCCTCGCGCATCAGGGCCGGCTTGGGCTCGTTGTCGTAGCGGATGATGTCGATCACCCGGTCGAGGTTGAGGAAGGCGATGATCAGGCCTTCCAGCACTTCCAGCCGGTGGTCGATCTTTTCCATCCGGTGCAGCGAGCGCCGTTGCAGCACCTCGCGGCGGAAGTCGAGGAAGGCGCGCAGCACCTCCTTCATCGAGCAGACCTTGGGCGTGACGCCGTCGATCAGCACGTTCATGTTGAGCGAAAAGCGCACCTCGAGATCGGAGTTGCGGTAGAGCATGCCCATCAGCACGTCGGGATCGACGTTCTTGGACCTCGGTTCCAGCACCATGCGGATGTCGTCGGCGCTCTCGTCGCGGATGTCGGCGAGGATCGGCACCTTCTTGGTCTGGATCAGCTCGGCGATCTTTTCGATCAGCTTGGACTTCTGCACCTGATAGGGGATCTCGGTGACGACGATCTGCCACTGGCCGCGGCCGAGGTCCTCGACCTCGTGCTTGGCCCGCAGGCGGAAGGAGCCACGGCCGGTGCGATAGGCCTCGGCGATGTTTTCGCGCGGCTCGACGATCACGCCGCCGGTGGGGAAATCGGGGCCGGGCACGTAGTTCAGCAGGGTCTCGTCGCGGGCGTCGGGCACCTTGATCAGATGCAGACAGGCGTCGATCAGCTCGGGGATGTTGTGTGGCGGAATGTTGGTCGCCATGCCGACGGCAATGCCCGAAGAGCCATTGGCCAGCAGGTTGGGGAATTCGGCGGGCAGGACAACCGGCTCGGTCAGGCGGCCGTCATAGTTGTCGCGGAAATCCACCGCATTTTCATCAAGTCCGTTGAGAAGCGCCTCGGCGACAAAAGTCATCCGCGCCTCGGTGTACCGGCTGGCGGCGGGATTGTCGCCGTCGATATTGCCGAAGTTGCCCTGGCCGTCGACCAGCGGGTAGCGGACGTTGAAATCCTGCGCCAGCCGCGCCATCGCATCATAGATCGCGGCATCGCCATGGGGGTGGAAATCGCCCATGGTGTCGCCAGAGATCTTGGCGGATTTCAGGAACTTGCCATTCGACGCCAGCCGCAGCCGGTGCATCGCATAAAGGATGCGCCGGTGCACCGGTTTCAGCCCGTCACGCGCATCGGGCAGGGCCCGGTGCATGATGGTCGAAAGCGCATAGGTGAGATAGCGTTCACCCAGCGCCCGGCGCAGGGGTTCTGCCAGTTCGGCTTGGCCGATATTGTTGTCGGGTGTCTCTTCGCTCATGCATATGGTGTAGCCTCAGCCGCGAGAACCGTAAAGCACCTGAAAGGCGCAACCGATCACTATCCTTGGGGTCATGTCGGGGTGCATCAGGTTAGATGGGAAAATCCAAAGCGGTTTTCCCTTAGTTCGAGAGGCCGAATCTGGTATCCAGACTCCGGAGCGTGGAAAAGTCTGCAGGTACGAGTGAGCGGGGGAGCGGCATGAAATCCTATATCTGGGTGACCTTCGGGTTTTTGGCGGTAGCATATTACCAGTTGTCCGACGGTGCGGAGTTCAAGCCCGGGGCCAACGGCATCGAGGTCTTTGCCGAGGTCGACCCCCTGCTTGTGCAGGAGATCGCCCGCCGCCACGAAGTCACGCGGCTGGCATTGGTCGACAGCGCCAGCCTGGCGCCAGCGCCGGGCGAAACCATCGATCCGGCCCAGGCGCAGCTGGAGACCGCGGTGCTGACCGCGATTCGCAGCCAGGAGCCGTCGGTCGAGACCGCGCCGGTGTCTGAGGAGACCCGCGTCGCGGTGACCCTTCCCGCCACCGAGGCCGAGGCGCGCGACCTGCGCTCGGTCAACGGCACCCGCGTCAACCTGCGTGAAGGGCCGGGCACCGATCACGGTGTCCTTGGCCAGCTGACGCGCGGCACCTCGGTCGAGGTGCTCGAGGATGATGGTGCAGGCTGGGTGCGGCTGCAGGTTCTGCCCGAAGGCCAGATCGGCTGGATCGCCGACTTCCTGCTCGACGAGGTCTGAGACCTAGCAACCGCCCCTCGTTCGACACCGGCCAGAGGGCCGACGCCGCGCCGCACTGCGAGCGCGGCGTTCTTTTTGTCAATAAAAAAGTTCTCAATTCGGGAACCAAGTGACTCCCGCCGCGGTTAACTCGACAACTGGCCACGACGGCTGAGACGGCACAATCGGGCGGCAGCACTTCCGGGAAACCTGCATCGGTTTTCCCCGCGTTTCGCGGGCCCTTTCGTGCAATCCAGGTCTCACCTCACGCGCCGAACCTGTCGCCGTTCAGGCGACGATATGTGAACAAGGGATACCGCCATGAAAACCTACGTCTGGTTGACTTTCGCATTTCTCGGCTGGGGCTACTACGAGGCATCCGGCGGCGCCGATTTCCAGGCCGGACCGTCCAAGACCGACACCGCCCCGATCCTTGCCGCTGCCCAAGCCGCGCCGGCTGACACAGCCCCGCACCAAGTGGCCGAGGCCGATCTCGGCCCCCGCGGCAGCGTTCAGCGTCAGCTCGAAACCGCCCTGCTGACCGCCCTGCGTGACAAGCATCCCGCCACCCGCACCGGCAGCCTCGAGAACATCCAGGCCGTATCCTTTGCCGCCGATGCCGCCGAGGCGCAACCGGCCCAGCCCGAAGCCGCGCCCCAAGCCACCATCAAGATCACCAGCAAGACCATCTCGCCGCGTCTGCGCCCCGATGATCTGACCGAAGAGGCCGAGGCCCCCATCACCCTTGCCATCGGCCCCAACACCGCTGCCGCCCCCGACGCTTCGCCCCGCCCGCGCATGCGCCCGCGAGAGCTGGCCGGCGCGCCGACCGGCGTGATGCCGACGATCTCGACCCGTGGCGAGAGCCCCGCCGTGTCGCGATTTGCCGCCGGTCGGATCAAGGGCACCCGCGCCAACATGCGCATGGGTCCCGGCACCAACTTCCCGGTGCTCAAGGCGATGCCCGCAGGGTCCAACGTGCGCATCCTGCGCAACGGTCCCGACGGCTGGGTCAAGCTGAAGTCGGAAGACGACGGCCGCATCGGCTGGATGGCCGGCCGCCTCGTCGCCCGCCAGTAGGCCGACAGCACGCTACCTGCTTGCACCTTCCCCCCGACTGACCCACATCTTGCGCATGAGTCCTCAGACAGGAGCCTTCATGCGCAAGTCCATTCTGATTACCGGCTGTTCGTCGGGCATCGGCCGCGATGCGGCCCTTGGTCTGCAACGCCGTGGCTGGCGCGTCTTTGCCTCCTGCCGCAAGGAAGTCGACTGCCAGACCCTGCGCGACGAAGGCTTCGAGAGCCCGCGCATCGACTACGCCGATCCCGAGAGCATAAAGACCGGCCTTGCCGAAGTGCTCCAGGCCACCGGCGGCACCCTCGACGCGCTGTTCAACAACGGCGCCTTTGCCACCCCCGGTGCGGTCGAAGACCTGCCGCGCGAGGCGCTGGTCGAGCTTTTCCAGACCAATGTCTTCGGTGTTCATGACCTCACCCGCCAGGTGATCCCGGTGATGCGGGCGCAGGGGCATGGCCGCATCGTCAATTGCTCGTCCGTCCTCGGCTTTGTCGCGGCGCCTTGGCGCGGCGCCTATAACGCCAGCAAACACGCGCTGGAAGGGCTGACCGACACGCTGCGGATCGAGATGCGCGACACGCCGCTCAAGATCATCACGATCGAACCCGGCCCGGTGACCTCGCAATTCCGCAAGAACTCGGCGGCGCATTTCGAGCGCTGGGTTGACTGGGAGGCCTCGCCCCGTGCCGAGCAATATCGCACCCGCCTGCTCAAACGCCTCTACGATGAAAACGGCCCGGCCCGGTTTGAACTGCCACCCTCGGCGGTAACCGAAAAGCTCTGGCGCGCGCTCGAGGATCCCGCGCCCCGCGCGCGGTACTACGTGACCACGCCGACCTACGCCATGGGCGCGCTGAAGCGGCTCCTGCCCACCGCCTGGCTCGACTGGATCCTCGCCAAGGGCTGATGCGCCGCGGGGTGAGGCGAAACGCCGGTTCGCTTTCGCCGCCCCTTGGCTTATGTCACACTGCAGCTACAAATTCCGGAGGCCGTCATGGCGAACGACCCGCTTTTCTACATCATCGGCATCGCGCTGCTCGCCGTGGTGGTCATTCTGTTCTTTGGCATCGGAAGCTTTGCCAAGGGCGGAGATTTCAACAAGAAATACGCCAACAAGGCGATGCGCTGGCGGATCATCGCGCAATTCGTCGCGGTGGTGCTGATCCTGGCCTTCGTCTGGATCCGGGGGAAGAGCTGAGATGGTTGTCCTGAGCAAGATCTACACCCGCACCGGCGACAAGGGTGACACCGCGCTGGGCAATGGCACGCGGGTCGCCAAGCACGCGCTGCGGGTTTCGGCCTATGGCACCTCTGATGAGTTGAATGCCACCGTCGGCTTGGCACGGCTGCACGCCGAGGGCGAGGCCGACGCGGCGCTGGCGCGCATCCAGAACGACCTCTTCGACCTGGGTGCCGACCTCTGCAACCCCGAGCCGGAAGGGGACGTCGAGCCCGAGTATCCGCCGCTGCGGATGGTGGCGGAACAGACCGCACGGCTCGAAGCCGAGATCGACGCGATGAACGCCAAGCTGACGCCGCTTCGGAGCTTCATCCTGCCGGGTGGATCGGCCTTGGCGGCACATCTGCACCTGTGCCGCACAGTGGCACGCCGGGCTGAGCGGCTGGCGGTGCAACTGGCCGGGGTCGAGTCGATCAACAGCCATGCGGTGACCTATCTGAACCGCCTGTCCGACTGGTTCTTCGTGGCCGGGCGGATTGCGAATAACGACGGGGCGGATGACGTGCTCTGGGTGCCTGGGGCCAATCGATAAGTTCGTCTTGTGTCGCGCCCCCGGACCTGATCCGGGGCCTCTTGTCAGGCGCTGGTGCTGAGGTCCCGGATCAAGTCCGGGACGTGCGGAAGTGGGGGCGGCGTCTAAAGAGCCTCTGCGGTGACGTGCTTGTCTGGTGCCAACGGTCATTATTCCAGCGCAACGCGCCCCGGACTTGATCCGGGGCCTCTTGTCAGACGTTGGAGGAGAGGTCCCGGATCAAGTCCGGGACGTGCGAAGCGGGTAGGCGACGTCTAGAGAGCCTCGGTCGTGACGTGCTTGCCTGGTGCCAACGGTCATCATTCCAGCGCAACGCGCCCCGGACCTGATCCGGGGCCTCATGGCAGGCGCTGGAGACGAGGTCCCGGGTCAAGCCCGGGACGTGTCGCGCCTCACCCTCACTCCGGCACCTTGAACGTCAGCGACGCCCAGAGCGATTCCCACACCGGGTCCTCTGCCGTCGCCGGCTCCAGCGGGCGCACCACCACCGCATCGGCCAGGTAGACATGACCGGGTGAGACCGGCAGCACGGCCACGCCCTCGGCATCGGTGCGCAGCAGGCTGACGGTCACCTCACCCTCCGGCGACTTGGCGAAGAGCTCGACCTGCGCATCCCCGCGCGGCGCGCCCTGGTAGAGCACCCGTACCGGCAGCCCGTCAGACAGATCGTCGGTATAGGGGTTGGCCAGCGCCACGATCTCGGTCTGCAGGCCGGCCTCGCGATCGGCCCCGGCGCCATCGCCCACGGCAATCAACGCCTTGCCGTAGCGAGAGTAATTCTCGCGAAAGCCGGTTTCGGGCAGGCCGCGTGCCTGGTGGTCGGCGATCAGCCCGGCCCAGTCCTTGTGGGTGACAAACCGCTGGAACAGCTCCCAGTCGCTGTAGGTCAGGGTGGTGTCATTGGTCACATGCACCACCACCGCCAACCCGTTCTCGGGCGTCGCCATGCGCAGGGCCGGACGGTCGCCGGCGCGGCCTTCGACCGGATAGGTGTTGTCGCCCATCAGGATGTCGAAGCGCTGGATGCGCGGCGGAAAGTAGGAATAGGCCGGGCCCTCGAAATCCTCGCCGACGCGCAGGTTGGCGATCAGTTGGCTGTTCGAAGGCACTTCCCAGGCAAGGGCGTCAATGTAGAACTCATGCGCCGCCGCAAGCAGCGGCAGGGTGCTCAGGCCCAGCGCGAGGCTGAGCGAGGCGGCAAATCGGCGTATCATCGGGGATCCCTCCTGCAAGGGGCCAAGGGTAGCGCCCCCCGCGGGGGGAGCAAGCCGGATCACGCAACCTTGCGCGCGCGGTCCT
This sequence comes from Marinovum sp., assembly GCF_048263515.1. Classification (NCBI taxonomy): domain Bacteria; kingdom Pseudomonadati; phylum Pseudomonadota; class Alphaproteobacteria; order Rhodobacterales; family Roseobacteraceae; genus Marinovum; species Marinovum sp. Next base: position 138,363 of record NZ_JBLXEC010000008.1, on the reverse strand, counting down.
CCAGCGTCTTGGCAAATTGCGCCACCCGGACCGAGAACTTGCGCGTCATCCGCGCCCGCGCCAGCTTGAGCGATTGCACCAGAAGGCGCGCCGAGAGCGTCTTCGGCGCCAGCCGCGCGGCGATGTTCATCCGGGTGCGGTTGGGGGTGAGGGCGGTCAGGTCGACCTCCATCTCGGTCTCCATGCCACCGGCCCTGGCGGCAAAGGCCAGAGTTTCCGGCGCGGCGATGCGCAGCACCTCGATCTCGGCGGTCATCTCGCGGCCGCGGAACTTGAAGGTGGCGGTCCAGCTGGGCACGCCGGCGCCACCCGCCTTGGGCGCATGGCGACGGACCTGCACGCCGCGGCGCATCGCCTGACGCTCGAGCGTTTCATAATCCGACAGCGCGGCAAAGACCTTGTCGATCGGCGCCTCGATGTCTTCCTGACTGGTGAATTCCATCTGACTGCTCGGTCTTGTTTGTTTGCCGGCAGTGTCGCGTCAATCCAGCGTGTCCGCAAGCCAGTTCCGCAGGAGAAATTGTGCAATTGCACCTTTCCGCGCGGGCTTGAGCCGGGGGTGTTCACCGGCAAAGGCCAGCGCCATCTCCTCGCGGCTGACCCAGAGCGCATCCTCGAGTTCGACCGGATCGAGGGTGATCTCTCGGGCCAGTGCCTCGCCGCGGCAGCCGAACATCAGCGAGGCCGGAAAGGGCCAGGGTTGCGAAGCGAGGTAGCTCACCTCGCCCACCGGCACGCCGGATTCCTCCAGCACCTCGCGGCGCACGGCCGCCTCGAGCGTCTCGCCCGGTTCGACAAAGCCAGCGAGCAGCGAATACATCCCATCGGGCCAGCCCGGCGAGCGGCCCATCAGCACCGAATTGCCGTGGGTGATCAGCATGATGACCACCGGATCGGTGCGCGGGAAGTGCTGCGCGCCGCAGTCGCGGCAGGCGCGTTGCCAGCCGGCGTTGATGATCTCGGACCGGGTGCCGCAGCGCGAGCAGAAGCGGTGACTGTCGTGCCAGCCGAGAATCGCCTTGGCGGTGGCCGCCAGCTCGGCGTCGCGCGGGCTCAGCCGGGTCATGTTCATCCGCAGCTCGGCAAATCCCATGGCGCCGGGCAGGTCCGGGTGACGCTGCACCGAGGAATCGACAAACTGCCCCAGCACAGCCCCGTCAAGGTCCACCGGCTCCCATGCCGACAGGTTGCAGGCAAAGATCGCGACGCCGTCTTCGCGCCCCAGCAGCATCAGATCGTCGTCGCCCTGTTTCAGCGCCTTGTGATCCAGTGGCAGCCGCACCAGCGCGCCGCTTTCCTCGTCGATCAGCGGCTTGCCGCGCCAGATCAGGATGGCGCGCGCTGCCGGATCGCCTTGGGCCGCGGCCAGAGCCGCCGCATCGCCGCGGATCTCTGCCGCCCGGTCGAGGGAGGATCCGCCGAAGGTCACCGTCTCCGCGTGTTTCATGCCGTGCCTCTCCCGCGCTTCCCTGTTGTCTGCCCGGTCGGGATGGCATGGGCCGCCCCCTCTTGCAAGCGGCGGCCGGGTTGATTACATAGCGGGTCGAGAGGTTGGCGCGGGCAGGCGCCTCGCCAACCCGGTCAGGTCCGGAAGGAAGCAGCCGTAACGAGCCCCGCTTGGGTCGTTGTCCAGCCTCTCACCTGCCCTCCCCAGGGCGAAAATCACGCCCCCTGTCACCCGGCCCGAGCGTTGCAGTCCCTGCAGCGATCCCGGTCGGTTTGCGGTTGGATGGGGATTGCTTGCTGGCTCGGTGCAAGACGACGCCGGGATCAAGGCGAGATCGCCATTCGATCCGGAGCAAGGTGGCAGGGGGCCTCCCGGCATGGCAGGAGACTCCGGAATGAGCCTGTGCCGCCTGGCCGGAAGACCCCTTGAAGGTCAAAAAGGGTGTCAGCTGGGTCCCGGCGGCCTCAGAGCCCCAGCAAGAGCACGCCGGCCAGGATCACGCCGGCAATGAACAGCGTCTCGAGAAAGATCAGTACCACCGATTGCGGCGGCACCGAGAGGATGCGCTTCAGCTCGGTCTTCATGCCCACCGCGGCAATCGCCGTCAGCATCGCCCATTTCGACGTCGCCCAGAGGGTGTTCTGCACCCAGGCCGGGATGATCCCCGTCGAATTGAGCAGAGCCAGGACAAAGAAGGCGAGCACAAAACCCGGCAGGATCGGCGGGCGCTTGCCGTCGGTCGCCTCGGCCACCCCGGCCTGGCGCAGCGAGAGTGTGAGGATCAGCACGAAGGGCGCCAGCAACGAGACCCGGATCAGCTTGACCGTGGTCGATGTCTCGCCGACCGCCTCCGACACCGAAAAACCCGCGCCGACGACCTGGGCCACGTCGTGAATAGTGCCGCCGAGAAAGACACCTGAGGCCAGGTCCGAGAGGTCCAGCAGCTGGGCGAGGATCGGATAGACCACCATCGCCACGGTGCTGAGGAGGGTGACGCCGAAGACGGTAAAGCTCAGGTTGCGTTCACTGTGCTCGTTTCGGGGCAGGACGGCGGCGATGGCCATGGCCGCCGAGGCGCCGCAGATCGACACCGCTCCGGCGGTCAGGATCGCCAGCCGCCAGCCTCGGCCCAGCCCACGCGCGGCCAAGGCGCCGAAAACCAGCGTGGCGAGCAGGGCACCGACGATCAGGGCAATGACGCCGAGGCCCAGCTCGGCAAAGACCTCGAAGCTGATCCGCGCCCCCAGCAGCGCCACGCCGAGCCGCAACACCCCCTTGGCCGAAAAGGTGATGCCCGGCGCGCAGCGCTCGCCGTCCTCGACAAGGAAGTGCAGCGACAGCCCCATCAGCAGCGCCAGCAGCATCGCCGGCGCACCGTAGTGGTCCGACAGGAACTGCGCCGCCAGCGCCGCCAGCCCGCAGACCAGCAGCCCCGGCCAGTAGAGGTGCAGGCGCTGGGAAAGGGCGCGCAGGCGCGGCGGAGCCAAGGCAGAAGTGGTCATCGGCGGAGGGGTCCTTTCGAGGGGGAAGTCAGAACAGCAGGCCGGCGGGAAGTGGCACCGACAGCAGGTCGCGAAAGCCGAGGGTGAAGGCGACGATCACCACCGCCACACCCAGCGCCAGAAGCGCCCAGCTGCGGGGGCTGCGACGCTCGTGCTCGGCGGCCAGCATCAGACCGGCGGCCATGACGATGCCGGCAGCGGCAAAGCCCAGCACCGGCACCAACGCGACACCGACCGCCATGGCCAGCGGCACACCGACGCGGCGCAGCGGCGCGCCGCTGCTCAGGTCCTCGACCACCCGGCCGGTCATCAGAGTCTCCAGCGCCGCCAGTGCGCAGAGCACCAGCATGCCGATGGCGATGGTGCGCGGAAAGACTGCCGCCTCGGGGTTCAGCCCGGCGGCCTGCACCAGCACGACGATGGCCACGGCCGCCATGGCGCCGATGCCGGCAAGGTCGCGCAGCACGGCGCGGGGGGTGGCCCGGGGCGCGCGCGGCGCGGGTTGCAGTCCGGCGGACATCGCGGCAGCACCGGGGCGCAAACGGCGGAGGATTGCCGGGGCGAAGGGGTAGAGAAAGCTCATCAGCGTGAGCGCGATGATCACCATCGACAGCGGTCGGCCGAAGAACTGGCCCCAGAGGTTGCCCATGGCATCGCCGATGGTCCAGCTCTGCACGAAGCCCTCTTCGGCGATCCGCCCGAGGATCAGCCCCAGCACGATCGGCGAGACCGAGAAGCCGCGGCGGTTGGCGACCCAGCCGACGACGCCCAGCGCGACCATGATGCCGACGTCGGCCAGGCTGTTGCGGATCGCGAAGCTGCCGATGATGGTCATGAAGGCCACCACCGGCACCAGCGCCGCCTTGGGCGCGCGGACGATGGCGCCATAGGCAAAACGGCCGATCAGCAGCCCCACCGGCAGCATCAGCAACGTGGCGAGGAACAGCCCGAAGATGAAGGTGAAGACGATGTTGGATTCGCCGGTGAACAAGGTCGGACCTGTTCGCACCCCCTGCACCAGCAGCGCGCCCAGGATCACGGCGTCCGGCGGCGTGCCGGGAATGCCCAGCACCAGCGTCGGGATGAAGCCGCCGCCGACGGTGGCATTGTTGGCCGATTCCGTGGCGACGATGCCGCCGGGGTTGCCGGTGCCGTAGTCCGGCGCGCGGCGGTTGGCGCGGCGGGCCTCGGAATAGGCCACCAGCCCGGCAATCGAGCCGCCGGCCCCGGGCAGGGCGCCGACCAGCGTGCCGATCACCGAGCTTTTCACCACGTTGAGCTTCTCGTGCATCAGCGTCGTCACGGCTTCGGGCAGGCGAAAGCCGCGCGTGGCCTCCGGCGGCTCGAGGTGACGGTCGCGGCGGGCGGCAAGCTCGATCAGGACCGGCACGCAATAGAGGCCGATCAACGCCGAGACGGTCTCGATCCCGCCCAGCAGGGTCTGCGAGCCAAAGGTGAAGCGGACCTCGGCGCTGGTCTCGGAGATGCCGATCATCGCGATCAGGATGCCGAAACAGGCGCCGATCAACCCCTTGAGGAAGTCGCGTGTCGACAGCGCGGCAATCAGCGACAGGCCGAAGATCGCCAGCCAGAAGTACTCGACCGGGCCGAAGGCCAGCGCGGCCTGGGCCAGCGGCGGCGCCAGCAACAGCAGGGCGGTGGCCCCGATCAAGCCGCCGACCATCGACGACAGGCAGGCGATGGTCACCGCAAGGTCTCCGTTGCCCTTCTTTGCCATCGGGTAGCCGTCGAAGGTGGTGCCGATGGCCGAGGGCGTGCCCGGCGTGTTCAGCAGGATCGCGGCATAGGCGCCGCCGTAGATCGCGCCGGTATAGATCGCGCCCAGCAGGATCAGGGCGCTTTCCGGCGGCATGCCGAAGGTGAAGGGCACCAGCACGGCTACCGCCATTGTGGCGGTCAGCCCCGGCACCGAGCCGATGATCGTGCCGGCCGCGACGCCGGCCAGAGCCAGCAACAGGTTGAGGGGTGAGAATGCGGCAATCAGGTAGTCGAACATGAGCGGATCCCGTCTGACAGTGGCACCGGGCCTCGGGGCCGCGGCTGGGGGTCAAGAAAGGGCAGGCGGCCCGGGACAGGCCGCCTGCAACAACCTCGGTCGGTTGTCAGTCGAGAATGCCGGCCGCCTTGGCGGCGCCGATGTCCTCGGAGGTGCGATGGGCCATGAAGGCGTCCATCTTCTCGCCATAGGGCACGTCGAGCAGGGCAAAGCCGCCGTCGATCATCTTCTGGCGGAACTCTTCGTCGGCGTTGATCGCGGCAATCGCGTCGGACACCGCCTGACGGGTCTCTTCCGAGGCGCTTTTCGGCACGGCGATGCCGCGGTAAGCGCCCGAGACGATGTCATAGCCCAGCTCGCGGAAGGTCGGCACATCGGGGAAGGCCGGGTGACGCTCTTCCATCGCGATGGCCAGCAGGCGGACGTTGTCGCCCTGACCGACACCGACGGTGGTATAGCCCCATTCTGCATCGACCTGACCGCCCAGCATGGCGGTGACCGCTGCACCGGTGCCTTTGAATGCCACATAGGTCGTCTCGGTCCCGGCCAACTGGTCGAACTTGACCGAGACCAGGTGGTTCGCCGTGCCCTTGCCAGAGCCTGCGAAGGTCACTTGGCGCGGCTTCTCATTGGCCGCGGCGATCAGGTCGTCGAGGGTCTGGAACGGGCTGTCGGCGCGCACCACGATGGCATCGGGCGTGTAGTGAAAGAAGAAGACATTGACGATGTCCTCGGTCACGAAGCCGACATTGCCCTGTTCGGGCTTGACGATGATATGCGGCAGATTGGTGCCCATGATGACCGACCCGTCATCGGCCATTGAGTTGAGCTGCGACCAGCCGACCGCACCGCCGCCGCCGGGCTTGTAGGACACCACCAGCTGCGAGTCGAAGATCTGTTCGAAGAAGGGCTGCTGCATCCGCGCGGTGATGTCGGATTCACCGCCCGGGCCGAAGGGGATGATGTAATCCACCTGCGACGGCGGAAAGCCCTCGGCCTGCGCCATCGGCGCAAATGCGATCGCGGCGGCAAGCCCCAGCGCGGCGCTGGTCAATCTGGTAAGTTTCATGGTCTTCCTCCCTTGGTTTTTTGCGTGTTGTATCAAGGCCTCAGCACGGCGTCAGGGCCTCAATTTCCTCGATCAGGTGGCCCGGTACCGTGACCTCCGCGCCTCCCTGCGCGGCGGCCCGTCCGGCCAGTCGGGACTGTCCCGGTAGGCGGGCACCTTCCTGCGCGGTGATGGCAGACAGCAGCGCTTCGAGCCTGTCGCCGAAACCCGCGACGGCGCCGGTGTCGAAGGCCAGGATCATCTGGCCGACACCGGGCGGCGGGCCCTCGGCCTCGAAAAACGAGCTGGCCTCGTCGGAGCGGTTGGCGCCGGTCAGCGTGGCGGCGAGGATTTCGACCACCAGCGCCAGGGCCGCGCCCTTGGCATCGCCCGCCGGCACCATGGTGCCGGCAAGGGCGGCGGCGGGATCTGTGGTGGGCTGGCCTTGCGCATCCAGCGCCCAGCCCTCGGGGATCGGCGTGCCGGCCTTCTGGGCTGCCATGACCTTGCCGCGCGCCACCTTGGAGAGCGACAGGTCGATCACCAGCGGCGGCGCCGGCGCCCGGGGCGCGGCAAAGGCAATCGGGTTGGTGCCAAAGAGCGCCGAGCTACCGCCCCAGGGGGCCATTGCCTTGGGCGTATTGGCCACCATCAGCGCGCTGAACCCGGCCTCGGCCAGCCGCTCCACATGGGCGCCAAGCTGGCCGCAATGGTGCGACCTGCGGATCGCCGCCATGGCAACGCCGGTCCGTGGTGTCAGGGCCTTGAGTTGGTCGATGGCCAGGTCGATGGCCGGGAAGGCCAGGCCATTGCCGGCATCGATATCGATCCGCGCGCCGCGCACTTGCGCCACTGGGCGCGCCTTGCCGGAAACCTTGCCGCTGCGCAGTTGGGCGGCATAGGCGGCGACGCGGGAAAAGCCGTGGCCCTTCTGACCGTCGATCTCGGCCGCCACCAGCGCTCTTGCGCTGCTGTCCGCCATGGCGGGCGAGGCGCCGCTGGCGGTGAAGGCGCGGGTGACCAGCGCCTCAGCCTCTTCGCGAGACATCAGGCGGTCAGGCATCGGCCTGCTCCAGCGCGCCGCGGACGTTCTCGACCGTGACGCTGCTGACGCGGACATTGCCCTCGCGGGTGACGCCGGCGATGTGTGGCGTCAGGATCAGGTTGGGCACATCCGCGAAGATCGCGGCCGCCTCGGCGGTCAGCGGCTCGACGGCAAAGACATCAAGTGCCGCACCCCCCAGCCGACCTTCGCGCAGCGCCGCGGCCAGGGCCGCCTCGTCGACGATGCCACCGCGGGCGGTGTTGATCAGCACCGCGCCGGGCTTCATCCGCCGCAGCGCATCGTCAGACAGCAGGTCGCGGGTCCCCTCGGTCAGCGGCACGTGCAGCGACAGCACGTCGGACGTGGCCAGCAGCTCATCGACCGAGCAGCGGCGCACGCCTTTCCAGGCCGGATCCCCGGCAGGCAGGAAGGGATCATGCGCGGCAATTGTCATGCCAAGCGCCCGGGCCCGTTCGGCCACCGCGCGGGCAATACCGCCATAGCCCAGAAGCCCCATTACCCGGCCAGAGGCTTCGCCGCCGATCAGCGCATTGCGCGGCCAGTCGCCGGCAATCATCGCGTTGTTTGCAGTGTAGGCACCGCGCAGTAGCACCAACGCGGCGGTAATGACGTATTCCGCCACCGAGAGCGTGTTCGCCCCGGTCGCGGGCTTTACCGCCACCCGGCGGGCGGCGCAGCCCTCGAGATCGATATTGTCGAGGCCGACACCCAGCCGGCCCACGACTCTCAGCTCCGGCGCCGCGTCGAGCAGCTCAGTGTCGACCCGTGTGCGGTTGCGCACGATCAGCGCCGCGGCATCCGGAAGGGCTGCAAGCAGCGCCTCCCGGTTGTCGACGAGATCGGGGTCGTAGACCACCTCTACCCCCGGCCCGAAGGCCGGCAGGGCAGAGGCATCCATGAATTCCGAGACAACCACCTTCATGATCACGCGCTGCGATAGAGCTTGGTCATCGAGAACTCGCGGTGGCCCAGCGCCTCGGCGGCGGTGTTGCGGCCGTTGGCGGTGCGGCGGATCATCTCGATCAGCGCGTCGCCGGCCTCGTCGATGGTCTGTTCACGGCGCAGGATGCCCGAGACGTCGACGTCGACGTGCTCGCTCATGGTGCGCACGGTGCGCGGGTTGGCGGTGATCTTGATGACCGGCACGATCGGGTTGCCGACCACGTTGCCCTGACCGGTCGGGAAGGTGTGGATTACCGCGCCGCCGGCGGCCATCAGGGTCACGCATTCGGCGGCTGCAGACGAGCTGTCCATGAAGTAGAGACCATTGCCCGACTGCGGCGCCTCGGCCGGTTCGAGAATGTCGATGAACTGCGAGGTGCGGCCGATCTTTTCGAGGTTGCCGAGCGCCTTTTCCTCGATGGTGGTCAAGCCGCCCTCGATATTGCCCTTAGTGGGCTGGCTGTCGGACAGGTCATCGGTCTGATGGGCAAAGATCACGTCGTCCTGATAGGCCTTCCACATCTTGTACCAGCGCTCGCCGACCTCTTCGTTGATCGCGCGTTTCTGGCAGATGTGCTCGGCGCCGGTGATTTCCGAGGTTTCGCCGAAGAAGCCGGTGATGCCTTCGGGCAGCAGCTTGTCGTACATGTTGCCGACGGTGGGGCAGGAACCCAGACCGGTGGTGGTGTCGCTCTCGCCGCATTTGGTCGAAACCCAGAGCTCGGAGATCGAACATTCCTCGCGCTGCACCTCGGTCGCCTTGTGGACAAAGTCCTTGGCGGCCCAGCTGGCGGCGCGGATGGTCTCGAAATCGCCCTTCTGTTCGATCGAGAACTCGGCCACTTCCTTGCCGGTGGCGCGGATGCCGTCGGCGATGCGTTTGGTCCAGCCGGGCTCGATGCCGATCACCACCACCGAATGCACGTTGGGGTTGGCGCCGGTGCCGATCATGGTGCGGAAGTGCAGGTCGAGGTCTTCGCCGAACTGCAGCCGGCCATAGGCATGCGGGATCGCCAGCGTGCCCTTGACGTTGTTGGCCACCGCCTCGCAGGCGGCGTTGGAGATGTCGTCGACCGGCAGGATGACCACGTGGTTGCGGACCCCGACCCGGCCGTTTTCACGACGGTAGGCCTGGACGGTCATGTTTGAATACTTCGATGCCATCTGGGGGCTCCTTACCAACGCTTCGTTTTGCAGTTGTGGGTGTGGACATGCGCGCCCTTGGGGATGTCGGCGATGATCTTGCCGATGTCCTCGCCGTATTTGATCGCGGTGTCGCCGTCCTTGAGGTCCTTGAGCGCGACCTTGTGACCGATCGGCACATCGGCTTCGGACGTCAGGCGAAAGGTGGAATTGTCGTGGGTGACGCAGACCAGCATGTCGGTGCCGGCGGTCAGCCCTTCGACCACGACGACGCCGACGTTGTCGTCATGCTCGTGGACCAGCAGGTGGGGAATTTCAGCCATTGGAAAGGGTCTCCTCTTACCCGGGGTGTGGTGAGGGACTCGTAACATGTATAAGAATTCTTATACAAGATATATTATAGAAAACTTGCGCAAGACATCCCGAGCCGGATGGTCTATCTTCGCGGTTCGGGGAGGCTGGTGAATGGCAAGACCACTGTATCAAACTGTAATCGACACCATCGTCGAGCGAATCGCCTCGGGCGTTCTGCCCTCCGGGGCGATGCTGCCGAGCGAGACCCAGCTGGGCGCCGAGCTGGGGGTCAGCCAGGGCACGGCGCGCAAGGCGCTGATCGAGTTGGAGCAGCGCGGGTTGGTGCAACGGGCGCAGGGGCGGGGGACCTTCGTCACCGTCCGGACGCCGGAAACCTCGCTGTTCAACTTCTTTCGCCTGCGCGAAAGCGAGAAGACGCTGGAGCAGCCGAAGCTGGAGCGGGAGGCGGTGCGGTCCCGTGCTGCCACCGAAGACGAGCGCGCCGCGCTGTTCGGCGCACCGGACAAGGTGATCGAGATCGAGCGGGTGCGCAGCCTTCAGGGCCGGGCGGTCACGCATGAGATCTCGGTGGTCTCGGCCACGATGTTCCCCGGGCTGGAGAACCGGCAACCGCTGCCCAACACGCTCTATGTCTTCTACCAGCAGGCCTATTCGGTAATCATCGTGCGGGCGGACGAGCGGCTGGGCGCCATCGCAGCCTCGGAGGCCAGTGCCGGGGCGCTGGGAATCGCGGTCGGCCTGCCAGTGATGGAGGTGCAGCGGCGGGCGGTCGATGTGCTGGACCGGGTGGTCGAGTTGCGCCGCAGCATCAACCTGACCGAGGACCTCGGCTACTTCATCTCGCTGTCATAGGCGCACGAAAAGGCCCCTCGCCGGGGGGGCGAGAGGCCGGTACCGGTTAAAGGCACATCTTACAGCCGGTCGGCCGAGAAAGTGTCACAGGCCGCGACCTGGCCGGATTCGTAGCCCCGGGCGAACCAACCGGACCGCTGTTCCGAGGTGCCGTGGGTGAAGGTATGCGGATTGGGCACACGACCCGCGCGGCGTTGCAGGTAATCGTCGCCGATCCGCCGGGCGGCATTCAGCGCTTCATCCAGATCGCCGGGCTCGAGGCTGCCTTGCACCGCCTGCGCCCAGACACCCGACAGGCAATCCGCCTGCAACTCCAGCCGCACGGTCAGCGCATTGGCCTCGCGCTCGCTCGATTGCTGGCGCGCCTGCTGAACCTGACCGAGGATGCCGAGTTCGTTCTGAACGTGGTGCGCCACCTCGTGGGCGATCACGTAGGCCGCCGCGAAATCGCCACCGGCGCCCAGCTCCTGCGAGAGCGTGGCAAAGAAGGCGGTGTCGAGATAGGCCTTCTCGTCCGCCGGGCAGTAGAACGGGCCGGTGGCGCCGCTGGCACCGCCGCAGGGCGACTGGGTGACGCCGGAAAACAGCACCAGCACCGGCGGCTCATAGGGGCGGCCGATCTGTTCGGGGAAGATCTGCGCCCAGACATCCTCGGTGGTGGCCAGAACCTGACCGGTGAACTGCGCGGCGCGCTCTTCTTCGGGCGAGATCTCGCGCGGGGCGCTGGAGGAGCTCTCGGTGAAGCCGGTGCCCTGCAACAGCGGGGTGACGTCGATGCCGGTGAAATAGCCGATGGCCAGCACCACCAGCAGGCCGACGCCGCCGATGCCGCCAGCCTTGGCGCCACCTCCCATGCGGCGGCGGTCCTCGATGTTGCGGCTGACGCGGGTGCCTCTCAGGCGCATGGGCGGTCTCCTCGCTGTGCGTGGTCGGTCTGGGGCCGGACAAGGCCTGCGGCAGGGGCCCGGGCCCCGCGCCGCCCTGCGCGATCCGGGATGACAACGGCGTGAGGCGCGGGAAAGTTCCGTCGCGTCGTGCCGCTCACGCTGCGCGCACCTCGTCGAGCCAGGCGCGGGCATCCTCGAGCCCGTCGCGCGGAAAGACCCTCAGACGGGTCGGCAGCAGCGCGCCGACGGCCCTGGCGATCGGGCTGATCCAGCCGATGTCGGTGACCACGGCGATATGGCTGATATGCGGGATCGCCTTGATGTCTAAGGAGATCCCCGGCAGCAGGATCGCCGGATCAAAGCCGGAAAAGCTGTCGACCACCTCGATCATCTGCACGGTGCCGTGGGTCTCGATGAAGGCCTCCATCGGCGTGACGATGCGCTGGTAATCGGCCTTGCTGATATGGCCGCCGACGGCGAATTCCACCCGCTTCCTGTCGGGGATCTCGATATAGGTGATGCTCATCTGCGACGCTCCTCCTGTCGGTCTGCGGGGCCAGTCTGCCCCGGGCCCGCGCCGCGCGCCCTGACCTGGATCAACGTTTGCGCCGCCCGCCGGCGCTGCGGGCATGGAACTCCGGCGGGCGTTTGGCGACCCAGCGGATGAACCGCGCGAGCCTTGGATGGGCGCGCAGCGCCTCGGGCGTGTTGAAGTCGCGCGCCAGCTCGGCCTCGGTCAGGGTGGCATGGATCTCGTTGTGGCAGATCTGATGCAAGAGCACCGTCGGCCCGTGCTTGCCGCCCTTGAGCTTGGGGGTCAGGTGATGCAGCGACTGCCTGGCGCCCTTGGGGATCGGGCGGCCACACAGCGGGCAGAGCGGGGCGGATGCGTCGGTCATCGCCCCCAAATCTAGCGGCAAGCGGGGCGGGGAACAGCCCCCCGGAGGCGCTATGGCGCGGGTTTGCGGGGAAATCGCCGGGGTCGGAAACCTTGCCTCGCGCGTCACATCGCGGCATCAGGGTGGGAACGCTAAAGCGATGTGGGGACGGGAATGGACTTCGATCTCGCCGGCCAGCCGGAGATTGTGCAGCAGGCCTGGGGCTACGGGCTGCAGGGCTGGGACCTGGCCAAGGGCTGGCTGCTGAGCCCTGAGGCCTGGTCGCAGTTCGGCCTGTTGCTGCTGGCGTGGTTCATCGCCAAGCTGGTCAATCGCAAGCTGCAGCCGGTGCTGACCCGATGGCTGACCCCGCCGGAGGGACATCTGGGACTTCTGTCAAAGGCGCGGCACTTCCTGCGCCAGTTCCTGCCGCTGCTGCTGCCGGTGCTGGCCTATGCCTTCACCGGCGCGGGCGAGGCGGTGGTGCGCTCGATATTCGACAGCGGCGCGGTGATCGCCCTGGGCAAGCGGTTGTTCCTGTTTCTCGCGGTGCGCATCCTGGTGCGCGACATCATCACCGATCCGCTGTTCAAGATGCTGGGCAAGTTCGTCCTCGTGCCGGTGGCCGGGCTCTATGTGCTGGGCGTGCTCGACCTGGTGCAGCTGCGGCTGGCCGAGACCATCGTGCCCTTGGGCAACCTGTCGTTCTCGGTGTTGTCGCTCATCCAGTTCATCATCGTCGGCGGCATCATCTTCTGGATGGGCCGCTGGTCCAAGGATCAATCCGCCGCGCTGATCCACAAGAACGAGGACATGCGCCCTGCCACCCGGCAACTGGCGGAAAAGGCGGCGGAAATCGCCATCTTCGGCGTGGCCTTTCTGGTTTTCATGAACATCATGGGGATCGATCTGAGCACGCTGGCGGTGCTGACCGGGGCGCTGGGCGTGGGCATCGGCTTCGGCCTGCAGAAGATCGCCTCGAACTTCATCTCGGGGGTGATTCTGCTGCTCGAGGGTCAGGCCACGGTGGGCGATTACGTCGAACTGGACGGCGGCGAGGCCGGAACGATCATCAAGATGACCGCTCGCGCCGCCATTCTGGAAAGCTTCGATGGCCGCTGGATCGTGGTGCCGAACGAGGATTTCATCGTCACCCGCGTGGTCAACTACTCCGACCAGGGCAGCGCCAACCGCTTCGAGGCGCCGTTCTCGGTGAGCTATGACACCGACATCAATCGCGTGCCGGCGATCATCGAGGCGGCGGTCAGCACGCATCCCCGGGTGCTCGACGCGCCCTATCCGCCGGATTGCGAGCTGCGGGGTTTCGGCGAGTCGGGCGTTGATTTCGCGGTGGAATTCTGGGTCAACGGGCTGGACGACGGGCCCAACAAGTTCACCTCGGACGTGCTCTTCCTGATCTGGAACGCGCTCAAGGACAACGGCATCGAGATCCCCTATCCGCACCGCGTGGTCGAACTCAAGGCCGATGCGGCGGCTCTGGCGGGGCAGGGTGTTGCGCCCTCTGCAGCCGGGGCATGAAGGTCGCGGCACTGGTGATCGGCGGCGGCCCGGCCGGGCTGATGGCGGCCGAGGTGCTGGGGCAGGCGGGGCACGAGGTGCTCTTGGCCGAGGCCAAGCCTTCGCCCGCGCGCAAGTTCCTGATGGCCGGGAAATCAGGGCTGAACCTGACCAAGGCGGAAGCGCCCGAGGCTTTCCTCGCGGCGTATGGCGCCCGCGCTGAGGCGCTGCGCCCGATGCTGGATGCGCTGGGGCCTGATGCGGTGCAGGGCTGGGCCGAAGAGCTGGGCCAGCCGCTGTTCACCGGCCCCACCGGCCGGGTCTTTCCTAAGGCGATGAAGGCCTCGCCCCTGCTGCGCGCCTGGTTGGCGCGGCTCGACGGGCTCGGCGTGACGCGCCGCACCCGCTGGCGTTGGCAAGGCTGGGACGGCAAGGCGGCGGTCTTCGCCACGCTGGAGGGCGCGCAGCGGGTCACGGCAGGGGTCACCGTTCTGGCGCTGGGCGGCGCCAGCTGGGCGCGGCTGGGCTCCGACGGGGCCTGGGCCGATATCCTGAGTGCCGAGGGCGTTCCGCTGGCCCCGTTCAAGCCCGTCAACATGGGATTTGAAGTGCCTTGGTCGCCGCATATGGCCGCGCGCTTCGGCCAGCCCATCAAAGGTGTCGCCTGGCACGCCGGCGACACGATCAGCCGCGGCGAGGCGGTGATTTCCGAGCGCGGCCTCGAAGGCGGCGGCATCTATGCGATCTCGGCGGCGGTGCGCGATGGCGCGGCGCTGACCGTCGATCTGGCCCCCGACACCGCTCTTGCGACTCTGGCCCGACGCCTCGCCAAACCGCGCGGCAAGATGTCGGCGGCGAACTTCCGGCGCAAGCAGGCGCGGCTCGACCCGGTACAACAAGCGCTTCTGCTGGAGTTCGGCCAGCCGCTGCCCAGCGACCCGCAGGCGCTGGCGCAACTGATCAAGGCGCTGCCCATCCGCCACGCCGGCCCGCGCCCGATGGACGAGGCCATCTCCACCGCCGGCGGCCTGCCTTTCGAGGCGCTGACCGAGGGGCTCGAACTGAAGGCCCGGCCAGGTGTTTTCGCCGCCGGCGAGATGCTTGACTGGGAGGCGCCCACCGGTGGCTACCTGCTGACCGCCTGTCTTGCCACCGGTGCTTGGGCCGGACATCACGCGGCGGCTTGCCTTGCCGGACGGCCTGTGTAATCCAAGGCCGTTTTCTAAGGAGGTCTCATGAACGCCGGTTTGATCCTGCTGACGCTGGGCTATGTGTTCAGCCAGTTCTTTCGCTCGTTCCTCGCTGTTCTGGCCGAGGTGCTCGAGCGTGACATCGGCGCGCGCCCCGATGATCTTGCCACCGCCTCTGGCACCTGGTTCCTGGTCTTTGCGCTGATGCAGATCCCCGTGGGCGCGGCGCTTGACCGGATCGGGCCGCGCCGCACTTCGGCGGTGCTCTTTGCCATCGGCGGCGCGGGCGGTGCGGCGGCCTTTGCGCTGGCGCAGACCCCGGCGCATGTGACCTTCGCCATGGGGCTGATCGGGCTCGGCTGTTCGCCGGTGCTCATGGCCTCCTACTACATCTTCGCGCGCACCTACCGCCCGGCGATCTTTGCCTCGCTGGCGGCCACGGTGCTGGGCGTCGGCACGCTGGGCAACCTTGCCGGCACCCTGCCGCTGACCCTGCTGGTCGAGGCCATCGGCTGGCGCGAGACGCTCTGGACGCTGGCCGCGGCGACAGCGGTGATCGCGCTCGGCATCTTCCTCGTGGTGCGCGATCCGCCGGCCGCCGAGACAACACAGCGTGGCTCGGTGCTCGACCTGCTGCGACTGCCGGCGCTCTGGCTGATCTTTCCAATGATGTTCGTCAACTATGCCGCCGCCGGCGGGCTGCGGGCGGTGTGGATCGGGCCCTACCTGCGCGACGTGCACGGGCTGACACCCAATGCGGTCGGGCTGGCGACGCTGGCGATGGGCGTGGCGATGATTGCCGGCACCTTCGCCTATGGCCCGCTCGACCGCTGGCTCGGTACCCGCAAATGGGTGATCCTGCCGGGCAATGCGCTGGTGGTGCTAGGCTGCACCGCGCTCTGGCTCTGGCCGGTCTCCGGCGTGACCGCGGCGATTGCGCTGTTCTGCATAGTGGGCTTCTTCGGCATGACCTTTCCGATGATCCTGGCCCATGGCCGCAGCTATGCGCCGGCCCATCTGACCGGCCGCGGAGTGACGCTGATGAACCTCTTCGGCATCGCCGGCGTGGGCATCTTCCAGGTGGTCACCGGGCGGGTTCAGGAGGCCGCGGCCACCAGCGGCCCGGTCGAGGCCAGCTATGCGCCGGTCTTTGCCATCTTTGCGCTGATCACCCTGGTCGGGATGATCCCCTACCTCTTCAGCCGCGACCGGCTGGACTAAGGCACCTTGCAGGCACCTTGGGCGCGGCCCCGGCCCCCGGGCCCGGTCGCGCCGCGCCGGGCCTGCCCGGAAGCCTCGGCGAATGCCCCTTTCATAAATCGGCGCAACCCTGTATCAGGCGCCCCATTCACATTGAGACGAAGGAAAAGGAACCGATGGGTTATCGTATCGTCGTCGCAGGTGCCACGGGCAACGTGGGCCGCGAAATGCTCAACATCCTCGCCGAACGGGGCTTCCCGGTCGACGAAATCGCAGTGCTGGCTTCGCGCCGGTCGCTGGGCACCGAGGTGAGCTTTGGCGACAAGACGCTCACGACCAAGGACATCGAGGGCTTTGACTTCTCCGGATGGGACATGGCGCTCTTTGCCATCGGGTCCGACGCGACCAAGAAATACGCGCCGATCGCCGCCGCCGCCGGCTGCGTTGTCATCGACAACTCCTCGCTCTATCGCTACGACCCGGACGTGCCGCTGATCGTGCCCGAGGTGAACCCCGAGGCGATCGAGGGCTATTCCAAGAAGAACATCATCGCCAACCCCAACTGCTCGACCGCGCAGATGGTGGTGGCGCTCAAGCCGCTGCACGACCGCGCGAAGATCAAGCGCGTCGTGGTCTCGACCTACCAGTCGGTGTCGGGCTCGGGCAAGGAAGCCATCGACGAGCTCTGGGACCAGACCAAGGCGGTCTACAACCCGACCGACAACTACGAGCGCAAAGTCTACACCAAGCAGATCGCCTTCAACGTCATTCCCCACATCGACGTCTTCCTCGAGGACGGCTCGACCAAGGAAGAATGGAAGATGGTCGCCGAGACCAAGAAGATCGTCGGCCCCTCGATCAAGGTCACCGCGACCTGCGTGCGGGTGCCGGTCTTTGTCGGCCACTCCGAGTCGCTGAACATCGAGTTCGAGGAGCACCTCGACGAGGACGAAGCGCGCGACATCCTGCGCGAGGCGCCGGGCATCATGGTGATCGACAAGCGCGAGGACGGCGGCTACGTGACGCCGATCGAATGCGTCGGCGATTACGCCACCTTCATCAGCCGCATCCGTCAGGACAGCACCATCGACAACGGTCTGAACCTGTGGTGCGTGTCTGACAACCTGCGCAAGGGCGCGGCGCTGAACGCGGTTCAGATCGCCGAAACCCTGGGCAACCGGGTGCTGAAGAAGGGCTGATCGCCTTTGACAGACTGGATTGGAGGGGCCGCCGAGTGCGGCCCTTTTTCGTTTGGCTGGCTCAGAACGGCTCGATCAGATCATCCGAACGGCCGAGGTGCCGCACCACCAGATGGTCATGCGAATGGCCGGGGAAGGGCGCGTTGAAGCGGCGCATCAGGCTGGCGTAGCTGTGGCCCAACTCCGAGGCCTTGCAGAGCCTGCGCCCTTGCGGAAAATCATGCAGCGCCAGGCCGCCGCCGGCCTCTCTCAGCACATATCCCTTGGCCCGCAATCGTGCCTGCAGATCGGTCCAGCCCCGCGCCTGTCCCAGATCGGCGGCGAGGAGCGACCGCAAGGGCGCGAGGAGCTGCTCCTCCGTCCTGGCGGACGTCCTCGCGGGGCGGGTGTTGCGTTTCAGCTCGGCCGCCAGCGCATCGCGCACCACCTGTCCGACGCTGACATCGCGCTGCTTTGCCAGCGTCTCGGCAGCCCGCAGCAGCGGCTCCTGCAGCTTCATCGTGATCCTGTGCATCTCCATGCGCCCAGAGTGCCCACCGAGGGTTAACCCCCGGTAAACGCTCACCTTCTTCACTCAATATTCACGCATGCGAAACAATCTGTGCTTCGAGAGCCGCTTTGCACAATATGTGAAAACATTCGTCACGGTGTTGCCACATTCGAGTCGCAGGCTAATTGGGTAGGAGGTAATGAGTATGATGAAACACATAGAAATCCCCGCCAAGGCCAGCCCCTCAGAGGTGCGCTGGCGCGGGTCCGAGAGTAGCAATCGGCTCGATTGCGAAACCGGTGTTCTGCTGCGCGCGATGCTCGCGCCGGTGTTCCAACAGGCAACAAGCTGGGCCAATCTGCGCCGCAAGCTGGCAAGCAAGGGCTTCGGCCTCGGCTTCTATCAGGGGCGTCTGGTGCTGACCGACCGAAACAGCGGCGAGCGGATCTGCTCGTGCAAGTTCCTCGGTCATCCGCTGCGGGCGCTGAGCCAGCGGCTCGGTCGCGCCAAGGTTCTGGCCTCGCGCGATGGCATGGGCCGGGGCGTCATTCTCGCCTGATCCGGCCCGCGCCTCTTGCGGGTCAGCCCACCGGGCGGAACTGGTCCGATGCCGGGTTGTATTCCTCGAGCGCGCCCTCGCCGATGCCGGTCCAGAGCCCGTGCAGCGACAGCTCACCGGTCTTGACGCGCTCTTCGACGAAGGGGAAGGTCATCAGGTTCTCGAGCGAGATCACCACCGACCGTTTCTCCAGCGCGCGCGACTGCTCCTCGCCCTCGGGCGCCGACTTCACCGACTCGTATCCGGGACGAAGGATGTCCATCCAGCGCCCGACAAAGGAATTGGGTTTCTCCAGTTCCGGCGCCTTGCCGTTGCACATGTCGATGCAGCCCTGCACCCCGCCACATTGCGAATGTCCCAGCACGATCAGATGCGCGACCTTGAGCGCGGTGACGGCATATTCCACCGCCGCCGAGGTGCCGTGGTTGGCGCCGTCGGGCGCATAGGGCGGCACCAGGTTGGCGATATTGCGGTGAATGAAGAATTCGCCGGTGTCCGCCCCGAAGATCGAGGTCACATGAACCCGGCTGTCACAGCAGGAAATCACCATGGCGCGGGGCCGCTGCCCCTCGGTTGCCAGTCGGCGGTACCAGGCGGCGTTTTCGGCGTAATCGGTGGCTTTCCATCCCTGGTAGCGTTGCACCAGGTACTTCGGCAGGCTTTTCGCATGTTCCATCGGCGGTCTCCCGTCAGTCATTCTGCCGCAGGGTAATACGCGCGAACTGCCGCGAATTCGAGCGAAATAATGCAACTGCCTCAAGGTTTCGCAAATGATTTGACGCCATGATGGTCCCAGCCGTGGGGGCGTGAGGAATGGTGGGAACCGTGGAACAGGTACAAATGCTCGCATACCGAGAAGGTGTCAGGCTCGATCAGCGACGGATCGAGGAACTTTATCAACGCATGGGCGAC
This sequence comes from Marinovum sp., assembly GCF_048263515.1. NCBI lineage: Bacteria > Pseudomonadati > Pseudomonadota > Alphaproteobacteria > Rhodobacterales > Roseobacteraceae > Marinovum > Marinovum sp. The sequence continues at coordinate 119,198 of NZ_JBLXEC010000008.1, read as the reverse complement.
GTCGGCGCCGAGGATGTGGTCTGCCGCGCGCTCGAAGAGATCGCGGTGCGCATGTCCTATGCCAACAAGCTGCACAAGCGCGGCGACCTGGCAGAGATGCGCAAATGTCTGCGCTCTCTGGCGAAGATCGCCGATCAGATCGGCATGATCGCCCTGTCAGAGGTGGCGCGCGATGTCTGCACCTGCATCGACCAGAACGATGCGGTGGCGATGGCCGCCACGCTGTCGCGGCTGGCGCGCACCGGCGATGGCTCGCTCACCGCGATCTGGGACCTGCAGGAATTCATGATCTAGGCCGGGCAGGGCCGGGCGACGCGACGCAAAGGCACCTCTGCTCTTGCAGGTGCGAACGGGCAGGATAGGCTGCGGCGAAACCCATTCGCCGGAGTACCCCGCCATGTCGCAGGACAATTCGCTGACCTTCGCCGCGCCCGACGCGGTCTCGATCCCGCTTGCCCTTCTCACCGCCGAGGCCTTTGACGCCTGGCGCCTGGCGCAAGAGCCGGGCGCACGCGGCTGGGCCGAGGCCAACGGCTTTACCGCCGGCCCGGGCCAGGTGCTGCTCTTTCCCGGCGAGGATGGCACGCCAGAGGCCGCGCTTGGCGGCGTCGGCTCGGCCAAAGACCGCGTCCGCGGCCGCTTTGCGCTTGCTGCCGTGGCCCAGAGCCTGCCCGCCGGCACCTATCAGATCGAAAGTGGTCTGCCGGAGGATCCGGCGGATATCGAGGCCGAGCTTCTCGGCTGGCTGCTCGCCGGCTACAGCTTTGATCGCTACAAGGAAAAACCCGCCAAAGAGGTCCGCCTCGTGGCCCCCGAAGGCGTCGATACCGCAAGGATCGAGGCCATCGCCGCCGGCGAGGCCCTGACCCGCGACCTGATCAACACGCCCGCCAATGACATGACGCCCGATGGCCTTCAGGCCGCCGCAGCCGCGCTGGCCAATGACCATGGCGCCAGCTGCGCGGTGATCGCCGGCACCGAGCTTCTGGCCGAGAACTTCCCGCTGATCCATGCGGTCGGCCGCGCCTCTGACTGTCCGCCCCGGCTGATCGACATGCGCTGGGGCGACACCGGCCCCAGGGTGACGCTGGTCGGCAAGGGTGTCTGTTTTGACACCGGCGGGCTCAACCTCAAGCCCGGCGCCTCGATGGGCCTGATGAAAAAGGACATGGGCGGCGCGGCCACGGTCCTGGGCCTGGCGCAGATGATCATGGCGCTGGAGCTGCCGCTGCAACTGCGGGTTCTGATCCCCGCGGTCGAGAACTCGGTCTCCGCCGGCGCCTTTCGCCCCGGCGACATCCTGACCTCGCGCAAGGGGCTGACGATCGAGATCAACAACACCGACGCCGAGGGCCGGCTGGTGCTGGCCGATGCGCTGGCCTTGGCCTGCGAGGAGGAGAGCGACCTCGTGATCTCGATGGCGACGCTGACCGGCGCGGCGCGGGTGGCCGTCGGCCCCGATCTTGCGCCTTTCTATGCCGATGACACCACCGCCGCGGCGTTGGAGGCCGGCGGCGAGCGCGCCCAGGACCCGCTCTGGCGCATGCCCTTCTGGGACCCCTACGAGACGATGATCGAGCCCGGGATCGCCGATCTCGACAATGCGCCCAAGGGCGGTTTTGCCGGCTCGATCACCGCTGCGCTGTTCCTGCGCCGCTTCGTGGGCGAGGAGACGCGCTACGCGCATTTCGACATCTACGGCTGGCAGCCCGAGGCGAAACCCGCCCGCCCCAAGGGTGGGGTCGGCATGGGCGCCCGCGCCATCCTCGAGGCGCTGCCCGATCTCCTGGGCCTGGAGCCTGCCGAATGATCAGCGACCCCAGGGTGCTGAAATCCAACGGCCGCGTGGCCCATGCCTCGCTTGCGGGGCAGGTCGCGGCCGAGCGCTTTACCGAGGGCGAAAGCTGGCAGGTGATCGCCGGCAAGGCAGTGGTGAGCGATGCCGAGGGGCTGAGACGCGAGCGCGAGCTGCTGCTGGGCCAGAGCTTCCGGGTACTCGACCTGCGCGGCCGCATGGCCTTTGGCTACTGCGAGCACAACGGCTATGTCGGCCATGTCGACACGATCTTCCTGGCCCGGGGCAGGCCTGCTCCTACGCACAGGGTCGCAGCGCGGCTGACCTATTCCAAGACGGCGCCGGAGCTGAAGGCGCGCAACGAGGTCTCGCTGCTGTCGCACGGATCGCTGGTCACCGTGCGCGGCGCGAGCGGCGACTGGACCGAAATCGCCATGTTCGCCGGTGCCGAGAGCGACCCGGCCTGGGTCTGGGTGCCCAGCGCCCACCTGACGCCACTGGCGGCGCGAGAGCCCGACCCGGTCGCCGTCGCCGAGCGCCTGCTCGGCACGCCTTACCTCTGGGGCGGCAATTCCGCCTCCGGCATCGATTGCTCCGGTCTGGTCGAGGCCGGCTGCCTCGCCTGCGGCATTCCCTGCCCCGGCGATTCAGACCTGCAGGAGGCGGCGCTGGGCGAGACCCTGGCAGAGGAGACGCCGCTGCAACGCGGCGACCTGCTGTTCTGGAAAGGCCACGTCGGCTGGGTCGCCGGCCCCGACCTCCTGCTGCATGCCAACGCACATCACATGGCGGTGGCGCATGAGCCGCTGACCGCCGCCATCACCCGGATCGCACGCCAGGGCGGCGGCCCGGTCACCCGCCGCGCCCGACTGGAAAGGCCCTGAGATGACACAGGATTTCTTCACCCCCGTCTCCGGCATGGAGCTGCCGCGCTTTGCCGGTGTGCCGAGCTTCATGCGCCTGCCGGTGGTCCCGCCGGGCCATCCGCGGTTCGACGAGGTCGACATCGGGCTGATCGGCGTGCCCTGGGACAGCGGCACCACCAACCGGCCGGGCCCGCGCCACGGGCCGCGCCAGCTGCGCGACGCCTCGACGATGATCCGCGCCGAGAATGCCGCCACCCGCCGCCGTCCCTTCGAGGCCGCCAATTGCGCCGATCTCGGTGATGTCGGCATCAATCCGGCCGATATCGACGACAGCCTCGACCGGATCACCGCCTTCTACCAGCGGCTGGCACCCGCCGGCATTCGCCCACTGACGGCCGGTGGCGATCACCTGACCTCGCTGCCGGTGCTGCGCGCCCTGGCCGAGGATGGCCCGTTGGGCATGGTGCATTTCGACGCCCATACCGACCTCTTCCACAGCTATTTCGGCGGAACGATGTACACCCATGGCACGCCGTTCCGCCGCGCCATCGAGGAAGAGCTGCTCGATCCCACCCGGGTGGTGCAGATCGGCATCCGCGGCACCGCCTATGATTTCGAGGACCGCGATTTTGCCAAGGCGGTGGGCGTCCGCGTCATCCCGATCGAGGAATTCTTCGCCCGCGGCGTCACCGATGTCATGGCCGAGGCCTGCGAGATCGTCGGCGAGGCCCCGGTCTACGTCAGCTACGACATCGATTTCGTCGACCCGGCCTTCGCCCCCGGCACCGGCACGCCGGAGGTCGGCGGCCCGAATTCCTTCCAGGCCCTTCAGGTGGTCCGCGGCCTCGCCGGGCTCGACGTCGTTGGCGCCGACCTGGTCGAGGTCTCGCCACCCTTCGACGCCAGCGGCGCCACCGCCTGGCTCGGCGTCTCGATCATGTTCGAACTGCTCTGCATCATGACCGCCTGACCCCGGGCTCCGACCCCGAACGCCCCGCGCTCCGCCCCCTCTTCTTCTCTTTCCAAATACCGCTGGGGGTCCGGGGGCAAGGCCCCCGGTCCGACCCTCCCCCCAAGCGCAACCTCTGGCCGGCGCACAAAAACCGGGGGCGCAGCCCCCGGCCCGTCGACACGCGCAGGCGTGGCGAAAATCCAAGCTGCCGACACGCGCAGGCGTGGCGAAAAATGAACGATGCCGACACGTGCAGGTGTGGCGAAATCAGATTCTGTCGGAAACGAGCGTCAGCTCAGAGCCGCTTGTCCAGTGCCCGCAGCTGCCGCGCCCGGGTCAGGATGGCGTCCTCGATGGCGCGCGCGGTTTCGGCCGAGACCGGCCCGGCGCGGGTCTGCAGGGCGAGGTTGAGCGAGCGGGCATCAAGCGCCGGATCGGTCACATAGACCGTGGCGCGATAGGCACGGCCGCCGCCCGGCGGGGTGCCGTAGCCGGTGACGATCACCCCGGTAAAGGGATCGACGGACTCGACCGGCAGAAAATCCAGCACCTCGAGCGAGGCATTCCAGATGTACTTGTTCACGCGCCCCACGCGCGACCGGTCCTGCGGTCCGCGAAAGAAATCCCACAGCGTCGAGCGCGGCGCGCCCCGGTCACCGTAGATTTCCTGGTTCAGAACCTCGTCGGGGTCCTGCCCGGGGCTGAACCGTGCCCCACAAGCCGTCAGGACAAGCAGGGCGGCAGCCAGGAGAATCGCGGCTTTTGGGGAAGTGGCGGTCATCAAGCGCTCCTGGCCGATAGGTTTCGGTGACGTCAGGCCCCTCAATACAAGCCGGGGCCAAAGACGACAAGATCCTCATTCGCAAACCCAATCCGGCGATCTTGCCGCTCGGGATGACCTCGGTATCAGGGCCATCGCCCGGGGCGGGATTTCTTGTGACAAAAGCGCATCACTCATGGCCTTGTTGCCGCCACAGTTTCGGCACGCGCTTGCATCGGTAGGGCCTGAGGGTGCAAGAGAGGCTCATCAAGGCCGGGCGACCGGTTTGGTACGTGCACAAGACACATGAGGGAAACAATGAAAAACATTCTGTTTGCAACCACCGCACTGGTCGCAACCGCAACCTTCGCTTCGGCAGAAGTCACGGGTTCCGGCCCCGGCACCGTCAACATCACCGGCTGGGCCGAGATGGGTGTCATCGGTGGCAACACGCTCACTCAGAACGGCGCTGGCTTCTGGAGCGAAACCGAGATGGAGCCCCAGTTCCACACCGACGTGGACGTCAGCTTCGCAATGTCCGGCACCGCCGACAACGGCCTGACCTTCGGTGCAACCGTTGATCTGGACGAAAACGGCGCATTCGGCAACACCACCCAAGGCGGCGAGACCATCTTCGTCTCCGCAGGCGGCGCGACCCTGACCATGGGCGACACCGACGGCGCATTCGACAAAGTCATGCAGGAAGTCAACCTGGCGGCCGGCTCGATCAACGACGACGAAACCGCGCACGCTGGTTTCTCGGGCAACGCCGGCTTCGACGGCACCCAGGACGGTCAGATCGCTCGCTTCGACTATGCCTTCTCCGGCCTGACCGCATCGCTGTCGACCGAAATCGACGACCGCGGTTCCGACAAACCCGTCTGGGGTGTTGGTGTTCGTTACTCCGGTGAGTTCTCCGGCGTTTCCGTGGGCTTCGGCATCGGTCACCAAGCTGGTGAAACCAGGTCAAATGCCGCGGCCGTCCCCCCCGTCGGCAGCGTGGACCAGAAGCTGACCGGTGTGTCGGTTGACGCGACCCTGGCCAACGGCCTGAAAATGGGTGTCAACCACACCCGTATGGACATCGACGGCACCGAGTCCAGCCACAGCGCAATCGGTCTCGGCTACGAGATGAACGCTCTGGCAGTTGGCGTGAACTACGGTGTGTTCGCTGACGACGATGGCGACGCAACCGCGTCGGGCTTCGGCATCGCAGCGTCCTACGACCTCGGCGGCGGCCTGTCGGCCAAAGCAGGTTACGGTCACAGCACCGTCAACGACCTCGCAGTTTCGGCGACCAACACCAAAGACCTGAACCGCGACTCGTTCTCGCTCGGTCTGGCAATGTCGTTCTAAGAACGACGCCAGTCTTCGGACTTAGGGAAGAGCGGGCCATCTGGCCCGCTCTTTTCTTTTGCGCCCGCGTTTTCTTTCCCTGCGGCCGGTGCTAGCAAACGGCATGGCAATGGCGAGAGGATCATGGCGCCCCTGACGAAAGACCAGTTGGCCCGCACGTTTCGTGCCGCGCAGGAGCGTCTGGCCGCCGGCGATCTCGGGGCCGCCGAGGCGCTGTTTCGCGACGTGCACCGGGCCCAGCCCCAGGCCGCCGAACCGCTGTTCCACCTCGGCCGCATCGCCCGCGCCCAGGGCGCGCTTGAGACGGCACGTGACCTGCTGGAGCAGGCCAGCGCCTTGCGCCCCAAGGAGCCCACCATCCTGCAGGCCCTTGCCGAGGTGCAGGCGCTCTGCGGCGACAGCGCCGCCGCGCTGGCCAGCCATGATGCGCTGATCAAGCTGGCACCGGGCCATCCCAAGCCGCTCGCCGACAAGGCGCTCTACCTGCAGCAACTGGGCGAGTTCGAGGCCGCCGACACGGCCTTTCGCAAGGCACTGCGCCGCGCGCCAGACAGTGGCGAGCTCTACCGCATGTGGCTGGGCAGCAAACGTCTGACCAAGGGCGACCCGCTGATCCGCAAGATGCAACAGCTCTTCACCCATCCCAGGATGAGCGAGGCCGGCCGCATCCATTTGGGCTTTGCCCTGGCCAAGGCGATGGAAGAGACCGGCGCCCATGACAAGGTGTTCGGCTATCTGACCATCGCCAACCGTCTGCAGCGCAAGGCCTATCCCTATGATCCCGCGGCGCGCGACGCCGAGGTGGCGGGGATCATGCGCGCCTCTGACCGCCTGCCGCCGCCTGCCGAGACCGATTTCGCGCCGATCATCGTCACCGGGATGGCGCGGTCCGGCACCACGCTGTTCGAGCAGATCCTTGGCGCGCATGACGCCGTCACCGCCGGCGGCGAACTGGCGATCGGGCTGCGCCTGGCCTATGGCCTGTTCGGCACGCCGCCGCAGATGGCGCCGCTGGCCGGGATGACGTCCGAGACGCTGACGGACTTCGCCACCCGCTACGCGGCGCAGGCGCGCGCCCGGGTGGCGCAGCCCGAGTTGAGGATCACCGACAAGTCGATCCAGAACCACCTGATCCTCGGGCATCTGCACGCCGCCATGCCGCGCGCCGGGCTGGTGGTGGTCAAGCGCGATCCGCGCGACATCGCCCTGTCGATCTACAAGAACCACTTTGCCGGCGGGACGCATCGCTATTCCAACGACCTCGCCGATATCGCCCGCTACATCCGGTCGTTCGAGCGCATCGTCGCCTTCTGGAAAGAGCATGTGCCGGTGCAGGAGGTCAGCTACGACGACCTGATCGCCGCGCCGGAGGCGCAGGCGCAGGCGCTGGTCGAAGGGCTGAACCTGCCGTGGCAGCCGCAGTGCCTCGAGTTCTACAAGCAGGGCGGCACGGTCAAGACATTGAGCATCGCGCAGGTGCGTCGGCCGGTCTACAAGAGCTCTGGCGGCGCATGGCGGCGCTACGAGAGGGAAATGCAACCTTTTATCGAAGCATGGGACAGCAGCAGTGGGACTGAGTGAGATCATCGACCGGATGCACAAGGCCGAGGCCGCAGCGGGGCGCGAGACCGGAACAACGCAGCTGATCGCCGTGTCCAAGAAGCAGCCCGATGACCGCGTCGCGGCGGTCCTCGATCAGGGCCACAGGGTCTTTGGCGAGAACCGGGTGCAGGAGGCTGCCGGCAAATGGCCGGGCTTCCGCGAGCGCTATGAGGGCATCGAATTGCACATTATTGGCCCGCTGCAGACCAACAAGGCGCGGCAGGCGATGGAGCTGGCCCAGGCGATCCATTCCGTCGACCGCCCCAAGCTGGCGCAGACCCTCGCGCGGCTGGCGCAGGAGCTGGGGCACTGCCCGGACCTCTTCGTTCAGGTCAACACCGGCGAAGAGCCGCAGAAGGCCGGCGTTCTGCCCGATGATGTCGACGGCTTCATCAGCGACTGCCGGGCGCTCGATCTGCCGGTGCACGGGCTGATGTGCATCCCGCCGGTCGACGAGACCCCGAGCCTGCATTTCGCCCTGCTGGCCAAGTTCGCCGCCCGCAACGGGCTGACCGGGTTGTCGATGGGCATGTCCGGCGATTTCGAAGAGGCGATTGCCCTGGGCGCCACCCATGTCCGCGTCGGATCGGCGATCTTCGGCGAGCGTCCGACACCGGCCTGAGGACCCTCCGGACCGGGTGATCTATACGAAAGTATAGGACACCTATCCTTATGGGCATATGGCCATCCAAGTGGATCACTCCATTTACTGTTCCGACCATGCGACACCTTGTGCATGGGGGCTTCTGCCGCACTGCGATCCCGGTGAGACACGGGGGCGGTCAGGAACCTGGCGGACGTTTCGGGCCCGAATGGGTCCATCACTCACGGAACGGAACCGTCGGCGGGCGATCGGGGGAGCGATCGTCCGCCATCCGGTCCGCAGAAGGCGACCGGACCCGATATTTCCGAACCGCTTTGATTCGCATCATATCGTTGCCCTGCAACCGGTCGGATGATGGCAATGTGTCGCGGTTCGGGCAAAACCCGCCGCCCCGGTCTGTCACACCGCCGGTTATTTCGCTAATCGGTCGGGAATTCCGGATCCGGTGTGCCTGAACGTCCCTCGTGACGCTGCAGGTGGTTGCGTCAAGGCCACAGGTCCTTGCTGTTTACCCTCTGGCAGCCAACGGAAGCAAAAACGGTACCTTCGGGCTCATTTTTATGATCCGATGGTACGGTTCGAAGAAAAAGAAGTCAGATGATGCAAAACGCAGCAGATTTACCCCCCGTCGATTTGCCCCCGACCGACCAATCCCTGCCCATCGCCCTGATGCGCGCGCGGGAACGGCTGATGGTGCCGATCCGCGAGGCGCTGCAGGTGACCGGGCTGACGGAACAGCAATGGCGCATCATGCGCGTGCTCGAGGAATTCGGCCCCCAGGATGCAACCAAGCTGGCCGAACGCTCCAGCCTGCTGATGCCCAGCCAGACCCGGATCGTCCAGAACCTCTGCGAAAAGGGCTATGTCAGCCGCCGCACCAACCCCGAGGACCGGCGCCGCCAGATCGTGGCGATCACCCCGGCCGGCCACGAGGTGCTTGTCAGGAATGCGCCCAAGGCGCGCGAGATCTCGGCCGAGGTTGCCGCCACTCTGGGCGAGGACAAGGTCAGGCAGCTGGTCGCCATTCTCGACGACATCATCCACATGTGACGCAACCGACCCGCGCCCCGGCGCGCGGTTAGGTCTTGCATCGCTGACCCCGCTGCCGCAGAACGACTTCATTAAGACTGGAGGTTTTCATGAAGATCGCAATGCTCGGCACCGGTTACGTGGGCCTCGTGTCCGGCGTCTGTTTCTCGGATTTCGGCCATGAGGTGGTCTGCGTCGACAAGGATCCGCGCAAGATCGAGATGCTCAAGGCCGGCAAGGTGCCGATCTACGAGCCAGGTCTCGAAAGCCTGATGAACCGCAATGTCGATGCTGGCCGGCTGTCCTTTACCCTCGATCTGGCCGAGGCGCTCGAGGGCGCAGAGGCGGTCTTCATCGCCGTCGGCACGCCCACCCGCCGCGGTGACGGCCATGCCGACCTGACCTACGTGATGGCCGCAGCGCGCGAGATTGCCGAAACCGCCAAGGGCTACGTCGTCGTCGTCACCAAGTCGACGGTGCCGGTGGGCACCAACCGCAAGGTGGCGCAGGAGATGAAGGCAGCCAATCCCGATCTCGACTTCGACGTTGCCTCGAACCCCGAGTTCCTGCGCGAAGGCGCGGCAATCGACGATTTCATGAAGCCCGACCGCGTGGTCGTCGGCGTCCAGACCGAGCGCGCGGCGCAGGTCATGAACGAGATCTACAGGCCGCTCTTCCTGCGCGACTTCCCGATCGTCACCACCGACCTCGAGTCGGCCGAGATGATCAAATACGCTGCCAATGCCTTTCTCGCGACCAAGATCACCTTCATCAACGAGATCGCCGCGCTCTGCGAAAAGGTCGGCGCGGATGTGAAGCAGGTGTCCAAGGGCATGGGTCTCGACGGCCGCATCGGCAACAAGTTCCTGCATGCCGGCCCCGGCTATGGTGGCTCGTGCTTTCCCAAGGACACCAAGGCGCTGGCCCGGATCGGCCAGGAACACGCCAGCCCGATGCAGATCACCGAGGCGGTCATCCAGATCAACGAAGAGGTCAAGCGCCGCATGGTCGAGAAGTTGCGCGATCTCTGCGACGGCAGCTTCAACGGCAAGACGGTGGCGGTGCTCGGCGTGACTTTCAAACCCAACACCGACGACATGCGCGACGCGCCCTCACTGACCATCGTGCCGGCGCTGGTGGGGGGCGGGGCCAAGGTGCGCGTCACCGATCCGCAGGGCCGCCACGAGGGCGAGGCGCTGCTGCCGGGCGTGACCTGGTGCGCCGATGCCTACGAGGCCGCCGACAAGGCCGACGTTGTGGTGATCCTGACCGAGTGGAACGAGTTCCGCGCGCTGGACCTCGAACGCATCGCCGGCAACATGGTGACGCCGCGGATGGCCGACCTGCGCAACATCTACTCCGAAGAGGTCGCGAAGGGCGCCGGTTTCACCGACTACACCTCGATCGGCCGCGGCCGCGAAGCCAGCGCTAAGGCGGGCTGAGACATGCCCAAGGCTCTGGTCACCGGCTCGGCCGGCTTCATCGGCTTCCACCTTTGTCAGCGGCTTCTGGCGGACGGCTACGAGGTGGTGGGCCTCGACGCGATGACCGATTACTACGAGGTCACGCTCAAGGAACGACGGCACGCGATGCTGCTGCAGACACCTGGATTCCGCTCCGTCAAGGAACGGATCGAGACCGAAGGTGTGCTGCAGGCGCGGGTCGCGGCCGAGCAACCGGATGTCATCGTGCATCTCGCCGCGCAGGCCGGGGTGCGCTATTCCATCGACCATCCCGAAAGCTACGTGAATTCTAACCTGATGGGCACCTTCCGGCTGCTCGAGGCGGTGCGGGCGACCCCAGTGGATCATCTGTTGATGGCCTCGACCTCCTCGGTCTACGGCGCCAATACCCATATGCCCTATGCGGAGACGCGTAAGGCGGACACGCAGATGTCCTTCTACGCCGCCACTAAGAAGGCAACTGAGACGATGGGGCACTCCTACGCCCATCTCTATGATCTGCCGATCACCATGTTCCGGTTCTTTACCGTCTACGGCCCTTGGGGCCGCCCGGACATGGCGCATTTCAAGTTCACCAAAGCGATCCTGAACGGCGACCCGATCGACGTCTATAACCACGGCGACATGCGCCGCGACTTCACCTATATCGACGATCTGGTGCACGGCATCCGCCTGCTGATCGACGCGGTGCCGGAGCGGCCCGAGGACGGCCATGTGCCCGAAGGCGACAGCCTGTCGCCGGTGGCGCCCTTCCGGGTGGTCAACATCGGCAATTCCGAGCCGGTGCAGCTTCTGTCCTTCATCGAGGCGATCGAGGAGGCTATCGGTCGGGAGGCGCAGAAGAACTTCATGGAGATGCAGCCGGGCGATGTTCCGGCAACCTGGGCGGATGCTTCGCTGTTGCAGTCGCTGACCGGGCATCGGCCGCAGACCGACGTGGCGACCGGTGTGGCAAAGTTTGTCGCCTGGTACCGGGAGTATTACGGCGTCTGATGCGGCTGTGGGCAGGTCTCGCGTGGCGCCGTCTTGGACGTGAAGCGCTGGATCAACCATCTGGCACTCCGCGCCCCGGACTTGATCCGGGGCCTCCAGGTTGACGTTGAGGTCCCGGATCAAGTCCGGGACGCGACTGGCGCGATAATCTATCTGGCGCGCCCACGCCCCGGACCTGCTCCGGGGCCTCCTGGTCGACATTGAGGTCCCGGAGCAAGTCCGGGACGCGACGCGCTGACATCCCCCCGGCACCCAGAGAAAAACCCCGCCCGCAAAAGCGGACGGGGCCAGAGCCTCAGCCGAACCCACGCCCCGCCCGCACAGACGGACGAGGCGTGATCCTCAAGCCGCCTGATCGAGGTCGAAGCGGTCGGCGTTCATCACCTTGGTCCAGGCCGCGACGAAATCGCGGGCGAACTTCTCGGCGTTGTCGTCCTGGGCGTAGAGCTCGCAATAGGCCCGCAGGATCGAATTCGAGCCGAACACCAGGTCGAGCCGCGAGGCGGTCCATTTCTCTTCGCCGGACTTGCGGTCGATGATCGCGTAAGAGCCGTCGTCCTTCTGCTCCCAGCGGTTCGACATGTCGGTCAGGTTGACGAAGAAGTCCTGTACCAGCGCGCCTTCGCGGTCTGTGAAGACGCCATGCTTGCTGCCACCGTGGTTGGTGCCCAGCATCCGCATGCCGCCAACCAGCACCGTCATCTCCGGCGCGGTCAGTCCCAAAAGCTGCGCGCGGTCGACCAGAAGCTCCTCGGGCGGTACGCTGAGGTCTTCCTTCAGCCAATTGCGGAAGCCGTCGGCCCAGGGCTCCAGAGGCTCGAAGCTCTCGGCATCGGTCTGCTCGGCACTGGCGTCGCCGCGGCCGGGGGCAAAGGGCACGTCCACCGAAAGTCCGGCTGCCTTGATCGCCTGTTCCAGACCGACATTGCCGGCCAGCACGATGGTATCGGCCAGCGAGGCTCCGGCGGCCTCGGCCAGCGGTTGCAGCACGTCCAGAACCTTTGCCAGGCGCTCGGGCTCGTTGCCGACCCAGTCCTTCTGCGGGGCCAGCCGGATGCGCGCGCCATTGGCGCCGCCGCGCAGGTCCGAACCGCGGAAGGTGCGGGCGGAATCCCAGGCGGTGGAGACCAGTTCGGCCACCGAGAGGCCGCTGTCGGCAATCTTTGCCTTCAGCGCGTCCACGTCATAGCCGGTCGAACCTGCGGGCACCGGGTCCTGCCAGATCAGCGTTTCCTCCGGCACGTCGGGGCCGATGTAGCGCACCTTGGGGCCCATGTCGCGGTGGGTCAGCTTGAACCATGCACGGGCGAAGGTGTCCTTGAAATACTCCGGGTCGGCCATGAACTTCTGGCAGATCTCGTTGTAGATCGGGTCGACCTTCATCGCCATGTCGGCATCGGTCATCATCGGCATCACGCGCTTGGACGGGTCCGAGGCGTCGACCGGCATGTGCTCTTCCTTGATGTCGACAGGCTTCCACTGCTTGGCCCCGGCGGGCGAGGTCGTCAGCTCCCATTCGTAGCCGAAGAGCATCTCGAAATAGCCCATGTCGAACTTGGTGGGTTCCGCTGTCCAGGCGCCTTCGATGCCCGAGGAGACGGCGTTCGAGGCCAGCCCGCCCTGATTGGCGTTGGCCCAGCCAAAGCCCTGCGCCTCGACGCCGGCGGCTTCCGGGTCGGGCCCGAGGGTCGAGGCATCGCCGTTGCCATGCGCCTTGCCGACCGAGTGGCCGCCGGCGGTCAGCGCCGCGGTTTCCTCGTCGTTCATCGCCATCCGCTTGAAGGTCTCGCGCACGTGCAGCGCGGTGCGGGCCGGATCGGGGTTGCCGTTGACGCCCTCGGGATTGACGTAGATCAGCCCCATCTGCACCGCGGCCACCGGCCCGTGCATGGTGCCCGGATCCTCGAGATCGCCATAGCGGCTGTCGGACGGCGCCAGCCATTCCTGCTCTTCGCCCCAGAAGACGTCGTTCTCGGGGTGCCAGATATCCTCGCGGCCGAAGGCAAAGCCAAAGGTCTTCAGGCCCATCGATTCATAGGCCATGTTGCCGGCCAGAATCATCAGGTCGGCCCAGGAGATCCGGTTGCCGTATTTCTTCTTGATCGGCCAGAGCAGACGGCGCGCCTTGTCGAGGCTGACGTTGTCGGGCCAGGAGTTCAGCGGCGCAAAGCGCTGGTTGCCGGTGTTGCCGCCGCCGCGACCATCCGACAGGCGGTACGAACCGGCCGAGTGCCAGGCCATCCGCACCATCAGACCGCCGTAATGGCCCCAGTCCGCCGGCCACCAATCCTGGCTGTCGGTCAGCAGCGCCTCGATGTCGGCCTTCAGCGCCTCGACGTCGAGCTTCTTCAGCTCTTCGCGATAGTCGAAGTCCCTGGGCATCGGATTCACCTTGGCATCGTGCTGGTGCAGGATGTCGAGGTTCAGCGCATTGGGCCACCAGTCGCGGGCGCGGCGCCCCTTTGCGCTGCTGCCATGCATCACCGGGCATTTGCCCATATCGTTGCCGTCCATGTCGGTTTCTCCCTTGGTTTTCCGTTGTCGCGTCGGGTCACATCCGCACCGCCCCGAGAGAGCGAATCCGCATGTTCTGACCGGAGGCTAACAAAGGTTTTCGATACAAGAAAATTGTATTTCCGGATTGTTGTGATAATTAAAACCTATGGACAATCTGACCCTGAGACAGCTCCGCTATTTCGAGGCGCTGGCGCGGCACGGCCATTTCGGCCAGGCCGCGGCGGCCTGTTCGGTATCGCAGCCGGCCCTGTCGGTGCAGATCAAGGACATGGAGGAAAGTCTGGGCGCGCCGCTCTTCGAGCGCGGCACCCGGCAGGTGCGGCTGACCGGCTTCGGCGAGGCGTTGGCGCCGCGGGTGCGCGACATCCTCGGCGCGGTGGACGAGCTGGGAGAGGTGGCGCGGGCGACCCGCGGGCGGCTGGTCGGGCGGCTCAGGATCGGCGTGATCCCGACGGTGGCGCCCTACCTGCTGCCGCGGGTGATCGGCGCGCTGACCCAAGGCTATCCCGGCATCGACCTGCACATCCGCGAGACCCTGACCGAGACCCTGATCGAAGAGCTGGGCACCGGCCGCATCGACACCGCCATCGTCGCCCTGCCGATTTCGGAACGCGGGTTGACCGAGGTGGCGCTGTTCGACGAGGAGTTCATGCTGGTGCGCCCGGCGCGGGACGCCGGCAAGCCGGTGCCAGACCGCGAGAAACTGCGCGAGATGCGGCTCTTGCTGCTGGAAGAGGGCCATTGCTTCCGCGATCAGGCGCTCAGCTTCTGCAACATCCGCTCGGCCCTGTCGCGTGACGGGCTGGATGGCTCGTCGCTGACGACCCTGGTGCAGATGGTGGGCGCCGGCATCGGCGTGACGCTGATCCCCGAGATGGCGGTCGCGGTCGAGACCCGCTCGGCCGATGTGGCGGTCTCGCCTTTCACCGACGCCCGCCCCAGCCGCACCATTGGCATGATCTGGCGCAAGACTTCGCCGCTGGCGGCGCAGTTGACCGAGCTGTCGGAAGTGGTGCGCGCGGCAGGACAGGGGGAGGGGATAGTCAGCGCTGAGGGTGTGAATTGAAGAAACGTCATCCCGGGCTTGACCCGGGACCTCTCAACGTTTGCACCGCACCAGGAGATCCCGGGTCAAGCCCGGGATGACGGCCTGAATCCCCCGCGCCGCGCCCCCCGCACCCCACCGCCCGACCGCCCGGACACCTTGACCCCGGGGCGGGCAGCGATAGGGTCTGGAGCCAAATCACCGGCCAAAAGGAGCCATGAATGACCCAGCGTCTGCACCTTGTCTTTGGTGGCGAGCTTGTCGATCCTTCGGGAACCATCTTCAAGAACGTCGATGACATTCACGTGGTCGGGATCTTCCCCGATTACCAATCCGCCTACAATGCCTGGAAATCCGAGGCCCAGCGCACCGTGGACAATGCCCACATGCGCTATTTCATCTCGCATCTGCACCGGATGCTGGACGAAGAGGCCGAGACCTCGCCGACGCAAGAGGTTGAAAGCTGACCGACCCGTCCCGCCCCCTGACCGTCCAGGCCCACCTGGCCTGGGCCCGCCGCCGCGAGCGCCAGGACAGGACCTATCCGGAGCGGCCCGAGGGCCTTCTGGTCTGGGTCCATGCCACTCGCGGCGAACGGATTTCGGCGATCATGCAATTGGCCGCGCGGTTGATTTCGCAGCGGCCAGAAGCCTATGTGCTCGTCACCCTGGCGCCGGGGGTGACCGGTCCGAAGCGGCTCAAGAAACACATCATCATGGTGCAGGCCCCCGGCATCCACCCCGACGACATGCGCGATTTCCTGGCCCATTGGCGGCCCGAGCTCTGCCTCTGGACCTGTGGCGATCTGATTGCCTCGCACGTGGTGACGGCGGCCGAGGCGGGGCTGGCGCTCTATCTCGTCGATGCGCGCGAGGATGGCTTCGATGCTCGGCCGGTGCCCTTTCTGCCCGACCCGACGCCGCTGTTGCTGGAATATTTCACCGTGGTCATGGCCTCTGACGCCAATGCCGCCCGGCGGCTGCGCCGGTTCGGGCTGGCCGAGGAGGACCTGACCATCACCGGCCCCCTGCAGGAGGGCAGCGCCGCCATCGGCTGCAACCAGAGCGACTTGGCCGACCTGCGCAAGTCGATCGGCACACGCCCGGTCTGGCTGGCGGCGATGGTGCAGCCGGAAGAGCTGACCACCGTGCTGCGCGCCCATCGCGCGGTGTCGTCCTGGGCGCACAGGCTCCTGCTGATCATCGTGCCGGACAAGCCGGAGATGGGCGACGACATGGCCCGCCGGATGGAGCGCGGCGGCATGACCTTCACCCGCTGGTCCGACAGCGAATTTCCCGACGAGACCACCGAGGTGCACCTGGCCGACACCTATGGCGAGATGGGGTTGTGGTACCGGTTGGCGCCGGTCTCCTTCATGGCCTCGTCGCTGGTGGCGGGCCATGGCGGCTGCGATCCCTTCGAGCCGGCGGCGCTGGGCTCGGCCATCCTCTATGGTCCCAACATCGGCCGCCACCTGCATGCCTATTCCCGCCTGGCCGAGGCTGGCGCGGCGCGGATCGTGCGCGACACCGACACGCTGACCACCGCGCTCAAGCAGCTGGTGGCGCCGGACCGCGCCGCCGCGATGTCGCTGGCGGCCTGGGAGATCGTGTCAGAGGGCGCGCATGTCTCCGACCGGATCATGGACCTGATCCAGGACACGCTCGACCTGGCCGAGGTGACCTGATGCGCGCGCCCGGTTTCTGGTTCACCGCGCCCGACCGGCCGGCGCTGGCGGCCCGCGCGCTGAAGCCTCTGGGCGCGCTGACCGCCCGCGCCACAGCGCGGCGGGTGGCGCGACCGCCCGACCTGCGCGCCTCGGTCCCGGTGATCTGCGTCGGCAACCTGAATGCCGGCGGCACCGGCAAGACGCCGACGACGATGGACCTGCTGCTGCGGTTGATGGCGCGGGGACGGAAGCCCTTTGTGCTGTCGCGCGGCCATGGCGGGGCGCTTGCAGGCCCGGTGCTGGTCGACCCCAAGGCGCATGGCGCGGCGGATGTCGGTGACGAGCCGCTGCTGCTGGCGGCCTTTGCCCCGGTGGTGGTGGCGCGGGACCGCGCCCTTGGCGCGCGGTTGGCGATTGCCGAAGGGGCCGACGTGTTGGTGATGGACGATGGCTTTCAGAACCCCGGGTTGGCCAAGGACCTGTCGGTGATCGTGGTGGATGCGGCGAAGGGGTTCGGAAACGGGCTCTGTCTGCCGGCGGGGCCTTTGCGGGAACCGGTAGCAGCGGGGCTGGCGCGGGCCGATCTGCTGCTGTCCATCGGGCCGGAGCCGGCGCAGCGGGAGTTTGCCGCGATTTTGGGCGGGGCGATTGATCTGCCGCATGTGACGGGACGGCTGGAGCCCTTGCAGACCGGGATGGACTGGCAGGGCCTGCCGGTGCTGGCCTTTGCCGGCATCGGACATCCGGAGAAGTTCTTTGCCACCTTGCGGGGCTTGGGCGCCGATCTGCGGCGCGGCGAGGCGCTGGAGGATCACCAGCCGCTGACCCCGGCGCTGATGGCACGGCTCGAGAGTGAGGCAGCGGCCCAGGGGGCGCAGCTGGTCTGCACCGAGAAGGACGCGGTGCGGCTGCCTGTGGAGTTCCGGCAGAAGGTGCTGACCTTGCCGGTGCGTCTGGTTGTCGGCGAGGATGCGGCGCTGGAGGCGGCCTTGGACAGGGTTTTGTAGCGACAATCGATTGATGCCCGGGGCGCGGAATCAAGGCCGCAGGCCGCCGCGCCATCGTCATGCCAGAGGCATGCCTTCGGCATGACCCGCCCCCCGGGGCGGCGATTTGTCTGTCGTATGCGCCTCGCTCGGAGCTTCTGCGGATTTGGCAGGGATAAAGCGCTGCCGAACGCAGGAAGGAACGCCACCCCACGGGTCGGCGATGGCGCGGCTTGGGCTTGAAGGACACAGGTTGCGTTTTGTTTTTGAGTTTCGCTCAGAGAAATCTGCCCGGGCGCGGAATCAAGGCCGCAGGCCGCCGCGCCATCGCCGACCCGCCCCCTGGGGCGGCGATTTGTCTGTCGTATGCACCTCGCTTGGAGCTTTTTCGGACTTGGCTGGGATAAAGCGCTGCCGAATGACGGTTGGATCGCCACCCCACGGGTCGGCGATGGCACGGCTTGGGCTTGAAGGACAAAGGTTCAGTTACCGCCCAGGCAATTCTACCTAGGCGCGGTATCAAGGCCGCAGACCGCCGCGCCATCGTCATGCCAGAGGCATGCCTTCGGCATGACCCGCCCCCGGGGCGGCGATTTGTCTGTCGTATGCGCTTCGCCCGGAGCTTCTTCGGACATGGCTGGGATAAAGCACTGCCGAATTGAGATTGGTCGCCGCCCCACGGGTCGGCGATGGCGCGGCTTGCGCAGAAGACATGGGCAGGCCGCCAGACAGATTGCATATCTGCCCTTGATGGACACGCCCCGCCGCCCGATATAGTCAGGTCCAATGGCCCAGAAGAAACAGACAGATCCGAACTACAAGGTGCTCGCGGAAAACCGCCGGGCGCGCTACGACTATGCCATCGAGGATGACATCGAATGCGGCATGATCCTCACCGGCTCGGAGGTCAAATCCCTGCGTGAGACCTCGGCCAATATCGCCGAGAGCTATGCCGCCGTCGAAGAGGGCGAGCTCTGGCTGGTGAACTCCTACATCGCGCCTTACAACCGCGCCATGTTCCCGCATGAGGAACGCCGCCGCCGCAAGCTTCTGGTGAGCCGCAAGGAACTGTCGCGCCTGTGGAACGAGACCCAGCGCAAGGGCATGACCCTGGTGCCGCTGGTGCTCTATTTCAATCACAAGGGCCTGGCCAAGCTCAAGATCGGCATCGCCAAGGGCAAGAAGAACTACGACAAGCGCGCCACCGATGCCAAGCGCGACTGGAACCGCCAGAAACAGCGGCTGCTCAAGGACGGCTGACCTCGTCAGCCAGGCCCTGACCTTTGTCACCCTTGTTTCCCTCCCGGCGCTTGGCTAGGAAGGGCCAATCGCTTTTCAGGGGGATTTATGGCGCAGGACGATCCCGGAACGCTGGTCTCGACCGGTTGGTTGGCTCAACACCTCAAGGATCCGGATCTTCGCATCCTGGATGCCAGCTGGCACATGCCCGACGCGGGCCGTGACGCCCGCGGGGAATACGAGGCCGGGCATATCCCCGGCGCGCGGTTCTTCGACATCGACGAGATCAGCGACGCCCGTTCCGACCTGCCGCACATGGTGCCGCCGGTCGAGAAATTCATGAGCCGGATGCGGGCGCTGGGCGTCGGTGACGGCCACCAGGTGGTGGTCTATGACAGCACCGGGCTGTTTTCGGCGGCTAGGGTCTGGTGGCTGTTCCGGCTGATGGGTCAGGAAAACGTCGCCGTGCTCGACGGCGGCCTGCCGAAATGGCGCGCCGAGGGCCGCGAGATCGAGGACATGCCGCCGGTGATCCGCGACCGCCACATGACGGTGCGGGTGCAGAATTCGCTGGTGCGCGACGTGACCCAGGTCAGCGCCGCCACCAAGCTCGGCACCCACGAGATCGTCGATGCCCGCGCTGCCGCGCGCTTTACCGGCGCGGCGAAGGAACCGCGCGAGGGCCTGCGCTCTGGCCATATCCCCGGCGCGCGCAACGTGCCCTACAGCACGCTCCTGAACAGCGACGGCACGATGAAATCACCCGAGGAGACCCGCGCCATCTTCGAGGCGGCCGGCGTCGACCTCACGAAACCGGTCATCACCTCCTGCGGCTCCGGCGTGACCGCGGCGATCCTGTCGCTGGCGCTCGAGCGCATGGGGAAGACCGACCATTCGCTTTATGACGGCTCCTGGGCCGAGTGGGGGCAATTCCCCACCCTGCCCGTAGCCACTGGAGAGGCCTGAAGCCCATGCTGTCACACCTGAAGGAACAACCCGCCGACAAGATCCTCGCGCTGATGAAGATGTATCGCGACGATCCCCGGCCGCAGAAGATCGACCTCGGCGTCGGCGTCTACAAGGATGCCGAGGGCAAGACGCCGATCTTTCGCGCCATCAAGGCGGCGGAAAAGAAGCTCTGGGAACAGGAAGAGACCAAGAGCTATGTCGGCCTGATCGGCGATCCGGCGTACCGCGACGCGCTGGCCGGGCTGATCCTCGGCGATGCGGTGCCCAGCGAGAACATCGCCGGCGCGGCCACCCCCGGTGGCACCGGCGCGGTGCGCCAGTGCTTCGAGCTGGCGCGCATGGCCAACCCTGACGTGCGGGTCTGGGTGTCCGATCCGACTTGGCCGAACCACCTGTCGATCCTCAAGTTCATGGGGCTGCCCTTCACCGAGTACCGCTATTTCGACAGCGAGACCCGGGCGGTGGATTTCGACGGCATGATGGAAGACCTGGCCGAGGCCAAGGCGGGCGACCTCGTGCTGTTGCACGGTTGCTGCCACAACCCGACAGGCGCCAACCTGAACCTGTCGCAATGGCAGGCGGTGACCGATCTGCTGCTGAAGACTGGCGCGACACCGATGATCGACATCGCCTACCAGGGCTTTGGTGACGGTCTCGACGAGGATGCGGCGGGCACCCGGCTGGTGGCTTCTTCGGTGCCGGAGCTGCTGATCGCGGCGTCGTGCTCCAAGAACTTCGGCATCTACCGCGAGCGGGCGGGCCTTGCCATGGCGATCAGCCAGGATGCCGCCCGGCGCGACATCCACGAGGGCGCGCTGGCGCATCTCAACCGGCAGAACTTCTCCTTCCCGCCGGACCACGGCACCCGCCTGGTGACCATGGTGCTTAACGATCCCGAGCTGCGGGCCGACTGGGCCGCCGAGCTCGAGGATATCCGCCTCGGCATGCTCAAGCTGCGCGAGCATCTGGCGGCGGAGCTGCAGGAACAGTCGGGCTCGGACCGCTTCGGCTTTGTCGCCGAGCACCGCGGCATGTTCTCGCGCATCGGCACCACGCCCGACAAGGTCGAGCGCCTGCGCGAAGAGCACGCGATCTACATGGTGGGGGACAGCCGGCTCAACATCGCCGGGCTCAACAAGCACACGGTGCCGATCCTCGCCAAGGCGATCGTTGACGCGGGCATCTGAGCTTTCGGGGCAGGAGGGGGCTCTGCCCCCGTCCGGCAAAGCCGGACTCCCCCGAGGGTATTTGGAGCAAGAGGAAAGCAAGGGCCGGCCTGTCAGGGGCCGGCCCTTGACGTTTGTACGGGTCAGTTTCCGCCGAAGAGGTCGCGCAGAACCTGCTGCAGCACGGTCTCGGCCAGGTTTTCCACCGGGTTGTCGCGGCGCGGTTGCTGGCGTTCGGGTTGCGGCTGTGGCTGGGGTTGCGGCGCCTGCTGCGGTTCCGGCGCCTGCGGCACGTTCATCGGCAGATCGCGCACCGGCACGCCCTCGTGTACCCGCACCATCGTCTCGCGCCAGATCTCGGCCGGCAGGCCGCCGCCGGTCACGCCGGTGAGCGGCGTGTTGTCGTCATAGCCCATCCAGACGCCGGCGACGTAATCGGCGGTGAAGCCGATGAACCAGGCATCGCGGGCCGCCTGGGTGGTGCCGGTCTTGCCAGCGGCCTGGCGGTCCGGCAGGGCGGCGCGGCGGCCGGAGCCCTCGGAGACCACTTTCTCCATCATGTAGACCAGCGAGCGCGCCGCATCCTCCTGGATCACCCGTTCGCCGATGCCGCCGGTGGCGTCCATCATCGGCACGTCCTCGCCCAGGAGCTTCAGCTCGACCAGCCCGTAGGGTGTGACCGCAGAGCCGCCGTTGAGGATGCCGGCATAGGCGCCCACCATCTCGATCAGCGTCGATTCGGAGGCGCCGAGCGCCATCGCCGGTGAATCGGCCAGCGCGCTGTCGATGCCGAAGTCGCGCGCCACCTTTTGCACCAGGTCACGGCCCAGCGCCTCGGAGATCTTGACCGCCGGGATGTTGAGCGAATGCTTCAGCGCATCGGTCAGCGTCACCGTGCCCTTGAAGTCGTTGGTGTAGTTCTTCGGGCACCATTCTCCAGAGCCGGGGATGTCCATGCAGAAGGGCTCGTCCCGGACCTTGTCGAGCGGGCTGTAGCCCATCTCCATCGCGGTGGCATAGACGAAGGGCTTGAACGACGACCCGGTCTGGCGCTGCGCCTGTGTGGCGCGGTTGAAGACGCCCGACACCCGGGTCTTGCGCCCGCCGACCATGCCGCGCACCGCGCCGTCGGCCGACATCACCACGATCGCCGCCTGCGCCTTGGAGCCGTCGCGCACCTTGTTGTCGAAGATGTAGTTCATCGCATCCTCGGCCGCGCTCTGGATGCGCTGGTCGAGCGTGGTGCGGATGATCACGTCCTCGGTGGTGTTGCGGGTAAAGAACTCCGGCCCCGAGGCCATGACCCAATCGGCGAAATAGCCGCCGGCCTCGGCCTCGGCCGCGTCGGAGAGCACCGCCGGGTTGGCCTGGGCGTCGTCGGCCTCGGCCTTGGTCAGGTAGCCCTGTTCCTCCATCAGCCGGATCACCGTGGCGGCACGGCGCTGCGAGCGTTCGAGGTTGTTGGTCGGCGCATAGCGCGAGGGCGCCACCAGCAGACCGGCCAGCATCGCTGCCTCGGCCGGTTCGACCTCGTTGGCGGATTTGCCGAAATAGCGCTGCGAGGCGGCCTCGAAGCCGCGAGAACCTTCGCCGAGGAACGCGCGGTTGAGATAGACGGTCAGGATCTCGTTCTTGGAATACTTGACCTCCATGGCGATGGCATAGGTCGCTTCCTTGATCTTGCGCCAGAGCGAGCCTTCGCGGCACTCGGATTCGTAGGCGCGTTCGCTTTCCCAGTCCTTCTCGTTGTAGGGCGTGCCGAGACAGAGCAGCTTGGCGGTCTGCTGGGTGATGGTCGAGCCACCGTGGCCCGACAGCGGCCCGCGGCCTTCGGAAAGGTTGATCTTGATCGCGCTGGCGACGCCGCGCGGCGAGATGCCGAAGTGGCTGTAGAAGCGCCGGTCCTCGGTGGCGACCACGGCGTTGCGCAGATGCGGGCTGACGGTCTCGGCGTCGATGGCGCCGCCGAATTGTTCGCCGCGCCAGGCAAAGACCTCGCCGGTATTGTCGAGCATGGTGACCGACCCGCGGGCGCGGCCGTCGAGCAGCTCCTGCACCGGCGGCAGGGTCGACCAGTAATAGGCGACACCGGCGGCGATCAGCAGGACGATCACCGCGGTGACCCGCACCACGGATTTCCAGATCACCCCGAAAACCCAGCGCACCAGCATTGCCAGATAGCCCAGCGGCCCGCGCGGCCCCGGCTTGCGAGGCGGCCGGCCGCCGCGGCCACGCCCCTTGGCCGGCGGCTTGGCGCCGGCCTTCGAGGATGTTTTCGAGGCCGTCTTCGAAGCGGTTGCCCCCGACTTCCCGGGGAACCTCCTGTCCGCCACCAACCGCGGTTTCCGGCGTCCGGAATCACTCATGTCACCAACCTGCTCGGGATTATGCCTGTGCCTGTAAAATAGTCCGTCCGACCCCGGATGTTGAGAGCAGGCGGCAGATACTGGCGTTTATTTACCGATCAATTTTTAAGCATAGCTTAAGAATTGTGCAAAAAATGTGCAAATGCTGACGTTTTCGCCGCTGTTTTCCGCGCTCAAATCTTCACCCCGGCCGTGAAGCACCGTTTTTCTGCAACTGCGAAATCCGCGGGCCCCGGGCTCGCTTACCGAAAGGGAAGAACGTGAAACTCATCATTGCGACAATCAAGCCGTTCAAGCTTGAAGAAGTGCGCGAGGCGCTGACCGGCATCGGGGTGCGCGGCATGATGGTGACCGAGATCAAGGGCTTCGGCTCGCAGTCCGGCCATACCGAGATTTACCGTGGCGCGGAATACGCCGTGAACTTCGTGCCCAAGATCAAGCTCGAGATCGTGGTCAGCGCCGCCATGGCCGACCAGGTCGTCGAGACCATCACCACCACCGCCCAGACCGGCAAGATCGGCGACGGCAAGATCTTCGTGCTCGACGTGGCACAGGCCGTGCGCGTGCGCACCGGCGAAACCAATGACGACGCGCTCTGAAGCGACGCGGACATAGGGGATAGGATATCATGAAAACTCTTACCAAACTGGGACTTGTCGCCGCGATGATCGCCGCGCCCAGCCTCGGACTTGCTCAGGATGACGGCCCGGTGCCGGGCGTGAACGCCTCGACCGACAGCGTCTTCATATTCAACTCGCTGCTGTTCCTGATCGGCGGCTTCCTGGTGTTCTGGATGGCCGCGGGTTTCGCCATGCTCGAAGCGGGCCTCGTGCGCGCCAAGAACGTGACCATGCAGCTGACCAAGAACATCGCGCTGTTTTCATTTGCGGCGATCTTCTACTACCTGATCGGCTACAACCTGATGTACCCGCTGGGCACATGGGCGGTTGATGGCATCCTTTCCGGCGTCTGGGGCCCCGGTGTCCTCGAAGCCGTTGGCGTGGCCGCGGCCGATGCCGACGACTACTCCTATGCCTCGACCGGCTCGGACTTCTTCTTCCAGCTGATGTTCTGTGCGGCCACCGCCTCGATCGTCTCGGGCGCCCTGGCCGAGCGCATCAAGCTCTGGCCCTTCCTGATCTTCACCGTGATCCTGACCTCGATCATCTACCCGCTGCAGGCGTCGTGGAAATGGGGCGGCGGTTTCCTGGATGCCATGGGCTTCCTCGACTTCGCCGGTTCGACCGTCGTGCACTCCGTCGGTGGCTGGGCCGCTCTGGCCGGCGCGCTGATCCTCGGGCCGCGTATCGGCAAATACACCAAGGATGGCCGCACCGTGCCGATCCCGGGCCACAACCTGGCGCTGGCGACCCTCGGGACCTTCATCCTGTGGCTCGGCTGGTTCGGCTTCAACGGCGGCTCGCAGCTTGCCATGGGCACCGTGGGTGACGTCGCCGACATCAGCCGCATCTTCGCCAACACCAACACTGCCGCCGCCGGTGGCGCCGTGGCCGCGCTGATCCTGACGCAGCTGCTCTACAAGAAGCCCGACCTCACCATGGTGCTCAACGGTGCGCTGGCCGGCCTGGTGTCGATCACCGCCGAGCCGCTGACCCCCACGCTGGGTTCTGCCACCCTGATCGGGGCCGTCGGTGGCGTGATCGTGGTCTTCGCCGTGCCCTTCCTCGACAAGCTCAAGATCGACGACGTGGTCGGCGCCATCCCGGTGCACCTCTTCGCCGGCATCTGGGGCACCATCGCCGTGGTCTTCACCAATGGGGATGCGTCGATCGGCACGCAGCTCTACTCGATCATCGTCGTCGGTGTCTTCACCTTCGTGGTCTCGGGTGTGATCTGGTTCATCCTCAAGGCAACCACGGGTATCCGGGTCGGCGAGGAAGACGAGATCAACGGTCTCGACATGGCCGAGCTGGGCATGGAAGCCTACCCCGAGTTCTCCAAGGGCTGAGGTTCCGAAGTCTGAAAAATCTGGAAAGGCGCGGGGGAGCCCGCGCCTTTTTCCGTTTGTGCAATGCTCCGAGCCGCGCATTGTCGGGCCGCGGTGCGGCGAACCACCAAAGGTCGGCCGCCGGCCAAATCCGCAAAAGATCAGATCGAAGCGCGCAGGTCGGCCAAATCGCCGCGCCGTGGAGGCGGCCCGGCGATGCGCGGCGGCCTCTGGCCGCTGTTAACGCGCACGTGACACAAGACCCCACGGCAGCACCCAACCCCCACATTCCCCCCTCGCAGAATCAAATGCCCTCATGCTAGGTTTTGGGGTATGAAGGACCAGCCCCCCAATATCCGCGACAGAGACGCGCCAGAGATCCGCCAGCTCGACGACGCGGCGGTCAACCGCATTGCCGCTGGAGAAGTGGTCGAACGCCCGGCCTCTGCCGTCAAGGAGCTGGTCGAAAACGCCCTCGACGCCGGCGCCACGCGGATCGAGATCGACATCGCCGCCGGCGGCAAGAGCCTGATCCGGGTCCGCGACAACGGCTGCGGCATGACGCCCGACCAACTGCCCCTCGCGCTGTCTCGCCACGCCACCTCCAAGATCGACGGTTCCGACCTGCTCGACATCCATTCCTTCGGTTTCCGCGGCGAGGCGCTGCCCTCGCTGGGCGCGGTGGGCCGGCTCACAATCACCTCGCGCGCGGGCGCTCAGGAGGCCGCGGTGATCCATGTCGAAGGTGGCGACCAGGGGCCGGTCAAACCCGCGGCCTGCAACCGTGGCACCACCGTCGAGCTGCGCGACCTTTTCTTCGCCACCCCGGCTCGGCTCAAGTTCCTGCGCTCGGACCGGGCCGAGACCCAGGCGATCTCCGACGTCGTCAAGCGGCTGGCGATGGCCGAGCCCTTCGTCGGCTTCCTCCTGCGCGATGTCACCGGCCAGCAGGAGCGGGTCAGCTTCCGCGCCGAGCCGCAGTCGGGCGAGCTCTTCGATGCCCTGAACGGCCGGCTCAGCCAGATCCTCGGGCGCGAGTTCACCGAGAACGCCGTGCCGCTCGATGCCGAACGTGACGGGCTGCATCTCACCGGCTTTGCCGCGCTGCCGACCTATTCGCGCGGCTCGGCCGTCGCGCAATACATGTTCGTCAACGGTCGCCCGGTCCGCGACAAGCTGTTCTACGGCGCGCTGCGCGGCGCCTATGCCGATTTCCTGTCGCGCGACCGGCACCCGGCGGTGGCGCTTTTTGTCGATTGCGATCCGCATCTGGTCGACGTCAACGTGCACCCCGCCAAATCCGAAGTGCGCTTTCGCGACCCCGGCCTCGCCCGCGGCCTCATCGTCTCGGGCCTGCGGCATGCGCTGGCCAATGCCGGCCACCGCGCCTCGACCACCGTTGCCGGCGCGACGCTGGGCGCCATGCGACCGGAGCAGACCGAGCCCCGGGTCTACCAGATGGACCGTCCGCGCCTCGACCGCCCCGGCCCGGCGGCGCGCCAGGCCGCCTATCAGGCGCAGAGCCCCGGCTTTGCCGAAATGGCGCAGAGCTACAGCGCCAGGGTCGAGCCTGCGCCCATGCGCGAGGAGAGCCCGCACGAGCTTGAAGAGCCGGTGCCGCATCATCCGCTGGGCGCCGCCCGCGCGCAGCTGCACGAGAACTACATCGTCGCCCAGACCGAGACCGGCATCGTCATCGTCGACCAGCACGCCGCGCATGAGCGGCTGGTCTACGAGCGGCTGAAGCGCCAGGCGGCGGAAAACGGCATCGCCGCCCAGGCGCTGCTGATCCCCGAGGTGGTCGAGCTCTCCGACACCGATTGCGCGCTGCTGCTGGAACATGCCGACACGCTTTCCGAGCTGGGCCTGACGCTCGAGCCTTTCGGCGGCGGCGCTGTCGCCGTGCGCGAAACCCCGGCGATCCTCGGCGAGGTCAATGCCGAGGCGCTGCTCCGCGACATCCTCGACGAGTTGCATGACCTCGGCCAATCCGCCCAGCTGCGCGAGCGCATCGACGCCATCCTCAGCCGCGTCGCCTGTCATGGCTCGATCCGCTCGGGCCGCCGGATGCAGGCGGACGAGATGAACGCCCTCCTGCGCGAGATGGAGGCGACGCCGCATTCCGGCCAATGCAACCACGGCCGGCCGACCTATGTGGAGCTCAGGCTCTCCGACATCGAGCGGCTTTTCGGCCGCACATGATCCAGCTCGGCGACACCGTACTGGCGCTGGACGACCCGCAGGTCCTGGCGCTGCTGGCCGCTGCGGCCTTCCTGCTGCTGGTGCTCTGGCTGCTGGTCTCCACCGCCCGCGCCGCCGCGCGCTCGGCCCGGCTGGCCGAGCCGCTGGCGCAGCAGATGGGCATGCTGGGCCACCGGGTGCAGAGCCTGGGCGAGGGGCAGGAGCGGCTGGCCGGCGGGCTGCATCACGTGTCCGAGGCGCAGGCGCAGAGCCAGATCAAGATGCTGCAGCTGATGGAGCAGCGACTGGGGCAGGTGCAGCAGCAGATGCAGGAGAACCTGCACGGTTCGGCCCGGCGCACCGCCAAGAGCCTGGGAGAACTGCAGGAGCGGCTCTCGGCCATCGACAAGGCGCAGGACAATATCACCAAGCTGTCTGGCGACGTGCTGTCGCTGCAGGATATCCTCTCGAACAAGCAGACGCGCGGCGCCTTCGGGGAAATCCAGCTTAACGACATCGTCACCAAGGCGCTGCCCTCGGACAGCTACACCCTGCAGGCGACGCTTTCGAATGGCCGGCGGGTCGATTGCCTGATCCACCTGCCCAACCCGCCGGGGCCGATTGCCGTCGACTCGAAGTTCCCGCTCGAGGCCTATGAGGCCCTGCGCCGCGCCGACAGTCCCGAACGCGCGCAGCGCGCCGCGCAGATGCTGCGGCAGTCTCTGTGCAAGCACATCCGCGACATTGCCGAGCGCTATATCCTCGACGGCGAGACCGCCGAGGGCGCGCTGATGTTCCTGCCGTCAGAGGCGATCTACGCCGAGCTGCACGCCAATTTCCCCGAGGTGGTGCGCGAGGGCTTTGCCGCCCGGGTCTGGATCGTCTCGCCAACGACTTGCATGGCGACGCTCAACACCATGCGCGCGATTCTCAAGGACGCCCGGATGCGCGAACAGGCCGGGGCGATCCGCCGCGAGCTGGGGCTGCTCTTTGCCGATGTCGAGCGGCTGGGCACGCGGGTCGAGAACCTCGACCGGCATTTCGGTCAGGCGGCCAAGGATATCTCCGAGATCAAGATCAGCGCCGACAAGGCCGGTCGCCGGGCGCGGCGGCTCGACAATTTTGACTTCGAGGAGATCGCGCCGGAGGGTGGTGAGAACGTGGTGCCTTTGCCGCGGACGTGATCGGGCCCTCATGGTTGGCGTGATGGCAAAGCCCTGGTTCGTGCGTAGGGTGGGTCTGTGACCCACCGCCCCCGACGACCGGCCCGCCTCGCTGGGTCACAGACCCACCCTACGTGAGGTCCGGGACGGCGCAGCGCAAAGCGGTAGCCCTACCTCAAATCCCGAGGAACGGCTGCACCAGCCGGGGCAGCCAGCCGCGGAACCTGAGCGGGGCGTCGGTCACCGCGAGGCAGATGCAATCCTCGCCGATATCGGCAATCGGCGTGTGTTCGTCGGCTTCGGTGGCGACCTCGACATCGCCGGGGCCGAAACGCGCGGCCTCGTCGTAGAACGCCCCCCGCAGCACCAACGTCAGCTCCAGCCCCTTGTGGCCATGGTCGGGCATCGCCGCGCCCGCCGGGATGTAGAGCAGCCGCGCGGTGGCCTCTGACGAGGTCTTGAGCACCGCCTGCCGGACCCCCATGCCGACCGGGCGCCATTTCACCTCTGACAAGCTGCCGCCGATGTAGCCGGCCAGCGGCCCGGGGACGTCGCTGGCAGCAGACACCCTTTGCGCGGCCTCTGGCGCGGCGTGGATCAGCGCCAAGGCCGAGGCCAGGGCGTCGGGGCGCATCTCGGCGCTTTCGACCTCGGCCAGCACCGTCCCGCCCAGGGCGTCATAGCTCTCGACGGCGGCGCGGCAGGCGTCGCACATCGACACATGGGTCGCCACGGCGAGGTTGAAGGCCTCTGGCAGGCTGCCTGCGGAATAGGCCATCAGCAGCGCGTCGGTCAGGTGGTGGGTGATCTCGTCGGTCATGGCTTGGTCACTTCATGGCATGGCGCAGCCGGTCGAGCGCCAGTCGGATGCGGGATTTGATCGTGCCGAGCGGCAGGCCGGTGGCCTCGGCGATCTCGCCGTGGCTCATCTCGCCGAAATAGGCCTGCTGGATCAGCGCGCGTTGCTTCTCGGGCAGGCCGGCAATGGCTTGTCTCAACTGTTGGCTCTCCTGCTGCAGCGCCAGCACATCGGCCTGGTCGGGCTCTGCCCCGGGGCCCCAGGTCAGCTCTTCCGGCTCGGGCCGGCGTTGGCGGCGCAGCACGTCGATGCGCTTGTTGCGCGCGATGGTGAAAATCCATGTGGCAACGCTGGCGCGTGAGGGATCGAATAGATGCGCCTTTTGCCAGAGGGTGACCATCACCTCCTGGGCGCATTCCTCGGCGATCACCGGATCGCCGCCGGAGCGCATCAGGAAGGCTTTCACCCGCGGCGCGAAGTGCGCAAAGAGCTCGGCAAAGGCCGTCTCGTCCCGCGCGTCGCGAATGCGGATGACATGGGCGACCCAGTCGGCCCGCGCTGGCGCAGCTTTCATCTCTTTGCCCTGGTTCCTCTGCCTCACGGGGGCACAGCCCCCCGGCACATAAAACGGGGAAAGCGGCGGAATGTCACCCGCCTGATGGGTGTTTGTTGCGCTCAGCATGACAGGGGTACGGCGGTGCCGGGCAAACGGATCACCGGAAATGCCGGAATTCTTTTTCATCCGGTTGCGGTGCCCGGCCGTAGACACCGATGACCAAGAGCAAAACGCCACAGCCCGACAGGATATCCAGATGCCGTTCGACCCTACCGATCCCTACCGCCGCAGGATTGCCGTCATCGGCGGAGGCATCTCGGGCCTCGGGGCTGCGCATTTCCTCGCCGACAGTGCCGAGGTGACGCTCTTCGAGGCCGGGCCGCGCCTGGGGGGACACGCCCGCACGGTGCTGGCGGGGCAAAGCGGCCAACAGCCGGTCGACACCGGCTTCATCGTCTTCAACTACGCCAATTATCCGCGGTTGGCCGCGTTGTTCCATGAGCTCGACGTTCCTGTGGCGAAGAGCAACATGAGCTTCGCCGCCAGCCTTCGCGGCGGCGAGATGGAATACGGGCTGGAAAACCTCAAGGCGGTGTTCAGCCAGCGCCGCAACATGTTCAATCCGCGCTTCCTCGGAATGATCCGCGATATCCTGCGCTTCAACGCCCGCGCGCTCGAAACCGCGCGCGATCGGCACCAGCCGCTGGGCGATTTCCTCGCTGAGCTGGGCACCGGCGACTGGTTCCGCGACTATTATCTGCTGCCGCTTTCGGGGGCGATCTGGTCGACCCCGCCAGAGCAGATCATGCAGTTCCCGGCGCAGGCGCTGATCCAGTTCTTCGAAAACCACGCGCTGCTCAGCCACACCGGCCAGCATCAATGGTACACGGTGCAGGGCGGCTCGGTGGAATATGTCCGGCGGCTGGAAACCAGCCTGCGCCGGCGGCTGGTCGACCTGCGGGTCAAGGCGCCGGTGCAGTCGGTGCGGCGCTTTGCCGACCGGGTCGAGGTCAAGACGCCGGGCCGCGGCTGGGAGGTCTTTGACGAGCTGGTCATGGCCACCCATTCCGACGACAGTCTCAGGCTGCTGGCCGATCCCGCGCCGGAAGAGACCCGCGCACTGGGCGCCATCGGTTACCAGCCGAACGAGATCACCCTGCATGCCGATCCCCGCGCCATGCCCAAGCGGCGGGGTTGCTGGTCGTCCTGGAACTACACCGAAGGCCCCAAGGCGCGCGACGGACGGATCGACCTGACCTACTGGATGAACAAGCTGCAGCCGATCCCGGCGAATGACCCGATGTTCGTCACCCTGAACGCCCGCAAACCGATCCGCGAAGAGCTGATCTATGATCAGGTGACCCTGCGTCATCCGGTCTATGACCTGGCCGCGCTGCAGGCGCAGGGCGCGGTGGCGGGCTTCAACGGCGCACGGCGGACCTGGTATTGCGGCGCCTGGATGAAGAACGGCTTTCACGAGGACGGTCTGGCCAGCGCGGCAGACGTGGCCGAACGCATGGTGGCGCAGCCGCGGGTCATGGTGGCGGCGGAATGACGGGCATCGACCATATCGCCGGTCACACCTGGCACGGGCGCAAGGGCGCGGTCGAGAACAGCTTTCGTTACGGGGTCGACTACGTGCTGCTGGATGCCGAGGCGGATGTGCCCGGGCTGCGCCTCTTTGGTCGCAACCGTGCCGGGCTGACCTCCTTGCATGACAGCGACCATGGCGGCGCGCCCAAGGCCGGGCGCGGGGCTGCCTGGGTGCGCGAAGTGCTGGCGCGCTACAATCTGGCACTGACTGGCCCGGTGCTTCTGCTGGCGCAGCCGCGCGTGCTGGGGCATGTGTTCAACCCGGTGAGCTTCTGGCTGATCCATGACGGCCGCGACCGGCTTTGCGCGGTGATTGCCGAGGTGACCAATACCTTCGGCGACCGGCATTGCTACCTCTGCCACAAACCCGACCTTTCGCCCCTCACGGCTGACGACCGCATCACGGCGCAGAAGATACTGCATGTCTCGCCGTTTCAGCCGGTGGCGGGGCAATACATCTTCCGCTTCGACATCCGCGACGACCGCATCGGCATCTGGATCGACCTCGGCACCGGGGCGGGCGGCGGGGTCACCGCGACGCTGACCGGACCGCGCAAACCCCTGACCGATGCGGCGATCCTGCGGTTCTGCCTGCGCCGCCCGTTTGGCGCGCGGCGGGTGCGGGCGCTGATCCACTGGCAGGCGCTCAAACTCTGGTGGAAGGGCGCAACCTATCGCCGCCGGCCGGAGGCGCCGGGCCATGAGGTCAGCCGCTAGGGCTGGCGACCGGCGGGCCGCGTTCTATCTCTGCCACAGCAGCCGCTTGTATCCCGCCCCCGTTGGCGCGATCATCCTCGGCAATTGATTTTCGCAAATTAGGCCCGCCGCGTTCCGCGCCGGTCGGCTCTCAGGAGGCAAGATGACGGATTTCGTAGGAAAACGCTATTGGATCGTGGGCGCAAGCGAAGGCCTCGGCCGGGCGCTGGCGCAAAAGCTCAGCCGGGCCGGCGCGCAGGTCATCCTGTCGGCGCGCAGCGAGGATCGGCTGACCGGGCTGGCGCAGGAACTTCCGGGCCGGGCGCAGGTGCTTCCCTGTGACGTCACCGATGACGAGGCCGTGGCCCGCGCCGCCGCCGAGGCCGGCGAGATCGACGGGCTGGTCTATCTGGCGGGCGTCTACTGGCCGCAGGCGGCGCAGGACTGGAACCCCGAGCAGGTCACCGCAATGTGCGACGTGAACTTCACCGGTGCGGCGCGTGTGCTGGGGCAGGTGGTGCCGGGCATGGTGGCGCGCGGCAGCGGCCATATCGTCATGACCGGCTCGCTCGCCGGCTATCGCGGGCTGCCGGGGGCCACCGGCTATGCTGCCTCCAAGGCCGGTGTCATGGCCATGGCCGAAGCGCTGCATGCCGATCTGAGCGGCACCGGCGTCAAGGTGCAGCTGGTCAACCCCGGCTTCATCCGCACCCGGCTGACCGACAAGAACGATTTCAAGATGCCGGCGCTGATGGAGCCAGAGGCCGCGGCCCGCGCGATCTTCGAGCACATGAACTCCGACGGGTTCGCCAAGAGCTTTCCCGCGCCCTTCGCCTGGCTCTTCCGCTTGGGGAAATTCCTGCCCGACGGGCTCTATTACCGGCTGTTTGCGTAAGATCAAGGACGGCATCGGATCCGCGCGACAAGTCTGTGACGACACCGCAAAAGGAGACGCGAGATGCTGGAAATTTCAGGCTACAAGGTGGCGCAGGTCATCGTCATGGCGCGCGAGCTGGGCCGCGCTGAGGGCGAGTTGCGCGGCTTTCTTGATCGGCTGACGGAGGAAGAGCTGACCTCGCTGGTGGCGGTGATGTGGATCGGGCGCGGCAGTTTCGACGCCGCCGAGCTTGACGAGGCCATCGCCACTGCCCGCGATGAGGCGACGACGCCCACCGCCGATTACCTGCTGGGCACGCCACATCTGCCCGACCATCTGGAAACCGGGCTCGAGGCGCTGGGCATTTCGGCCTCCGAGACCGAAGAGGATGTGATGGGCCGCTAGGCCGGCTCAGCCGGCGCCGCGCAGATCCGCGATCATCGCATCGAGATCGCCACCGCGCCGGTCGATCATCGAGCCGATCTCGGTGCGTTCGGTCAGCAGCAGGTTCACGCCGCCGATCTTCAGGTTGAAGATCAACTCGCGCCCGCCGGCGTCGGACACGGTGAAATCCAGCGCCTGCGGGGCCGCGCCGGGCAGATGCGCGCTGCAGGACACCTCGTGGAAGCTCTTGACCTGCCGCACCTCGGTCACCTCGATGCGCCCGCCGGTGAAATCGCGCAGTCGGGGGCCGTACTTGCGCGCGACATAGCCGGTAAAGGCCTCTTGAAAATCGCGCTTCTGCGCCGCGCTGGCGTTGCGACCATCGAGCCCCAGAACATAGCCCGCAATGCCCGGCACATCGGCGTAGCGTTTGAACAGGCCCTCGAAGTCGGCGGTGCCCGAGGCCCTGGCGATATCCGCCACCAGCGCATCGACCAGCGCCTTGGCGTTGTCCATCGTCAGGGCAAGGGCAGGGCGGGCGGCGAAGTAGAGCGCCACCGCCGCGGCGGTCGTGAGGAACTGTCTCCGCAACATGTCAGGGGTCTCCTTGCAGCATCGGGGATGCAAAACCGCATCAAAGAGGCAATCTCAAAGGCTTTGCAATAATCGCTATGTAGTCTCTGGTCATTTAGTCTATTCAGGGACCTATCCCACCGCCAGTGCCGTCGCCGGGCCATGCTGTGGCCTTCGGGTGACACTGGCGCAAACCGACCTGCCGGGGCAGTCTGGCCCCGGTCCGGCCCCGCGCCGGGCAGACGAACAAGAGCGAGTGACCATCCATGCAAGCACGCGACGCCGGGTTGAGCGAATTGCGCAAGGT
This sequence comes from Marinovum sp., assembly GCF_048263515.1. Lineage (NCBI taxonomy): Bacteria > Pseudomonadati > Pseudomonadota > Alphaproteobacteria > Rhodobacterales > Roseobacteraceae > Marinovum > Marinovum sp. The sequence goes on along the minus strand of NZ_JBLXEC010000008.1, from coordinate 84,744 downwards.
GCGCCGCGAGAGCCGCGGGCTCTACTGGGCCGTCGCCCTGTTCAGCTTTTTCGCCAACCTGCTGATGCTGACCGGGCCGCTTTACATGCTGCAGGTCTATGACCGGGTGCTGTCGAGCCGGTCGGAGGCCACGCTGGTGGCGCTCTCGGCGCTGGTGATCTTTCTCTACACGATGATGGGCCTGCTGGATTTCGTCCGTGGCCGGATCATGGCGCGGGTCGGCGCGCGGTTCCAGTCGCGGCTGGATGACCGGGTGTTCAATGCCAGCCTGCGGCGTGCGGCGGCGCGGTCGGATGAAAGCTCGGCCACCGGGCTGCGCGATCTGGAATCGGTGCAGCGGTTCCTGACCTCGCCGGTGCTGATCGCGCTGTTCGATCTGCCGTGGACGCCGTTCTTTCTGGCCGGGATCGCGATCTTCCATCCCTTCCTCGGGTTGCTGGCGCTGGGCGGCGGCGCGTTGCTGGTGGTGATCGCGCTGATCTCGCAGCAGATGCAGAAGGCGCCGGTACAGGCCCATGGCCGCGCGGCGCACAAGTCCGAGGCGGTGGCCAGCCGGATGCGCGACGAGGCCGAGATGGTGCATGCCATGGGCATGCACAAGGCGGCGCTGGCCCGCTGGAAAGGCGCGCGGCGGCAGGCACTCGATGGCCAGATCAGCAGCTCTGATGTCAGCGGCGGCTTCACCGCCCTGACCCGGGCGCTGCGGCTCTTACTGCAATCGGCGATGCTGGGTCTCGGCGCCTGGCTGGTGCTGCGCGGCGAGCTCTCGGCCGGGGCGATGATCGCCGGCTCGATCCTGCTGGGTCGGGCGCTCGCGCCGATCGAACTGCTGATCGGCCAGTGGGGTGTGGCGCAACGGGCGCGGCAGGGCTGGCAGGCGCTGGCGCTGCTCCTGGGTTCGACCCCGCCGGAGAAACAACGCATGGAGCTGCCCCGCCCCAAGGCGCATCTCGAGGTGCAGCAGCTGACGATCATCCCGCCGACCGAGCGGCAGGCGGCGCTGCGGATGATCTCTTTCGACATACGTCCGGGGCAGGCGCTGGGCGTGATCGGGCCGTCGGGCGCCGGCAAATCCACCCTGGCGCGGGCGCTCACCGGCCTCTGGCCGCCGGCCTCGGGGCGCATCCGCCTCGACGGCGCAACGCTCGATCAATATCCGCCCGAGAAACTGGGGCAATACATCGGTTACCTGCCGCAGAAGGTCGAGCTGTTCGACGGTACTATTGCCGAGAACATCGCCCGGCTCGAGCCGGAGCCGGATGCGCAGAAGGTGGTCGAGGCGGCGCAGATGGCGGCGGCGCATGAACTGATCCTGAAGTTGCCGCAGGGCTATGACACGGTGATCGACGCCCATGGCGGGCGGCTGTCGGGCGGCCAGATGCAGCGCATCGGGCTGGCGCGGGCGCTCTACAGCAGCCCCGAAATTCTGGTGCTCGACGAGCCCAACTCCAATCTCGACAACGAAGGCAGCGCTGCGGTCAACGCTGCGATCCGCGCGGTCAAGGCGCGGGGCGGTGCGGTGCTGATCATGGCGCATCGACCGGCGGCGATCCAGGAATGCGACCTGCTGCTGGTGCTCGATCACGGTGCCCGCGTGGCCTTTGGCCCGCGCGACGAAGTGCTGAAGAAAACGGTGCAGAATGCCGCGCAGATTCGCCAGGCCGGGCCGGGAGGGGTGCAATGAGCCGTCAGGAATTCTCCGTCCGCACGCCGCTGTTTCTCGGCGTTCTGGCGCTGGTGGCGCTGATCGGCGGGTTCGGCAGCTGGGCGGCGCTGAGCCGGATCACCGGCGCGGTGATCGCCTCGGGCCAGGTCGAGGTGCACCAGAACCGTCAGGCGATCCAGCACACCGATGGCGGCACGGTGTCGGACCTGCTGGTGGGCGAGGGCGATATCGTCGGCGCCGACGAGGTGCTGCTCAGGCTCGACCCGGCGCTGATCCGGGGCAAGCTGACCATCGCCGAGGACCAGATGCACGAGATCATGGCGCGGCGCGGCCGGCTCGAGGCCGAGCGCGACGGTGCCGAGGCCCCGGACTACGACCCCCGCCTGCTGGCCGCTGCGGCCGAGTTTCCCTCGGTGGCCGAGATGATCGCCGGGCAGACCCGGCTGTTCCAGGCCCGTGCCGAATCGACCGAAAGCGAGATCGACCGGCTGCGGTCGCAATCGCGGCAGATCGCGGTGCAGATCGAGGGGATCGAAGCGCAGCAAGAGGCGCTCGACGAGCGGCGCGCGCTGATCGACGAGGAGTTGAAGAACCAGCAGACCCTGCTCGACAAGAAACTGGCCCAGGCTTCGCGGGTGCTGGCGGTGCAGCGGCAGCGGGCCGAGCTGCAGGGACTGGCGGGCGAGCTGACGGCGCAGAAGGCGCAGGCGCTGACCCGGATCGCCGAGATCGACATCACCATCCTGTCGATCGGCTCGCGGCTGCGGGAAGAGGCGATCACCCAGCTGCGCGACCTGCGGGTGCGCGAGTGGGAGCTGGCCGAAGAGGTCACCGCGCTGCGCGACCGGCTGGGCCGGATGGAGATCCGCGCACCGGTGGCCGGTGCGGTCTATGACCTCGCGGTCTTCGGCAAGGGCGCGGTGATCCGCCCCGCCGAACCGCTGATGTTCCTGGTGCCGCGCGACCGGCCTGCGGTGATCGCCGCCCGCGTCGCGCCGATCAACATCGACGAGGTGCACGTCGGCCAGGAGGTGATGCTGCGCCTGACCTCGCTGAGCCAGCGCGAGACGCCGGAGATCTACGGCGAGGTGGTCAAGATTTCGGGCGACGCCTTTGTCGACGAGGTCAGCCGCCAGCCCTATTACCGTGCCGAGATCGTGCTGCGGCCCGGCGAAATCGCCAAGCTGCCCGAAGGCACCGCGCTGATCCCCGGCATGCCGGTCGAGGCCTTCCTGCGCACCGAGGCACGCTCGCCGCTGGTCTACCTCCTCAAGCCGCTGGCCGATTACCTCGCCCGCGCGATGCGCGAAAGCTAGGGCGGAACGGGCTTGCCCCCGGCGCGGGGCCGCTCTAGCGTCGCCACAAATTTCAGGAGGTGACCAATGGACAACCCGATAGAAGCCCGCCTCAAGGAGCTGGGCCTGACCCTGCCGGACGCGCCGGCGCCGGCGGCAAACTACGTGCCCTTCGTGCGCTCCGGCGACACGCTCTATGTCTCGGGCCAGATTTCCTCCGGCCCTGACGGGTTGATCCTCGGCAAGCTGGGGCAGGAGCTCGAGGTGGCCCAGGGCGCGGCGGCGGCACAGGCCTGCGCGCTCAGCCTGCTGGCCCAGGTGCGCGCCGCCTGCGAGGGCGATCTCGGGCGGCTCAAGCGGGTGGTCAAGCTGACCGGTTTCGTCAATTCCACGCCCGAATTCACCGACCAGCCCAAGGTGATCAACGGCGCCTCGGACCTGATGGTCGAGGTTCTGGGCGACGCCGGCCGGCATGCCCGCTCGGCGGTTTCGGCCGCGTCGTTGCCCCTGGGCGTGGCGGTCGAGATCGAAGGCATCTTCGAGATCGCATGACCTTGCCCGCCGCCTTTCAGCACCGCCCGATCGCCCACCGCGCGCTGCATGACCGCCGCAACGGGCGGCCCGAGAACTCGCGCGCCGCGATCCGCGCGGCGATTGCGCGGGGCTATGGCATCGAGATCGACCTGCAGCGCAGCGCCGATGGCCGGGCGATGGTGTTCCACGACTATGTGCTCGACCGGCTGACGGGCGCGCGCGGGCGCATCGGCGACCACGACGCAGCGGCGCTGGGAGGGATCACCCTGACCGGCGGCGACGAGGGCATCCCGACGTTTACCGAGGTGCTGGAGATTGTCGACGGCCAGGTGCCGCTGCTGGTCGAGATCAAGGATCAGGATGGCGGCATGGGCCCCGATGTGGGCCCGTTGGAAGAGGCCACGGCACAGGCGCTTGCGGGCTATGATGGCCCTGTGGCGGTGATGTCCTTCAACCCGCATTCCATGGCCGAAATGGCGCGGCTGGCGCCAAATGTGCCGCGCGGTCTGACCACCTGCGCCTACCCCGAGGCCGACTGGCCCGAGCTGACCGAGGCGACGCGCGCCCATCTTCGCGAGATCCCCGATTTCGACCGGGTCGGCGCCTGCTTCATCAGCCACCAGATCACCGATCTGGCCGCGGCCCCGGTGGCGGCGCTGCGCGACCGCGGCATTCCGGTGCTCTGCTGGACGGTGCGCACGCCTGCCCAGGAGGCAGAGGCGCGCAAGCTGGCCTGCAATATCACCTTCGAGCAGTATTTGCCTTGAATGCGGGGCAGGGGACGCCAAGTCTCTGAGGGACCCCAGGGCAGGTGAGATGCGCGAAACCCAGATCGAGATACAGACCCATGACCGGATCGCCGAGATCGGCGCGGCCACATGGGATGCCTGCGCCTGCCCCGAGGTGACGGATGGCGGTCGGCCGTTCGATCCCTTCACCACCTATCGGTTTCTTCACGCGCTGGAGGACAGCGGCTCGGTCGGGCGGGGCACCGGCTGGCAGCCGACCTATCTGACCGCGCGGCTGGGCGGCGAGGTGATCGCCTGCGCGCCGCTTTACGCCAAGAGCCACAGCCAGGGCGAATACATCTTCGACCATAACTGGGCGCATGCCTATGAACAGGCCGGCGGCGACTATTACCCCAAGCTGCAGATCGCGGTGCCCTTTACGCCTGCCACAGGCCGCCGGTTCCTGACCCGGCCGGGGTTCGAGGAGATCGGTGCCTCGGCGCTGGTGCAGGGCGCGATCAAGCTGGCAGCCAACAACGGTCTGTCGTCGCTGCATGTGACCTTCTGCACCGGGGAAGAGGCCGAGGCTGGCGAGAAGATGGGCCTGTTGCGCCGGCAGACCCAGCAGTTTCACTGGGAAAACCACGGTTATGCCGATTTCGACGGCTTCCTCGCCGCGTTGTCGTCACGCAAGCGCAAGACCATCCGCAAGGAGCGGAGTCGCGCGCAGGGCTTTGGCGGCACGATCCGCACGCTGACCGGCGATCAGTTCGAGCTTGAGCATTGGGATGCCTTCTGGGTGTTCTATCAGGACACCGGCAGCCGCAAATGGGGCACGCCCTACCTGACGCGGGCGTTCTTTGACATCGCCCACGAGGTGCTGCGCGACGACATCGCGCTGGTGTTGGCCGAGCGGGGCGGCAGACCGGTGGCGGGGGCGCTGAACTTCATCGGGCGCGAGGTGCTTTATGGCCGCTACTGGGGCTGTATCGAGGATCACCCCTGCCTGCACTTCGAAGCGTGTTACTATCAGGCCATAGATTTCGCCATCCGACACGGGCTGGCACGGGTCGAGGCCGGGGCGCAGGGCGAGCACAAGCTGGCGCGCGGATATCTGCCGGTGCCCTGCCATTCGCTGCACTGGGTGGCTGACCGGGGCTTTGCCGAGGCGATTTCGCGCTATCTTGAGGCAGAGCGCGCGGCGATCGACGAGGATATCGAGGTTTTGACAAGCTACGGCCCGTTCCGGCGCGACCAACAGGAGGAACAGCAATGAGCGAGAAATTGTCCGACACCGGGCGCAAGACCATGCTGGCGCCGCTGATCGACAAGGGCTGGACCGTCGACGACAGCCGCGATGCGATCTGCAAGACCTTCGAGTTCCAGGACTTCATCGACGCCTTTGGCTGGATGACGCGGGTGGCGATCTATGCCGAGAAGTGGAACCACCACCCGGAGTGGTCGAATGTCTACAAGACGGTCGAGGTGGTGCTGACCACCCATGACGTCGGCGGGCTGTCCTCGCTCGACGTGAAACTCGCGCGGAAGATGGACCAGCTGGCGGAGTAGGGCTGGCGGCTCGGTCCTGCGCCGGGACGTGTAGGCGGGGGGGGGGCGATGCTTTCTAGATAGCGACGGTTCGGCCCACTCATAACGCCGTCCCGGCCTCGCGCCGGGACCTCACCGTTAGCCATGAGGCCCCGGATCGGGTCCGGGGCGTGTAGGCGGGGAGGTCGATGCTTTCTAAATAGTGAAGGTTCGGCCCACTCGTAACGCCGTCCCGGCCTTGCGCCGGGACCTCACCGTCTGCCATGAGGCCCCGGATCAGGTCCGGGGCTGCGTTGGCACATAGATCATCTCGAGTACTCTCGTGAGACCCCGAGGCTCCGGACCAGGTCCGTCGCACGACCCAACCCGTCAGATCGCCTCCAGCAAAGCCTCGCCGGCGGAGGCTTCGCAGACGCCAGGGCTCTCTTCGCGGTGCAGCACCTTGACCACGCCGTCCTCGGCATAAAGCGCATAGCGCACCGAGCGGTCGTAGAAGCCCACTGCAGGCGCGGTGAAATCCATGCCGATCGCCTTGGTGAACTCGGCCCCGGCATCGGCGAGGAAGGTCAGACCGGCGGCATGGGCGCCGCTGCTTTCGCCCCAGGCATGCATCACGAAGGGATCGTTGACCGCGACGCAGATGATGTCGTCCACGCCCTTGGCCTCGAACCCCGCCTTGGTGCGGATGAAGCTCGGCACATGCGCCGCCGAACAGGTGCGGGTGAAGGCACCCGGCAGACCGAAGATCACCACCTTGCGGCCCTTGAACCGCGTGCCGAGATCGACGGGTTCGGGCCCTTCGGCGCCGATGTGCAGCAGGTTGGCCGTGGGCAGGGTGTCGCCGGGGGAAATCGTCATATGTCCGTCCTATGGAATTGCGTTCGCCTCAGGGGGCGATATAGGGTCTGGCGCAGCAAGAACCAGCGATAATTTCACCATCCCCTCGAAAGGAGACCCATGGCGCATTTCATCGTGGTCGGAGGCGGGCAGGCCGGCGCCTCGCTGGTTGCCAAGCTGCGCAACAGCGGTTTCGAGGGCGAGATCACCCTGATCGGGGAAGAGCCGGTGCCGCCCTACGAGCGGCCGCCGCTGTCCAAGGCCTATCTGCTGGGCGAGATGGCGCAGGAGCGGCTCTATCTGCGGCCGGCGCAGTTCTACGACGATCTGAACATCACCCTGCGGCTGAACACCAGGGTCACGGCGATCGACACCGAGGCCAGGACGATATCGCTGGGCGACGAGGTGCTGAGCTATGACAAGCTGGCGCTCTGCACCGGCTCGCATCCGCGCCGCTTGCCGGCGGCGATTGGTGGCGATCTGGAGAACGTCTTTGTCGTCCGCACCCTGGCCGATGTCGACGCGATGGAGCCGCAGGTGCGCCAAGGCGCCAAAGCGCTGATCATCGGTGGCGGGTATATCGGGCTCGAGGCGGCGGCGGTGGCGGCCAAAAAGGGTATGCAGGTGACGCTGGTCGAGATGGCCGAGCGCATCCTGCAACGGGTGGCGGCGAAGGAGACCTCGGATCACTTCCGCGAGTTGCATAGAAGCCATGGCGTCGACATCCGCGAGGGCGTCGGGCTCGAGCGGCTGCTGGGCGAGGACAAGGTCTCGGGGGCCAGGCTGACCGACGGCAGCGAGATCGCCGCCGACATGGTGGTCGTCGGCGTCGGCATCGTGCCGGCCACGGAACTGGCCGAGGCGGCGGGGATCGCGCTCGACAACGGCATCAGGACCGACGCGCAGGGCCGCACCTCGGCGCCGGATGTCTTTGCGGCGGGGGATTGCGCCTCTTTCCCCTATCGCGGCGAGCGTATCCGGCTGGAGAGCGTGCCCAATGCCATCGACCAGGCCGAGGTGGTGGCGCAGAACATGATGGGCGGCGCGGTCGACTATGTGGCGACGCCTTGGTTCTGGTCTGATCAATACGACTGCAAGTTACAGATCGCCGGGCTCAACAAGGGGTATGACCATGTCGAGACCCGCCACGGCGAGGATGGCCGCAAGTCGTTCTGGTATTTCCACGGGGATCAGTTGGTGGCGGTCGATGCGATGAACGACGCGCGCGGCTACATGGTGGCCAAGCGGTTGATCGAGGCCGGCAAGTCCGTGACCCGCGACGAGGTGCATACCCCCGATGCCGAGCTCAAGGCGCTGTTGAAGCGGTGAGGATCATTGCCGGAGAGCACCGCGGACGGGCGCTGACCCCGGTGGGCAAGGGCGACGCCGGGGCGCATCTGCGCCCCACCACCGACCGGGTGCGCGAGAGCCTGTTCTCGATGCTGGGCGGTGGCCGCTTCGGCGCGCCGTTCAACGAGACCCGGGTGCTCGACCTCTTTGCCGGCACCGGCGCGCTGGGGCTCGAGGCGCTGTCGCGCGGAGCGGCCGAGGTGGTGTTTGTCGATGACGGGCGCAAGGCGCAGAAGCTGATCCGCGCCAATATCGCCCTGCTGCGGGAAACCGACCGCGCGCGGCTGATGGCCTGCAATGCCACGCGGCTGCCGGCGAACGACGGCGCGCCCTTCGATCTGATCTTCCTCGACCCGCCTTATGGCAAGGCGTTGGGCACGGCGGCGCTGGCCTCGGCCCGGGCCGGCGGCTGGATTGCGCCCGAGGCGCTGATCGTCTGGGAGGAAAGCAGCGCGCAGGTGGCACCCGAAGGCTTCGACCTGCTCGAGACCCGCAAGTACGGTGATACAATTATCAGCGTTTTGGAGCCATTAAACTGAGAGTTGTGGCATTGCGGTGACAGCCGAAATGTGGCATGTTGAAGCGGTCTTGCATACGACCACCCTCACGGCGGCCCGACGGGCCGCAGCACGGCATGCCACGGCGCCCATCGGCTGCGCACGGGCCGCAAGCAATTGCGGTTAAGCTGATGAGGCCGCCGTGGCCACGACTTGGGTGGTCATCCCTCACGCACAACTTTGACGAAACCCTTCGGTGAAGCTGCCCTGCCAGTGATGGCGGCGTCACACCCGGTGATAGGGCGCGCCCGCAAGGATCGAGGCGGCGCGATAGAGCTGTTCGCTCAGCATCACCCGCACCAGCATATGTGGCCAGACCATCTTGCCGAAGGACAGCGACATGTCGCATTCGGCGCGCAGGCCCGGGTCGATGCCGTCGGCCCCGCCGATGATCAGCGCGAGGTCGCCCCGGCCATCGTCGCGGTGGCGCGCCAGAACATCTGCAAAGGCGGGAGAGGTCATCAGCTTGCCGCGCTCGTCGAGCGCGACCTTGACTGCGCCCTCGGGCAGGGCCCGGCGCAGCAGGGCGGCTTCGGCTGACATGCCGCCGCCCTTGCGGTCTTCGACTTCGTGCAGGCTCAGAGGGCCCAATCCAAGGGCCCGGCCGGTTCTGTCAAAGCGCGTGACATAGTCGTCGATCAACGTTTTCTCGGGGCCCGCCCTGAGGCGGCCCACCGCGCATACATGCACACGCATCCGGCTGGATCAGTGGCCCGAGGGCCGCGATGTGGCTTCGCCCGTGGGCATCCACATCTTCTCCAGCTGGTAGAATTCGCGCACCTCGGGACGGAAGACGTGAACGATCACGTCACCGGTGTCGATCAACACCCAGTCGCCGGTTTCCTTGCCCTCGGTCTTGGCGCCACGGCCGAGATCAGCCTTGAGCATGTCGACAAGCTTTTCCGAGATCGCCGCGACCTGGCGCGACGAACGGCCCGAGCAGATCACCATGTAATCGCCCATGGCGGTCTTGCCGCGGAGATCGATCTCCACGATGTCCTCGGCCTTGCTGTCGGAAAGAGAGGTCAGAATTTGCGAAAGCAGCTCTTCGCTGGTGACTTCCGCATGATGGCCCGAACGGGGCGCGCCTTGAACGGCGGAATTCGCCGCAATGGTAAGAGTCAGGACGTGGTCCTCCTTGGTTCTGCGCCGCATCGCCCGGCGCCTGACGTGCCCTCAATTTAGCAATTCAGAGGTGACAATTCAATGAATCCGGTCTCAGGGTTGCAACAAGCCGCCGGTTTCGGCCGCCTTTGCCGCATCTCCGAGCATCCGCACCTCGCGCTGCGGGAAGGGAATCGAGATGCCGTTTTCCTTGAAAGCATCCCAGAGCGCAAGGTACACATCGCCGCGGATGTTGGTCAGGCCGCCGGTCGGGTCCTTGATCCAGAAGCGCAGGATGTAGTCGACCGAGCTGTCGCCGAAGCCGACGATGTGGCAGACCGGCGTCTTGGGATGGGCCAGCACCCGTTTCACCTCGGAGGCCGCGGCGATGGCGAGACGCCGCACCGCATGCGGATCGTCGTCGTAGGAGGTGCCGAAGAAGATGTCGAGCCGGACGAAATCCGAGGAATGCGACCAGTTCACCACCTGCCCGGTGATCAGGTCCTCGTTGGGGATCAGGTATTCCTTGCCGTCGCGGGTGACGACGCTGACGTAGCGCGCGCCAAGCGCGTTGATCCAGCCGAAGGTCTCGCCCAGGCTGATGACGTCGCCCGGCTTGATCGACTTGTCGAGCAGGATGATGATCCCCGAGACGAGGTTCGACACCACCTTCTGCAGGCCGAAGCCCAGCCCGACGCCGATCGCGCCCGAGAGCACCGCGAGACCGGTGAGATCGACCCCCACCATGTTGAGCCCGATGAAGAAGGCCGACCCGTAAAGCAGCACCTGCAGGAACTTGACCGCCAGCACCTGCATCGAGGGCGAAATGTCCTCGTTGCTGCGGATGCGGGCCGTGGTGGTCTTGGCGATGAAGCGCGCCAGCGCGATGGTCACCGTCAGGATCACCAGCGCCTGCACCACCAGCCAGGCCGAGAGCCGCATGTCACCCAGCGTGATTGCCATGCTTTCGAGCAGCCGCTGGGTGTCCTCGGTCATGCCGAGGATCGACAGGGTGACCCAGATCCATGCGCCGTAGCGTACGGTGGTGCGCAAGAGCGGGTTGTCGATCAGCCGGGTGGCAAAGACGACAAAGAGCCAGGCCGCGGCGAGATTGGCAAAGATCGCAAGTAGATAGGAGCGTGAGGGCCAGGTCAGTTCGCGCATCACCAGCACGGCGATCCACATCAGCACGACGAAGAAGATCATCCTGAGCCGTCGGTGCACGATCACCAGCACCCGCATCCGCCAGCGCGGCCAGCCTTCGCGGGCCCGCATCCAGTCGTGCAGCCGTGGCCGCGCCAGGCTGCCAGCGCCCCAGGCGAGGGCCATCAGGGCGATGGCGATGAACACCTGGTAGCGGATCCAGGGGCGCAGGAGCATGTTGAAGTAGAACTCGCCCCAGGCACGCGCATTGGTGATCACGTCCTGGAGCATGGCCAATGCGTTGACGGGGTCGGTCTGAGGGTCCATCGGTGCTCCTGTAGGGGACAAGCTCAGCTTGCACCGGGATGGGGTGGCAGACAAGGGTTCTGGGGGCCAGTGCCCCGCGCGTTAACAGCGGCCACAGGCCGCCGCGCATCGCCGGGCCGCCTCATCGGCACGGCGATTGGTCTGGCCCAGGCGCGTCGATCAACTCTTCTACGGATTTGGCCGGGATAAAGCACTGACGACCTGCCGGCGGATCGCCGCACCGCGGCCCGTCGATGCGCGGCTTGTGTCCTGCAGCCTCGGCACGGCGATTGGTCAAGCACAAGCGCGTCGGTCAGATCATCTTCGGACCTGGCAGAGATAAAGCGCTGCCGAACCAGCCGAGGATCGCCGCCGCGGCCCGGCGCTGCTTGTGCGCACCCCCTAGTGCGGCCCCTGGCCCGTCGCCTCGATCATCGCCCGGAAATGCGTGTCGGAAAAGCCCGTGGGCGAAGGTGTCGCGCCGCCCTGCACCGATTGCACGGCCAGCCCCGCGGCCAGAACCGCGGCGCACAGGGCCACATAGATCACGCTCAACTTGCTCATCGAAACTTCTTTCTCACCACGCCCGGTCTGTTGCTGTCAGGGGATCACGTTTTGCGGCAGTTCACTGCCAAGGCTTGCGAGAATCTCGACCAGCCTGTAAAGGGCCAGCTATGCAAATGCTGACGGATATTCAAGACCGCGCCCGCCTGCGCGAGCGGTTCTTCGGTGCGACCTTTACGGTCCTCGCCCGGCTATAAGCGGCCTTTTGCCAATCCGCCCTGAAATCGTGACCAATTGAACGGGAGAGGACCAGCCATGTCCCCCAAAACGCTCTATGACAAGATCTGGGATGCGCATGTCGCGCATGAAGCCGAAGACGGTACTTGTCTGCTCTACATCGACCGCCACCTCGTGCACGAGGTGACCAGCCCGCAGGCCTTCGAAGGCCTGCGTCTTGCCGGTCGCAAGGTGCATGCCCCCGAGAAGACCATCGCCGTGCCGGACCACAACGTCCCCACCACCGAGGATCGGGTCAACGGCATCGACAATGAGGAAAGCCGCATCCAGGTCGACGCGCTCGACCGCAATGCCAAGGAATTCGGCGTGCATTACTACCCGGTGTCGGATGTCCGCCAGGGCATCGTGCACATCGTCGGCCCCGAGCAAGGCTGGACCCTGCCCGGCATGACCGTGGTCTGCGGTGACAGCCACACCGCGACCCACGGCGCCTTTGGCGCGCTGGCGCATGGCATCGGCACCTCCGAGGTCGAGCACGTGCTCGCCACCCAGACGCTGATCCAGAAGAAGTCCAAGAACATGAAGGTCGAGATCACCGGCAAGCTGCGCCCCGGTGTGACCGCCAAGGACATCACCCTGTCGGTGATCGGCAAGACCGGTACCGCCGGCGGCACCGGCTATGTCATCGAATATTGCGGCGAAGCGATCCGCGATCTGTCGATGGAAGGCCGGATGACCGTCTGCAACATGGCGATCGAAGGCGGCGCCCGCGCCGGCCTGATCGCGCCCGACGAAACCACCTATGAATACATCAAGGGTCGTCCGCATGCGCCGAAGGGCGCGCAGTGGGAAGCGGCTCTGAACTGGTGGAAGACGCTCTATTCCGATGACGACGCCCATTGGGACAAGGTGATCACCATCGCGGCCGAGGATATCGCCCCGGTCGTGACCTGGGGCACCTCGCCCGAGGATGTGCTGCCGATCACCGCCAAGGTGCCGGCGCCCGAGGACTTCAAGGGCGGCAAGGTCGAAGCGGCGCGCCGCTCGCTCGACTACATGGGTCTCAAGCCCGGCCAGGCGCTGACCGATATCGAGATCGACACGGTCTTCATCGGCTCCTGCACCAACGGCCGGATCGAGGACCTGCGCGCGGCAGCCCAGATCCTCAAGGGCAAGAAGATCAAGGACGGCATGCGGGCCATGGTGGTTCCGGGCTCCGGCCTCGTCCGCGCCCAGGCCGAGGAAGAAGGCCTGGCCGACATCTTCAAGGACGCCGGGTTCGAATGGCGCATGGCGGGCTGCTCGATGTGCCTGGCGATGAACCCCGACCAGCTGGCCGAGGGGGAACGCTGCGCCTCGACCTCGAACCGCAACTTCGAGGGCCGTCAGGGCTACAAGGGCCGCACCCACCTGGTGTCGCCGGCGATGGCCGCCGCCGCCGCCGTGACCGGCCGCCTGACCGACGTGCGCGAGATGATGTAACCGGGCCGCTCCTCCGCCCGTGCCCGGTCGTCCTCGCGAGGACGGCCCGCAGGGACGGAGGAGCACCCCGGTCGAAAGGACCAAACGAATGGAAAAATTCACCAAACTGACCGGCACTGCGGCCCCGATGCCGCTGGTCAACATCGACACCGACATGATCATCCCCAAGGTGTTCCTGAAATCGATCCAGCGCACCGGCTTCGGCAAGAACCTGTTCGACGAGATGCGCTACAACCGCGACGGCAGCGAGATCCCCGATTTCGTGCTGAACAAGCCGCAGTACCGCGACGCGCAGATCCTCGTCGCCGGCGACAACTTCGGCTGCGGGTCCTCGCGCGAACACGCCCCCTGGGCGCTGGCGGATTTCGGCATCAAATGCGTGATCTCCACCAGCTTTGCCGACATCTTCTACAACAACTGCTTCAAGAACGGCATCCTGCCGATCGTGTTGCCGCAGGAAGACGTCGACAAGCTGATGGATGACGCCGAGCGCGGCGCCAATGCCAAGCTGACCGTCGATCTGGAAAACCAGACGATCCAGGGCCCCGACGGCGGCACCATCCGCTTCGACGTCGACCCGTTCAAGAAGCATTGCCTGATGGAAGGCCTCGACGACATCGGTCTGACCATGGCCAAGAAGGACTCGATCGAGAGCTTCGAGGCCAAGGCGGCGCAGGAGCGTCCCTGGGTCTGAGCCCCGGCGATCCTGAAAGAGACATGGAGAACGGCGCGGACCTCCGCGCCGTTTTTCGTTTTGCGGGGGTCGGGGGCAGTCAAAGGGCGCCCTCGGCAGTGCTGATCGAGGTCGGTTCGAACCTGCCACTGCCAATCTCCCGGGGGGATGACCAGCCGCGCGCCGCTCGCTTGGGTGGAGCTGCCTGCGAATCGATCACCTCACGGCCGAAATGCAAACCGCTGTGCGCCCGGTCACAGGGCAGGGCGATCTCTCGTGGATTCGGACAAGCCGGCACATCGGGGCAGCACGCCACCTGCCGGGGAATAGGGCAGCACGTCGGAGGTATGTCGCGGGGCTTGTAGGCCTATACGTCTGCGCCCCAACATCTGGTGTGCACTGTTTTCATTGACGTTTTCCTGCCGTATTATTGATGCAATCGGGCACCACCCAACCCACGAAATTGCCCGAATAGTTTCGATACAGTGAACAGACGGTTGAGACACCGGCCGAAAAGGGGCAACAATTGGGCAAGAATGAGGCAGGCCGCAGTTACCCAAGCGGCATCAAACGGGAACAAGGGCTCGGCATCGTACCGCGCCCGACCGGATTGAAGGGAATGGGGCAGTGATTTCACGCATTTTCGGTGCGGCGGTACGGGCATTGCTGGTGTCGAGCATGGTCGTCTTGCCATCTCTGATGCTCGGTCCGAACGGTGCCGATGGCGCGCAGATATCGGTACTGGTGGCGATCCTCGCGGGGGTCTTCGTCTTTGCCGAATACGCCTCCTCCTATCCCAGCTTTGTCGAGTTCCGCCACGCGCCGCCGTTCAACCGCATGCGCTTTGTCATGCTGCTGTTGATGGTGGTCTGCCTGACCTGGCTGTCGCGCCAAAGTGCCGAGCCGGGGGTGCTGTCGGGCATCGTATCGCGCGGGGCTTCGTCCATGGGCGAGCTCCTCGATCTGCCGTATTCACCGGTGCGCATCTTCATCTACGGTTTGCCTACAGACACCAGCCTCGAACTGGTCGAACGGGCCCGCGACGGTGCGGCGCTGGTCTATGCCATGTCGCTGACCGCGCTGGCCACCTTTGCGCTGCTGGTGCGGATCTATGACTGGCCGTCGCGCAATGGCGCCTTCAACGTCTGGATCAACCTGCCGCTTTTTGACCCCACCACCGGTGGCGACGTGCTGCCGCGGCTGCGCCGTGACGGCTGGCTGAACATTGCGGCGGGGGTTGTGCTGCCCTTCGTGATCCCGGCCTTCATCCGGCTGACCTCGGGGGTGTTCGACGCCTTTACCCTGTTTGACTCGCAGAGCTTTGTATGGACGATGGTTGCATGGGCCTTCATTCCCGCCAGCATGATCATGCGCGGCATCGCCATGGGCCGGGTCGCCGACCTGATCGAGGAAAAGCGCCGCCGGGCCTATGCCCGCGCCCAGCACGCTGGCTGATCCTTCTCCTTACGTTTCTGGCCGGGCCGCTCGCGGCTGAGCCGCTCCGCCTTGCCACTTGGCATGTCGAGTTGAGCCGCAAGGGCCCGGGCCTGCTGCTGCGCGATATCCTCAAGGGGGAGGACCCTCAGGTCACCGCCGTGGCGCAGTTGCTGGGCGAGATGCGCCCCGATATCCTGCTGCTCACAGACCTTGACCATGACGTCACCCTGCTGACGCTGACTGCCCTGCGCGACCGGATCGCGGCCGAGGGCCTCGACTACCCGCATCTCTTTGCGCCGCCGCAGAACGCCGGGCGGGATATCGGTGCGGACCTCGATGGCGACGGGCGGTTGCAGGAGGCCGAGGATGCGCTGGGCTTCGGCTTCTTCACCGGCGATGGCGGCATGGCGCTCCTGTCACTCTATCCACTGGCCGAGGCGCAGGAGTACACCGACCTGCCCTGGCGCGATCTGCCGGGGCACCTGATGGACGGGGCCGAGGTGCCGGAGGCGGTGCAAGGCTTGGTGCCGCTGTCGAGCGTGGCGCATTGGGCGGTGCCGGTGGTTTTGCCCGGGGGCTCTCTGACCGTGCTGGCGTTTTCCGCGACGCCGCCGGTCTTCGACGGGCCGGAGGACCGCAACGGCAGGCGCAATCATGACGAGGTGATCTTCTGGCGGCATTACCTCGACGGCGCCTTCGGGCCGGTGCCGGAGCATGTCGCGCTGATGGGCAATGCCAACCTCGACCCTGAGGATGGCGAGGGTCGGCATGACGCCATCCGCCTGCTGCTGGGTGATCCGCGGTTGCAGGACCCCGCGCCCCGCGATCCCGCCGCCGCCGAAGAGGCCAACCCCGGCCAAAGCGGCGATCCGGCGCTGGACACCGCCAATTGGGCAGAGCCGGTGCCGGGCAACCTGCGGGTCGATTACATGCTGCCCTCGGCCGCTCTGACGGTGCTGGGCAGCGGCACGCTCTGGCCCGCGCCCGAGAGCCTCGCGGCCCGAGCCTCGCGCCATGCGCTGGTCTGGGTCGACATTGACTGGCCGCCGGACCCGGCGAACGAGTGACCCCGCGCGTGACGCAGCCCCGGACCCCGCTCCGGGGCCTCAGCGCCCGCCATGAGGCCCCGGAGCGGGGTCCGGGGCGCGGCGCGCGATGCTCGGGCCCTTGTCATTCTTGACCCTCCGGCAGGCATTGGATAGGCGATGCGGGAACGTTTTTCTCGACAAAGGAACCGCCCATGAGCACGCCTTCCCTTCTGATCCTGCCCGGTGACGGCATCGGCCCCGAGGTCATGGCACAGGTCCGCCGGATCATCGACTGGTACGGCGACAAGCGCGGGCTCAAGTTCGAGGTCAGCGAAGACCTCGTCGGCGGCTGCGCCTATGACAAGCACGGCACGCCGCTGCATGACGACACCATGGCCAAGGCACAGGAAGTCGACGCCGTCCTGCTGGGCGCCGTGGGCGGCCCGCAGTACGACAACCTCGACTTCTCGCTCAAGCCCGAGCGCGGCCTGCTGCGCCTGCGCAAGGAGATGGACCTCTATGCCAACCTCCGGCCCGCCCAGTGCTTCGACGCGCTGGCGGATTTCTCCTCGCTGAAGACCGACGTGGTTTCCGGCCTCGACATCATGATCGTGCGCGAGCTGACCTCGGGCGTCTACTTCGGCGAGCCGCGCGGCGTCTTCAAGGAAGGCAACGAGCGCGTCGGGGTCAACACCCAGCGCTACACCGAGAGCGAGATTGCCCGCGTCGCGCGGTCGGCCTTCGAGTTGGCCCGGAAACGCAACAACAAGCTCTGCTCGATGGAAAAGGCCAACGTGATGGAATCGGGCGTGCTCTGGCGTGACGTGGTCACCGAGGTGCACCAGGCGGAATATTCCGACGTCGAGCTGACCCACATGTACGCCGACGCCGGCGCCATGCAGCTGACCCGCTGGCCCAAGCAGTTCGACGTGATCGTCACCGACAACCTGTTCGGCGACCTGCTGTCGGACCTCGCGGCAATGCTGACCGGCTCGCTCGGCATGCTGCCCTCGGCCTCGCTCGGCGCACCGATGGCCAATGGCCGTCCCAAGGCGCTCTACGAGCCGGTGCACGGCTCGGCCCCCGATATCGCCGGCACCGGCAAGGCCAACCCGATCGCCTGCATCCTCTCCTTCGCCATGGCGCTGCGCTACAGCTTCGACCAGGGTGCCGAGGCCGACCGGCTGGAGAAGGCCGTCGAGAAGGTGCTGGCCGACGGGGTTCGCACCGCCGACCTGCTGCAGGCCGATGGCGCCAAGCCGGTGTCCACCTCCGAGGCCGGCGATGCCATCCTCGCGGCGCTCGACGCCTCGCTGTAAAGAAACCTCGGGTGGGTGCCCCGGCACCCACCCCTGCCTCCCTTGCCGCAGCTCTGCGCCCTGCGCATGGCCGCTAGAACGCCGGGGCGGGGCTCGGCAAATCGGCCTTGATTTGCGCAAAGCTCTCGCCCTAAGGGGGCATGTACGCAATTCGTCCCGCGGGGCGGCAATCTCTGCGAGACCCCCATGAACATCAAAGGCCTGCTTTTCGCCCTTCTGGGCTTTGCCATGTTTTCCGTCCATGACGTGGTGGTGAAGTACCTCGGCGGCACCTATTCCCCGGTACAGATCATCTTCTTTGCCGGGCTGTTCAGCTTTCCGCTGCTGACCTTCGTGCTGATGAGCGACCCCACCCGCGACAACCTGCGCCCGGTGCATCCCTGGTGGGTGCTTCTGCGGGTGCTGACATCGCTGGGCGCCGGGCTGATGGCCTTCTACGCCTTTTCCGTGCTGCCGCTGGCGCAGACCTACACGCTGCTCTTCGTCGCGCCGCTGCTGATCACCGTGCTGGCGATCCCGGTGCTGGGCGAACGCGTGGGCCTGCACCGCTGGGCGGCGGTGATCGTGGGTCTGGCCGGCGTCATCGTGGTGCTGCGGCCCGGCGCGCAGGATCTGACCCTCGGCCATGCCGCCGGCCTGGGCTCGGCCGCCTGCAATGCGCTGGCCTCGATCGTGGTGCGCAAGATCGGCCAGGACGAGCGTCCGGTGGTGCTGATGCTCTATCCGCTGGCGGGCAACTTCCTGCTGATGGGCTCGGCGCTGCCCTTTGTCTATGTCGCCATGCCGGTGGTGGACCTTGGCGCGCTGGGCGTGATCGCGGTACTGGGTTTTGCCGCCAGCATGTGTGTCATCGCCGCCTATCGCTTCGGCGAGGCCGCCATCGTGGCGCCGATGCAGTATTCGCAGATCCTCTGGGCCTCGGTCTTCGGCTTCCTGCTGTTCGGCGAAAGCCTTGACCGGCCGACGTTCTACGGCGCCGGTCTGATCATCCTGTCGGGCCTCTACATCGTCTACCGCGAGAGCCGGGGCGGCAAATCCAGCACCACCCCGGTGCTGCGCAACCGCAGCCGCGGCTACAGCCCCGGCAGCATTCGCACCTCGACCTTCCTGCGGCGGTGGAAAACCGACTGAATACCTCTTGCAAAGCGGCAAGCACCCATGTAATCCGCCCGTCACGGTCGGAGTGTAGCTCAGCCTGGTAGAGCACTGTCTTCGGGAGGCAGGGGCCGGAGGTTCGAATCCTCTCACTCCGACCAATTTGCGCAAGGCCTCCCGGGTGGGGCCGCGCACATCCCCCCTCAGATTTCCGGCAAATCGCCTTTGCAAGGCGCGCGCCTGTCGTCCGGCCGTCGCGCAGTCCGGCGAAGTCCCGAACCGTCACATCCCCGTCAAATCTCGATGCTCTGACTTGATCTGGCCGCCCCGCCTCTAAGTTGACCGGGACGATCACCAGGCCAATTCCGACCGAGGACGTTTCAATGACCCCAGCCCTTGCGCCGCTGACGCCGAACCAGGCACTTGATCTGTTTACCCGCACCCGCGCAAGGACCGAGGCGCTGGCCGCCCCGCTCAGCCCCGAGGACACCATGCTGCAAAGCATGGAGGACGCCTCGCCGGTCAAATGGCACCTGGCCCATACCACGTGGTTCTTCGAGGAATTCATCGTCAAGCCACGGGTCGCGGGCTATCGCTCGCCCGACGACCGCTTCGCCTTTCTGTTCAACTCGTACTACACGCAGGCCGGCCCTCGGCACGCCCGTGACAAGCGCGGGCTGGTCTCGCGACCCGGCGGCGAGGCGGTGCGGGCGTACCGCGCCCATGTCGAGGACAGTCTTGCCACCCTGCTGGCGCAGCACCGTGATGACGCCGAAGAGATCGCCGGGCTGGTCGAGCTGGGCTGTCACCACGAGATGCAGCACCAGGAGCTGCTGGTGACCGACCTGCTGCACGGGCTGAGCTTCAATCCGCTGCTGCCGGTCTACAAGGAGCCCGAGCCGCTGGAGGTGACCACCGGTCCCGAGCTGCGCTTTGACCGCCATGACGGCGGATTGGTCGAGATCGGCCATGACGGCCGGGGATTTGCCTATGATTGCGAGGGGCCGCGCCACAAGGTCTGGCTGGAGCCCTTCGAGATTGCCAACCGCCCGGTCACCAACCGCGACTGGATCGAATTCATGGAGGACGGCGGCTATGCCGACGCCCGTCATTGGCTGATGGAGGGGCTGGCGGTGGCGCAGCGCGAGGATTGGCAACATCCGCTCTACTGGTGGCAGCAGGACGGCACCTGGTGGACCTATACCCTGCGCGGCCCGCAGCCGGTGGCGCTCGAGGCGCCGGTGGTGCATGTGAGCTATTACGAGGCCGATGCCTTTGCCCGCTGGGCCGGCGCACGCTTGCCCACCGAGGCCGAGCACGAGACGGCCTTCCGCGACCGCCCGATCGAGGGCAACCTGATGGGCGACGAAGACGCCATCGGCATGCTGCGCCCGATGCCGGGCGAGGGCGTCTGGGGTGATGTCTGGGAATGGACCGCCTCGGATTTCGCGCCGTACCCCGGGTTCCGCCCGCCGGAGGGCGCGCTGGGGGAATACAACGGCAAGTTCATGGTCAACCAGCGGGTGCTGCGCGGCGGGTCCTGCGCGACCCCGCACGAGCAGATGCGGGTGAGCTACCGCACCTTCTTCTACCCGCACCAGCGCTGGCAGATGATGGGGCTGCGGCTGGCCCGGGACGTGGCCTGATGGACGGCTCGGGTCGCGCTCTTTCGCCCGGCGCCAATGCGCTGTTGCAGGACGCGCTGGAGGGGCTGTCGCAACGGCAAAAGCGGCTGAGCCCGAAGTGGCTGTATGACCAGCGCGGCAGCGCGTTGTTCGAGGAAATCACCGGGTTGCCGGAATACTACCTCACCCGCACCGAGGCGGCGATCCTGACGGAATATGCCGCAGAGCTGGCCGGGCTGGTGCCTGAGGGCGGCGCTCTGGTGGAGTTCGGCTCCGGCGCCTCGGTCAAGACCCGAACACTGCTCGACGCCGGCGATCATTTCGCGGCCTATGTGCCGATCGATATTTCGGCCAATTTTCTGCATCAGACGGCACATGGCCTGCGGGCGCATTATCCGCGGCTCGAGATCGCGCCGGTGGTGGCCGATTTCACCGCGCCGGTGCGCCTGCCGCCGCATCTGGACGCCATGGCCAAGGTCGGCTTCTTCCCCGGTTCGACCATCGGCAACCTGCCGCCAGAGGCCGCCACCGACCTGCTGCGTCATGCCCGACGCTGGCCGGGGGCGCAGGGCTTCATCCTCGGGGCTGATCTGGTCAAGGACGAGGCCACGCTGGTGGCCGCCTATGACGATGCGCAGGGCGTGACGGCGCAGTTCATCGGCAACATCCTGCACCGGCTCAACGCCGAGCTTGGGGCGGATTTCGACACCGGGGCCTTTGCCTATCGCGCGACCTGGAACGCGGCCCTCGCGCGGATCGACATGGAGCTGGTCTCGACCCGGGCGCAGACCGTCAGCCTGCCGGGGGCGCGGATCGACTTTGCCGCGGGCGAGGCGATCCACGTCAGCGCCTCGCGCAAGTACACCGAACAGACGCTGGCGCAGCTGGTAGTGCCCGCCGGCTGGCGCGTGGAGCAGTTGCTGACCGACGAAGACCGGGCCTTTGCCGTGGCGGTGCTTTTGCCGCAGTGATCGGAGCCGGGCTTCGTGCCCTTCCTCAGACGCCGCGTGCTGTGCCGCTTGCGGAGCGCCCGGCTGCTGCCGGGCAGGCCCGCAACACCCTCGCCTCATTCATCCCCCGGCGCATGCCGCGCGCCGATGACCCGTTCGCGCGGCCACCACTCGGGATGCTCTTCGCGCACGAAGGTCAGGAGCTTCTCGCGCAATTGCATCTCGACCTCCCAGCCGGTCGAAGGATCGGGGGTCATGACGTAGCAGGTGATCTCCTGCCCCTGTTCGGTATGCGCGGTCACGAAGCACGACAGCTTGTGCGGCTCGATCACGCCCTCCTGCTTTTCGGCCAGTTCCTCGAAGGTCTCGCGCAGGGCGTCGATGTCGGCGGAATGGTCCAGCCAGAGCTTCACCGTGCGCATCATCCGCGCATCCTTGACCGACCAGTTCTCGAAGGGTTTCGAGACGAAGTACTTCACCGGCACGATGATCCGCCGCTCGTCCCAGGTGCGCAGGCGCATGAAGGTGTAGAAGATGCTCTCGACATAGGCCCAGTCGCCCTCGAACTCGACGCTGTCACCGATGCGCACCGGCTTGGCCAGGGCGATCTGCAGCGAGGCGAGGATATTGCCCAGCACCGCCTGACCGGCGATGCCCAGCAGAACGGTCATCACCCCGGCCGAGGCCAGCAGCGTGATGCCGAGCGATTCGAAGAGGTTCAGCTGGACCAGCACGAAGATGATCGCGAAGCCCACCATGAACAGCACGATCACCCGCCGCAGCGCATAGATCGAGGTATAGAGCTCGCGCTTGTCGAGACCGCGGGCATCGTCGATCTCGCCGACGTAGCGCGCGGTGATCCGGTCGAGCACGGCGTCGATCACTCGCAGGATGGCGATGCCCACCGCCGTGGTCATGATCACCACCAGTATCGGCTGCACCACCGCCGTCACCGGCCCCGAGAAGGACACCGCCAGCCGCAGCACCCCCTGCGCCACCAAAGCCACGACAAAAAGCGCCAGTGGGAAGCTGGCGCGCTCGCAGGCGTTCTTGAGAAACAGCCGGTCGAAACGCCGTGACGCTGCGTCCAGCGCCGACTTCACCGCCCAGCCGAGGGCGATCAGCGAAAACAGCAGAAGCGGCAGGCCGATCCACTCCCAGATCCGCAAGCCGCCGACCTCGTGTTGCAGGCTTTTGGGGATGTAACGCTCAAACGCTCGCGGTCCGTAGGCGTCATGCAGGGTCGGTACGTCGGCCACGGTCTGGGGCGTGAACAGCCAGACCGGCTCTTCCAGGCCGGGGGTCTTGTAGCGCGCGAGCCTGATCTCGTAGGCGCGGCCGTTCAGCTGGAACAGCTTGATGCCAAGATCGCGGCGCACCTGGCCTGCCTGGGGGTTGTTGGAACTGCCGTCCTCGACCAGCGCATCGGGCCGCGCCGGCAGGTCTGACCAGTCGATCCAGACCCGGCGGTCGATCACCTGATAGAGCTGGCGGGCATAGATCTCGGCGACCTTTGCCTGTTCCGCCGGGTCCATGTCATTGAAATTCAACAGGTGTTGCGCGGCGTCGAATCGCCCGGCATCGGACAGCTCGACAAAGGCCCGCATCGCCGAACGCGGCGTCGAGCGGTTCAGCCCCTCGGGCGCGGTCTCCAGGCCGCTGTTGAGCGCCTCGACCTCGTACCAGGACTGGCTTTCCTTTTCCTGGGCCACAAGGGCGGGCGCCAGCCCGATCAGGACTGCGAGGAGGAAAAGCCGGATGCGGTGAATCATACCACCAAACGCCGGCTTGCCAGGTTGGTTCCATGGCAGGGCGGAATCGCTGCGCCAATCAGGGAAATCCTGTCGCGCGGCATCTTCTGCCAGTCTTTTGGTGCAGTGGTGAGCCGTGCAGGATTCGAACCTGCGACCCACTGATTAAAAGTCAGTTGCTCTACCAACTGAGCTAACGGCCCACTGTGTGGGCGGCTTCTAGAAACTGCGGCGGTTAGGGTCAACCCCGAAAACGCGAAAAAGTGCGAGGCTCTGGAATAAGTTCTGACAGAGGCGTATATGCGCGCCCATGAACACATCGGATCACACACCTCGGACCTTCATGAAGATGCACGGACTCGGCAACGATTTCGTCGTGCTTGATGGCCGTGACCGCGCGCTCGAGATGACACCGGCGCTGGCGCTTGCGCTGGCCGACCGGAGGCGCGGCGTGGGCTTTGACCAACTGGCGGTTGTCGTGCCGGGTGAAGGCGTGGATGCCGAGCTGGTGTTTTACAACGCCGATGGCTCGGTCTCCGCCGCCTGTGGCAATGCGACCCGCTGCATCGCCCGTCACCTGATGGACGAGACCGGCGCCACGACGCTGCGCTTGCGCGCCGGGACCCGGGTGCTCGAGGCGCGGGATGCGGGGCAGGGGCTGACCTCGGTCAACATGGGCCCGCCCGAGACCGAGTGGCAGGGCGTGCCTCTGGCGCGCGAGATGGACACGCTGGAGCTGCCGATCGCCGGCGGCCCCACCGCCACCGGCATGGGCAACCCGCATTGCACCTTCTTCGTCGCCGACGCGGAAGCGGTCGATCTGGAGACCCGCGGCCCCGAGATCGAGAACCACCCGCTGTTCCCCGAACGCACCAACGTGCAATTCGCCAGCGTGGTCGGTGAAAACACCCTGCGCATGCGGGTCTGGGAGCGGGGCACCGGCGTGACCCTGGCCTCTGGCTCGTCCTCCTGCGCCACCGCAGTGGCGGCGCATCGGCGCGGGTTGACCGGGCCGGAGGTGACGATCCATCTCGACGGCGGGGTGATTCACATCCGCGTTGCCGACGAGGGCGTCTGGATGACCGGGCCGACGGCGCATGTCTTTACCGGCACCCTGACCGATGCCTTCCTGGAGAGCCTGTCATGAGCGCGCCTGTCTTTTCGACCATGGGCTGCCGGCTCAACGCCTACGAGACCGAGGCGATGAAGGAACTGGCAGCTGAGGCCGGCCTCGACGGTGCCGTGGTGGTCAACACCTGCGCGGTCACCGCCGAGGCGGTGCGCAAGGCCCGGCAGGAGATTCGCAAGCTGCGGCGCGAGAACCCGGGTGCCCGGCTGATCGTCACCGGCTGCGCAGCGCAGACCGAGCCCGAGACCTTTGCTGCCATGGACGAGGTCGACCTGGTGGTCGGCAATACCGAAAAGATGCAGCCAGAGACCTGGAAGGGCCTCGCGGCGGATTTCGTCGGCGAGACCGAGAAGGTCAAGGTCGACGACATCATGTCCGTCACCGAGACCGCCGGTCACCTGATCGACGGATTCGGCACCCGCAGCCGCGCCTATGTTCAGGTGCAGAACGGCTGCGACCACCGCTGCACCTTTTGTATCATTCCCTATGGCCGGGGCAATTCCCGCTCGGTGCCCGCCGGCGTGGTGGTCGATCAGATCAAGCGTCTGGTGGATCGCGGCTACAACGAGGTGGTGCTGACCGGGGTCGACCTGACCTCCTGGGGTGCGGACCTGCCGGCGACGCCGCGGTTGGGCGATCTGGTGCGGCGCATCCTGAAACTGGTGCCGGATCTGGCGCGGCTGCGCATCTCCTCGATCGATTCGATCGAGGCCGACCCGGCGCTGATGGAGGCGATTGCCACCGAGCCGCGGCTGATGCCGCATCTGCACCTGTCGCTGCAGGCCGGCGACGACATGATCCTCAAGCGGATGAAGCGCCGCCACCTGCGCGACGATGCCATCGCCTTTTGCGAAGAGGCGCGGCGGCTGCGGCCCGAGATGACCTATGGCGCCGACATCATCGCGGGTTTCCCGACCGAGACCGAGGCGATGTTCGACAATTCCCTCAAACTGGTCGAGGACTGCGACCTGACCTGGCTGCATGTGTTCCCCTACAGCCCGCGTCCCGGCACCCCGGCGGCACGCATGCCGCAGGTCGACGGCAGGGCGATCAAGGAACGGGCCGGGCGGTTGCGCGCGGCCGGTGCGGCGCAGGTCGCGGCGCATCTGGCGGGGCAGCAGGGGCGGGTGCATCACATGTTGATGGAAAACCCGCACATGGGCCGCACCGAGCAGTTTGCCGAAGTGCGCTTTGCCACCGCCCAGCCGGAAGGCCAGATCGTGACCGCAACCATCACCGGCGTCGACGGCCAGCAGCTGGTGGCCTGATGCATCCCAATCCGGCCTTTCGCCGCGAGGACGAGGCGCGCTCTCTGGGGTTTGCCCGCGAGCGCGGCTTTGGCGTGCTGGCGGTGACGGTCGAAGGCGCGCCGCTCCTGTCGCATGTGCCCTTTCTGCTCAATGAGGTGGGGACCGGGGCCGATCTGCACCTCGTGCGCTCCAACCCCATCGCCCGGGCCTGTAACGAGGCACTGCCGGCGCGGATCGCGGTCAGCGGGCCGGACAGCTACATCTCGCCCGACTGGTACGAGACCCCGGACCAGGTGCCGACCTGGAACTACGTCGCGGTGCATCTGACCGGCGTGCTCAAGCCGCTGCCGCAGGAAGAACTCTGGGACCTGCTCGACCGCGAGACCGCCTTTTTCGAGGAGCGCCTGCTGCCCAAGCCGCCCTGGCGGTCGGAAAAGATGTCGCCCGGCGTGATGGACAAGATGATGCGGATGATCCAGCCCTTCCAGCTCGAGATCGCGCAGATCGACGGCACCTGGAAGCTGGGCCAGAACAAGCCAGCGCCGGTGCGCCAGCGCGCCGCCGATGGCGTCGCGGCTTATGGCCAGGGCCAGGAACTGGCGCTGCTTGCCGCGCTCATGCGGGGCGTGGACACCGGCGGATAGGCTGCTAACCTGCCGCTCTTCCCGCAACGAAAGGACAGCGGCATGAAACTTCTGATGGCAGGCCCGTCGCCCTTTGTCCGCAAGGTCATGGTCACCCTGCACGAGACCGACCAGGTCAACGCGGTCGAATACGAAACCGTCGTCGCCTCGCCGACCGGTCCCTCGCCAGAGCTGATCGCGGCCAACCCGGTGGGCAAGATCCCGGCGCTGATCCGGCCGGATGCGCCGACGATCTACGACAGCCGGGTGATCTGCCGCTTTCTCGACGCCCGCGTCGGCGGTGGGCTGTATCCCGAACGGCGCCAATGGGATACCCTGACGCTCGAGGCGACGGCAGACGGCATGATGGATGCCGCGGTGCTGATGGTCTACGAGGCGCGGTTTCGTCCCGAGGAAAAGCAGTCGGCCGAATGGGTCGAGGCGCAATGGGCCAAGATCGACCGCGCGGTCTCGGCGCTCAACACCCGCTGGATCAGCCACCTGCGCGGACCGCTCGACATCGGCCAGATCGCGGTGGGCTGTGCGCTGTCCTACCTCGATTTCCGCCATGCCGCCCGCGCCTGGCGCACCGGCAACCCGGCGCTGGCCGAGTGGTACGCCGAATTTGCCGAACGCCCCTCGATGGTGGCCACGGCGCCCAAGGACTGACGTTGCGACCTGACCCCGGACGACACGGGCGAAGGGGATTCGCCCGAGTCGCCCGGGCCCCGGGATCCGCCCCCAAGCATTTCGCCGAATTGGCGAAATCGTCGCTGCACGCCGCCCCATGGGCCGTCAAGCCGCGATTTCAATGTTTTTTTGGCGCGACAATAGGGCGCGATCGCCCCTGCGCGCTTTTGAACGCTGGACGCCATTTTGAGGCTTGGTTACATACCGCTCCAGTAAGCTGCATTCGGTCACGCGTGCGGCCCTCGAATTTATAGCCAGTCATCTGGCGCTGAAATGGAGATCACTCGTGTCCCACGCAGACGATCACGAAGGCACCCGCAGAGATTTTCTGTACTACGCCACCGCCGGCGCGGGCGCCGTTGCGACCGGTGCAGCGGTCTGGCCGCTCGTCAACCAAATGAACCCCTCCGCCGACGTGCGCGCGCTCAGCTCGATCCGGGTCGATGTCTCCGGCGTCGAACCGGGCACGCAGCTGACGGTGAAATGGCTGGGCAAGCCGGTCTTCATCCGCCGCCGCACCGAGGGCGAGATCGAGGAAGGCCGCGCGGTTGACCTGGGCGATCTGATCGACCCGATCGCGCGCAACCCCAACATTTCGGGCGATACCGCGGCGACCGACGAGAACCGCACCCTGGACGAAGCCGGCGAATGGCTGGTCCAGATGGGCGTCTGCACCCACCTCGGCTGCGTGCCGCTGGGCGATGGCGCCGGCGAGTTCGGCGGCTGGTTCTGCCCCTGCCACGGGTCGCACTACGACACCGCGGGCCGCATCCGCAAAGGGCCGGCGCCGGAAAACCTCCATGTGCCGCCCGCCGTCTTCGAAGACGAAACCACATTGCTGCTGGGATAAGGAGCGTAAGAAATGGCTGGTATTCCTCACGACCATTACGAACCGAAGACCGGTGGCGAAAAGTGGCTGCACAAGCGGCTGCCGATCGTTGGTCTGCTGTATGACACGATCATGATCCCCACCCCCAAGAACCTCAACTGGATGTGGATCTGGGGCATCATCCTGACCTTCTGCCTTGCGATGCAGATCGTCACCGGCATCATTCTGGTGATGCACTACACGCCGCATGTCGACCTGGCCTTTGCCTCGATCGAGCACATCATGCGCAACGTGAACGGCGGCCATTTCATCCGCTACCTGCACATGAACGGCGCCTCGCTGTTCTTTGTGGCGGTCTACATGCACATCTTCCGCGGTCTCTACTACGGCTCCTACAAGGCGCCGCGCGAGATCACATGGATCATCGGCATGCTGATTTACCTGGCAATGATGGGCACCGCCTTCATGGGCTACGTTCTGCCCTGGGGTCAGATGTCCTTCTGGGGGGCGACCGTGATCACCGGCCTGTTCGGCGCGATCCCCTTCATCGGCGAGCCGATCCAGACCTGGCTGCTGGGCGGACCGGCGGTGGACAACGCCACGCTGAACCGCTTCTTCTCGCTGCACTACCTGCTGCCCTTCGTGATCGCGGCGCTGGTTGCCGTGCACATCTGGGCCTTCCACACCACCGGCAACAACAACCCCACCGGTGTCGAAGTGCGCCGCACCTCGAAGGCGGAAGCCGAGAAGGACACTGTTCCGTTCTGGCCCTACTTCGTGATGAAGGACCTCTTTGCCCTGGCGGTGATCCTGGTGGTGTTCTTTGCCATCGTCGGTTTCATGCCGAACTACCTCGGCCACCCCGACAACTACATCGAAGCCAACCCGCTGGCGACGCCCGCGCACATCGTGCCGGAATGGTACTTCCTGCCGTTCTACGCCATCCTGCGCGCCTTCACCTCGGAAGTCTGGGTCGTCCAGTTCGCGTCCTTCGTGACCGGCGGCATCGTCGACGCCAAGTTCTTTGGTGTGCTGGCGATGTTCGGGGCGATCGCGGTCATGGCGCTGGCGCCCTGGCTTGACACCTCCTCGGTGCGTTCGGGCCGCTATCGCCCGATGTTCAAGTGGTGGTTCTGGCTGCTGGCGCTCGACTTCATGCTGCTGATGTGGCTTGGCGCCATGCCGGCGGAAGAGCCCTATGCCACCTTCTCGCTGATCGCCTCGGCCTACTGGTTCGCCTACTTCCTGGTGATCCTGCCGCTTCTGGGCGTGATCGAGAAACCGCTGACCCCGCCCGCCACCATCGAAGAAGATTTCGACGCGCATTATGCCCCCAAGACCGGCGGCACCAAGACCGTCGTGTCCCCAGGCGAATAATCGAGAGGCAAAGAGACAGATGAACATCAAGACCCTCACGATCTCTGCCGTCACCGCGCTTGCGCTGACGGCAACCGGGGCCTTCGCCGCCGGTGATGCAGGCCATATCGAGGATGTGGACTTCTCCTTCGAAGGCCCGTTCGGTGCCTTCGACCAGAACCAGCTCCAGCGCGGGTTGCAGGTCTATACCGAGGTCTGCGCCGGCTGCCACGGTCTGCAATACGTGCCGCTGCGGACGCTGGCCGACGAAGGTGGCCCGCATCTGCCGGAAGACCAGGTCCGCGCCTATGCGGCCCAGAACTTCGAGGTGTTCGACGCCGAGCTGGATGATTTCCGCCCGGCCCGGGAGACCGACAACTTCCCGGCCAACACCGCCGCCGGCGCGCCTGACCTGTCGCTGATGGCCAAGGCGCGTGCGGGCTTTCACGGCCCCTACGGCACCGGCATCGCGCAGCTCTTCAAGGGCATGGGCGGCGCCGAGTACATCACCGCGATCCTGACCGGCTATACCGGCGAGGAGAAGACCGAAGCGGGCACGACGCTGTACGAGAACACCGCCTTCCCGGGTGGCTGGATTTCCATGGCGCCGCCGCTCGACGACGGTCTGGTGGAGTTTGCCGACGGTCACGCCAACGACCTACATCACGCAGCCGAGGATGTCTCGGCCTTCCTGATGTGGACGGCTGAGCCCAAGATGATGGCGCGCAAGCAGGCCGGTCTGACCGGGGTGATCTTCCTCGTGCTGCTGTCGGTGCTGCTGTACCTCACCAACAAGCGCATCTGGAAACCGATCAAGTATCGCACCAAGGCGTGAGTTTGCGCTGAAGAGATGTGGA
This sequence comes from Marinovum sp., assembly GCF_048263515.1. Classification (NCBI taxonomy): domain Bacteria; kingdom Pseudomonadati; phylum Pseudomonadota; class Alphaproteobacteria; order Rhodobacterales; family Roseobacteraceae; genus Marinovum; species Marinovum sp. The sequence continues at coordinate 54,841 of NZ_JBLXEC010000008.1, read as the reverse complement.
AAGGGCCCTGCTTCGGTGGGCCCTTTTTTTTCGCCGTGCCTGCGCACGTCGACCGACCGGGGGGCTTTGCCCCCCGGACCCCCCAGCGGTATTTGGAAAGAGAAGAAGCAGGGGTTCGGGGCTCAGCTGTCGCCGAGGTAGGCGGTGAGCTGGGCTGTGGGGCTGGCGAAGAACGGGGCCGTGGGCTGTGGTTGGTGCAGGGTACCCTGTGAGACCAGGGCGACCTCGTCTGCGACGCGGCGGGCGTCTTCCGGTGCGTGGCTGACCATCAGGGCCTTGATGCCGCGCTCGGACGCGAGGCGGGCGACGAGGTCGAGCATCTCGGTTCTGAGGGCGGGACCCAGCGCCGAGAAGGGCTCGTCCAGAAGCATCAGCGGGCGGTCCTGCAGGAGGACGCGGGCCAGCGCGGCACGGCCCTGCTGGCCGCCTGAGAGGGCGGCGGGTTTGCGCGGGCCCATGTCCTGCAGGCCGACCTGGGCGAGGGCGGCGTCGATCTGGGCGAGCCGGGCCTTGTCGGGGCGGCGGGTGGTCAGCGCCAGGGCGAGGTTTTCGGTGACGGTGAGATGCGGGAAGAGGTTGTTGTCCTGGAAGAGGATGCTGACCGGGCGTTTGGCGGGGGCGAGATCGGTGATGTCCGCACCGTCCCAGAGGATGCGGCCTGTGGTGGGCGCGAGGAAGCCGGCGATCATGTTGAGCAGGGTGGATTTGCCGGCGCCGGAGGGGCCGATCAGCGCAGTGAAGCCGGCGGTGATCGTCGTGTCGGCGGTGAGGTGGAAATCGTCCTGGTGATAGCCCAGTCGGCGCAGCTCAAGCATTGGTGCGGCCTCCCTTGTCGAAGAGCCAGAACAGCCCGAGGCTGAGCATCAGCAGCAGGAGAGCGGCGCCCTGGGCGGAGTCCATCCGGTAGGCGGCCATCAGGCGGTAGAGTTGCAGTGGCAGGGTGGCGTGTTCGCCATCGGCAAAGAGCGCGATGACGCCCAGATCGCCCATCGACAGCGCGGCGGTGAGACCGGCGGCAAAGCCCAGCGGCCGGCGCAGGCGCGGCAGCAGGACGATGCGCCAGAGGGCTAGGCCGGTGAGCCCGAGGCTGGCGGCGAGGTTGCCGTAGTCAGCGCGGGCGGCGTCGAGCTCGGGGCGCAGAATGCGGATCACGAAGGGCAGGGCCATCAGCGCATTGACCAGCAGGGTGACCGGCAGCGCCGCCTCGGCCGGGCGCATGAAGGGCTGGACGATGAGAAAGAGCCCTGTGCCGAGCACCAGGCCCGAGACCGCGACGCCCAGCAGCCCGGCCAGTTCGCCAGCGCGGGTGGCCAAGGGCAGGGCCAGGGCCAGGGCCAGCGCCGTGGCGCCGAGCGCCACGGTGAGCGAGCGCAGGGCGGCCTGCCAGACTTCGGCGGGCAGGGTCAGGAGGCCGGGCAGGCCGGCGAGGATGATCATCGCCAGCGGCGTCAGCAGGAAGAGCGCGGCGAAGGTGATCCAGAGGGCGTCGGTCAGCCGCGACAGGCGACTGCTGCCGTCCCAGCGGGCCTGCAAGCGGTCGAGGCCGGCGCCAAAGCCGTCAGGTGGCGAGAGCCGGAGCAGGGCCAGCGCCGAGGCGAGACCCAAGGCCAGTTGCAGCAGCGCCAGGGTGGCGGCCTTGGCGAGGTCGAAGTCGAATTTGAAGGCCTGGTAGATCGCCAGTTCCACCGTGGTGGCGCGCGGGCCGCCGCCCAGCGTCAGCGCCACGGCAAAGGAGGTCAGGCAGATCACGAAGATCACCGCAAAGGCGCCGGGCGCGATGCGGCGCAGCATCGGGAGTTCGAGCAGGCGGGTCACCGGCGCGTCCAGAGAGGCGGCAAGGCGGAAGCGTTCGGCGGGGATGGCGAGCCAGCCCTGCAGGATCAGCCGGGTCGCCAGCGGCAGGTTGAAGAAGACATGCGCGAGGATCACGCCGTGATAGCCGTAGATGTCCATGCGCGGCAGGCCGAGGCTGCCGCCGATGCGGTTGACGAGGCCGTTGCCGCCAAAGACGGCCAGCAGGCCCAGCACCGCGACGATCACCGGCAGGATAAAGGGGGCGCCCATCAGCGCGATCAGCAGACCACGGCCGGGAAAGCTCTGACGCGACAGGGCGCGGGCCACCGGGATTGCCAGGGCGACGCTCAGGGCCGCCGAGACCGCGGCCTGCCAGAGGGTGAACCAGAGCGCATCGTACTCCGCCGGGCCCAGAGCGCCGAGACCCCCGGCGCGCCAGATCACCGCCGAGACGGGGCCGATCACCAGGCCCGCCACGATCAGTGCCCAGAGCAGGGGCCAGAGGCGCGGGGCGGCGCTCAGCGGGAGAGCGCGCTGCGCCATGCCTCGATGGCCGTGTCGCGCAGGGCGGCGGCCTCGTCCTCGGTGTAGAACAGCACCTTTTCCGGCGTCGGCAGTTCGCGGAAGCCCTCGGGCCATTTCTCGCGCGGGAGGGCGGCGGGGAAGGACCAGTTGGTGGTCGGGATCATGGTCTGGAACTCCTCGGTGAGGATGTAGTCCATGAACTGATCGGCGAGCTCCGGGTTGTCGGTGGTGGCCAGCTTGGCGGCCAGTTCGACCATGAAGTAATGGCCCTCGGGGAAGATCGCGGCTGCCTTGGTCTCGTCGCCCTCGGCGATGATGTGATAGGCGGGCGAGGTGGTGTAGCTCAGCACCATGTCGGCCTCGCCATCGGTGAAGAGACCATAGCTTTCCGACCAGCCCTTGGTGACGGTGACGATCTTGGGCGCGAGCTTGGCCCAGGCTTCCTCGGCGTCGTCGCCGTAGACCGCCTGCACCCAGAGCACCAGCGCCAGGCCCGAGATCGAAGAGCGCGGGTCCTGGATCACCAGCCGCAGGTCGTCGGGCGCGTTCAGCAGCTCGTCAAAGGAGGCGGGGGGCTCGGCCACCTTCTCCTTGTTGTAGATGAAGGCGGTGTGGCCGTAGTTGAACGGCAGGAAGGTGTCATCGTCCCAGTCGACCGGCAGGGTCAGCGCCGAAGTGTCGAGGCCATGGGGCGCAAACAGGCCGCTTTCGCGCGCCTTCTTGGTGATGTCGGTGTTCAGCCCGATCACCACGTCGGCCTCGGTGCGTTCGCCTTCGAGCAGGATGCGCGGCAGCAGCTCGCCGGTCTTGTACTGCAGGTCGCAGTCGCAGCGGGCCTCGAAGCCGGCCTCGATGCCGGGACCGGGCCCCCATTCGGAATTGAAGTAATCGCCTGCGTAGACGGTGAGCACGGGGGTCTCGGCCGCCGCCATGGTGGCGGTGGTTGCGATCAGCCCGAGAGCGAGGGTGCGTCCCAGCATGGGGGTCTCCACATCTTGGGGCGGAGTGGGGGAGCGCCTTGAGCGGTCGACCTTCCCTCCGCCGGTTCTAGCCGGTTCAGGTTCAACGGGTTCGCAACAGCATCTCAGCCGGTTGTCTGGCGTCGCATCCGGGCGGGAGATGGTGTCCCGCAGCCTGATGAGACGCGCGCCGGCACCCCGAGGTGAGGCCATACCTAGGGCGCGCGCAGGGTTGCTTCAAGCCAATAGTGCTTGAGCGTCGCCGGGCGGGGGCTTAGAGGAAGGGCAAATGGAGGGTCTGACATGAGCTACAATACCTTTGGCCGCATGTTCCGCGTCACCACCTGGGGCGAGAGCCACGGACCAGCACTTGGCGCGACGGTGGACGGCTGCCCTCCGGGGGTGGAGATCGATGCGGCGTTCCTGCAGCAGTGGCTCGACAAGCGCAAACCCGGCCAGAACAAGAACACCACCCAGCGCAAGGAACCTGACGCGGTCGAGATCCTGTCGGGCGTCTTCGAGGGCAAGTCGACCGGCACGCCGATCCAGCTGATGATCCGCAACACCGACCAGCGGTCGAAGGACTATGGCGATATCGTCGAGAAGTTTCGCCCCGGGCATGCCGACATCACCTATTGGCAGAAATACGGTATCCGCGATTATCGCGGCGGTGGCCGGTCCTCGGCCCGCGAGACGGCGGCACGGGTGGCCGCCGGTGGCGTGGCGCGGGCGGTGCTGGCCCATATGCTGCCGGGGCTGAAGATCACCGGCTACATGGTGCAGATGGGCGACAAGCACATCGACCGCGCGCGTTTTGACTGGGAGCAGATCGGTCAGAACGATTTCTGGCTGCCCGATGCCGAGGCGGTGCCGGAGTGGGATGCCTACCTGGGCCATCTGCGCAAGGACGCGCATAATTCGGTCGGCGCGGTGATCGAGGTGGTGGCGCAGGGCGCGCCTGCCGGTCTTGGCGCGCCGGTCTACGGCAAGCTCGACACTGACCTCGCGACGGCGATGATGAGCATCAACGCCGTCAAGGCGGTAGAGATCGGCGATGGCATGGCGACGGCGGCGCTGACCGGGTCCGAGAATGCCGACGAGATCTTCATGGGGCCTGACGGGCCGGTCTATTCATCGAACCATGCCGGCGGCATCCTGGGCGGGATTTCCACCGGTCAGGACATCGTGGTGCGGTTCGCGGTGAAGCCGACCTCGTCGATCCTGACGACCCGCAAGACGATCACCAAGGGCGGCGAGGAGACCGAGATCATCACCAAGGGGCGGCATGATCCCTGCGTCGGTATCCGCGCGGTGCCGGTGGGCGAGGCGATGATGGCCTGTGTTCTACTGGACCATATCCTGATGCACCGTGGGCAGATTGGTGGGGATGTGGGCGAGACCTTGGGGAAGATCGGGTAGTTTGACGATGTGGTGGGCAGGACTGCCCACCTCACGATTTTGCAGCTCGGATCGCTTCTGATGCCGGGCGCGGAACAAGGCCGCAGGCCGCCGCGCATCGCCATGCCGAAGGCATGCCTTCGGCATGACCCGCCCCCCGGCACGGCGATTTGTCTGACGCAAGCGCGTCGATCTGACCTTTTTCGGACTTGGCGGAAATAAAGCGCCAAAGAACCGCTCGAGGAGCGCCGCACCGCGGCCCGACGATGCGCGGCTCGGAGGAGGGCGTAGGGTGGGTTTGCAACCCACCGCACTCCAACGCATGAAAGGTGGGTTGCAAACCCACCCTACTCAGGACACGGCCCGTTCGGCACCTTTCTCGATCGCGGCCCTCAGCTTCTTCTCCAGGGCCGCCTGCTTGGTCGGCGAATGGAACTTCAGCCCGAACATGTCCTTGACGTAGAAGCTGTCCACCACCTGTTCACCATAGGTCGCGATCACCGCCGACGAGATGTAGACGTTGGCATTGGCCAGCGTCCGGGTCAGGTCATAGAGCAGGCCCGGCCGGTCGCGGGTATCGACCTCTATGATCGTGTAGATCTCGGACCCGTCGTTGTCGAAGGTGATATGCGTCGGCACCCGGAAGGCACGCTCGCGCTTCTTGATCTTGTCGCGCGACTTGATTGCCTCGCCGGTCACCACCTCGCCCATCAGCGTCTTGTGGATCATCGACCGCATCCGTGGCAGCTTGGCGGTCTCGTAGGGCGAGCCCTCGGAATCCTGGATCCAGAAGGCTGCGGTGGCAAAGCCGTCCTTGGTGGTGAAGGTCCGCGCATCCACCACGTTGGCCCCCACCAGCGACAGCGCGCCGCACATCCGGCTGAAGATGCCGGGGTGGTCGGCCATGGCAAAGCAGACGCGGGTGGCATCGCGCTCTTCGTCCGGATGGACGTCGATAGCGATGGCATCATCCTCGAGCCCGCGCAGCAGGTTGGCAAAGACCACATGCGCGGTGACATGCAAGCCCTGCCAATAGGGCGGGTAATGCCGCGTCGTCTCGGACTTGACGTCCTTGGCCGGCCAGTCCTGCAGCGCCTCGCGCAGGTGCTTCTTGGCCTCGGCGCCGCGGTTCTCGCGGTTGAGCGCCTCCATGCCGTCCTCGAGCGCCCGCCGGGTCTGGCGATAGAGCGCGCGCAGCAGCGCCGCCTTCCAGTTGTTCCAGGTGCCGGGGCCGACGCCGCGGATGTCGCAGACCGTCAGCACGCAGAGCAGGTTCAGCCGCTCCACCGTCTTTACCGCCTTGGCAAAGTCGCGCACGGTGCGCGGATCGGCGATGTCGCGTTTCTGCGCCATGTCCGACATCAGCAGGTGATAGCGCACCAGCCATTCGACGGTTTCGCTGTCTTTCTTGTTCAGCCCCAGCCGCGGCGCGACGATCCGCGCGATCCGCGCGCCAAGGATCGAATGATCCTCGTCACGGCCCTTGCCGATGTCATGCAGCAGCAGCGCCACGTAGAGCACCCGGCGATCGATCCCGGTCTCGATGATCTCGGTCGAGACCGGCAGCTCTTCGTCCAGCTCGTGGCGCTCGATCTCGGCCAGGTGATGGATCACCTGGATGGTGTGTTCGTCCACCGTGTAGTGGTGGTACATGTTGAACTGCATCATCGCCACGATCGGGGCGAATTCCGGGATGAAGGCCGAGAGCACGCCCAGCTCGTTCATCCGCCGCAGCGCCCGCTCGGGGTTGCCGTGCTTGAGCAGCAGGTCGAGGAACAGCTTGTTGGCCGCCGGATCGCGGCGCATGTCGTCGTCGATCAGCTTGAGGTTGGATTTCACCAGCCGCATCGCATGCGGATGGATCAAGAGGTCAGAGCGCAGGGCCTCTTCGAAAAGCCGCAGCATGTTGAGCTTGTCCGACAGGAACGCCACCTCGTCGGCAATCGCCAGCCGCCCGTGGGTGACGGTATAGCCTTCCTTGACCTTCGGCTTGCGGCTGAAGATCCGCTCCAGCAGGGCCGGGCCCTTGCTGTGATCGGCCTCGAGCGCGGTGAGGAAGATGCGCGTCAGGTCGCCCACCTCGGTGGCATGCAGGAAGAAATCCTGCATGAAATGCTCGACCGCGCGGCGCCCGCCGGTGTCGTGATAGCCCATGGCGGCGGCGACCTCGACCTGCAGGTCGAAGGTCAGCTGCTCCTGCGGCCGGCCAGAGACAAGGTGCAGGTGGCAACGGGTGGCCCAGAGAAAGGTCTCGGCCTTGACGAAGCTGTCGTATTCCTCGGGCTCGAAGACGCCGAGCCGCACCAGATCGCTGGAATGGCCGACGTGGTGGACGTATTTGGCGATCCAGTAAAGCGATTGCAGGTCCCGCAGCCCGCCCTTGCCCTCCTTGACGTTGGGCTCGACCATGTAGCGCTGGCCGCCCTGTTTCTCGTGCCGGGCGTCGCGTTCTTCAAGCTTGGCCTCGATGAACTCGCGCTCGGACCCCTTGAAGAGATCGGCCTCGAGCCGGCGCGACAGGTCCTTGGCCAGCCTCTCGTCACCGGCCAGCAGGCGGTGTTCCAGCAGCGCGGTACGGATGGTGAAATCCTCGCCGCCCAGCCGGAGGCAATCGCGGATCGTGCGCGAGGAATGGCCGACCTTGAGCCGCAGATCCCAGAGGATGTAGAGCATCGACTCGATCACGCTCTCGGCCCAGGAGGTGATCTTGTAAGGCGTCAGGAACAGCAGATCGACGTCGGAATAAGGCGCCATCTCGCCCCGCCCGTAGCCGCCGACGGCGATCAGCGCCAGCCGCTCGCCCTCGGTCGGGTTGGACAGCGGATGCAGCAGCTCGGTCGCGGCGCGCCAGGCGGTCAGCACCAGCTGGTCGGTCAGCCAGGTGTAGCTGCGCTTGGCCGCCTCTGACTCGAGCGGCGTTTCGCGCAGCCTCTCGGCAATCGCCGCCATGCCGGATTTGCGCATCTGCAGCAGCTGGCCGACCAGCTGCTTGCGGAACCCGGCGGGGTCATCCCGGTCGAAGCCGGTCATCAGATCCGCGACCGCGGCGGCATCGAAGATGCGCGCCGCGGGGCAGATCAGCAGGGTCTCGAGACGAGAGGTATCGACCGGTTCAGAAACCGGCGGAACCAAAGCGATTGGGCGCTGGGTCAAGTATCACCACCTTGTTGCCGCGCACGGCGGCCACTGCCAGCGCGCGTTCATTGGTACCATCGGCGCGCAGCCGGAAGACGCCGCCAGAGCCCTGGAAGCCCGCCGTCTGGGTCAAAGCGCCAGCGGTCAGAGCGTCGGATTTGCCGGCACCGACGAGGGCGCCGATGGCAGCGATGCCGTCAAAGGCCAGACCGGCCAGCGGGTGCGGCGCAGAGCCATAGGCGCCCTGGTAGCGGGAGTTGAAGCTGGCGATGCGCGATTGGTCGGGCATGGCGAACCAGCCGCCCTGCAGGCCCGGCAGCGCCAGGGTCTGCGGCGGCACGTCCCAGCGCGCCAGGCCGATGTATTGCGTCGAATCCGGGCCGATGCCGTTTTCCGGCAGCAGCTGCACCAGCAGCGGCAGGGCGCCAGCGGCGTTCGAGGTCAGGAAGACCGTGTCGGACTGCTTGGCGGCGGCGGCAATCCGCGGCATCGCCGCAACCACGCCGGCCTGCGAGAAATCGAAGCCCTCGGAGGACACCACGCGGATGCCGCTCGATCCGGCGGCGGCCTCGATGGCGACCTTGCCGAACTGGCCCTCAACGTTGTTGGGGTGCACGATGGTGACCGATTTCTTGCCCTTGGCGGCGGCATAGCCCATCAGCCGGTTGGCGGTATTGCGGAAGGTCGGCCCGAGGATGAAGACGTTGCCGCCGGCAATTGACGGATTGTTGGAAAAGCTCAGCACGTTGACGTTGTCATCGGCCACTTGGACGCCCACCGCATTGGCGGCCTCGCCAAAGAGCGGCCCGAGGATGATCTTGGCGCCGGCATCGACGGCCTTCTGCGCCTGGGCGGCAGCGGTGGCGGCATTGCCGGCGGTGTCATAGACCCGCAGGTCGATCTTCACCGTGCCGAGATCGGCCACCGCGAGCCGCGCGGCGTTTTCCAGCGAGCGGGCCACGGCGCCGGCACCGGCATCGCTCTTGGGGATCAGCAGGGCAACCGGGACCGGCTGCGAGGTGTCGATGCGCGGGCCGCTGCCGCCACCGCCGCCGGCCAGCCCGCCGATCTGGATGGGGTCACAGGCGGCCAGCGCGACCAGGCCAAGGGCGGCAGCGGCGCTGCGGGCAAGACGGGGCAGGCGCAGCCGCTTGCGGGCGGCAGACAAAACGGCAAACATGGTCTATCTCACTTCGCGGTTGGGTGGCGCGGCGGTGGCCGGGCGGTTCGGCGCGATAATAAACACAGAGCGAGGCGGGTCCAGTGGGGAATGTGACAGAGGGCCAGAAGTGGCAGAGAGACGCCCGCAAGGTGCCGGGCGGGCTGTATTTCGTGGCGGTTCCGATCGGCAATGCGCGCGACATCACGCTGCGGGCGCTCGACCTCCTGGCCGGGGCCGACGTGCTGGCGGCCGAGGACACCCGGGCGCTGCGCCGGCTGATGGAACTGCACGGTGTGCCGCTGAACGGCCGCCAGATCCGCGCCTACCACGAGCACAACGGCGACAAGGTGCGCCCCGGCCTGCTGGCGGCGCTGGAGGAGGGCCAGTCGGTGGCCTATGCGTCTGAGGCCGGCACGCCGCTGATCTCGGACCCGGGCTTCGACCTCGCGCGCGGCGCCGCCGAGGCCGGAGCGCCGGTGACCGCGGCGCCCGGCGCCTCGGCAGTGTTGGCGGCGCTGAACGTCGCGGGCCTGCCCACCGACCGTTTTCTCTTTGCCGGCTTCCTGCCCTCCACGGGCGCGGCGCGGCGCAAGGCGCTGGAAGAGGTCGCCGGCATCGAGGCGACGCTTGTGTTCTACGAATCGCCCCGCCGGGTCAGCGCCATGCTGGGTGATGCCCGCGACATCCTGGGCGCTGACCGCCCCGCCGCCGCCTGCCGCGAGCTGACCAAGAAGTTCGAGGAAGTGGTGCGGGCGCCTCTGGGCACCCTGGCCGACCGCCTGGCCGAAGGCGAGCCGCGCGGCGAATTCGTTGTGGTGATCGGCAAGGGCGAGGCCCAGTCCGAAAGCGCCGAAGACATCGAGACCGCCCTGCGCAAGGCGCTCGAGACCATGTCGGTCCGCGATGCGGCGGATGTGGTGGCCAAGGGGTTTGGTCAGAAGAAACGAATTGTTTACCAAATGGCCCTAGGCTTGGCCAAGGACTGACGACCGGAGGGGCCGGGAATGTCACTGGATATCGGATATGGCGATGTCGGCGCCAGCCGCGCAAGGCGTGGCCAGCGCAACCATCTCGCGGGCAGCAGTGCCGAGGAGGCCGTCGAGCGGCACTACCTTGAGGCAGGCCACGTCGCCCTTGCCCGCCGATGGCGCGGCAAGGGTGGCGAAATCGACCTGGTGTTCGGTGACGGCTTCGGCGGCTTCGTCTTTGTCGAGGTCAAGACGGCGCGCGATTTCGATAGCGCTCTGGCCCGCATCACGCCGCGACAAGTGGCGCGCATCCACCGCGCCGCCGAGGAATTCCTGGCCGATTGCCCCGCCGGGCGCGACAGCGACACCCGTTTCGACGCGGCGCTTGTCGACGGCCGCGGCCGCATCGAAATCATGGAGGGCGCGCTTCTGGGCTATTGATCGGCGGTGCCTGCAGCATTGAACCCACCAGTGGCTTGCGCCATGTAAGGGGCAGACATCAGCAGGGACAGCCCATGAAAATCGCCTTTCAGATGGACCCGATCGGGGCCGTGGACATCAATGCCGACAGCACCTTCCGTCTCGCCGAAGAGGCTCAGGCCCGGGGGCATCAGCTGTTTTACTACCTCCCGGATCAGCTGGCCTATCAAGAAGGCCGGATCACCGCGCGCGGCCATGACCTCAAGGTGCAGCGGGTGCAGGGCGACCATGCCGAGCTTGGCCCCCTGCGCGAGGTCGACCTGGCGGAATTCGACGTCGTCTGGCTGCGCCAGGACCCGCCTTTCGACATGCATTACATCACCCTGACCCATCTGCTCGACCGGCTGAAGGGCAAGGCGCTGGTGGTCAATGATCCCTTCTGGGTGCGCAACTACCCCGAAAAGCTGCTGGTGCTCGACTTCCCGGACCTGACGCCGCCCACCGCCATCGCCCGCGATCTGCAGACCCTGCGCGATTTCCGCGAGCGTCATGGCGATATCATCCTCAAGCCGCTCTACGGCAATGGCGGCGCCGGGGTGTTCAAGCTGGCGCAGGGCGACGGCAACCTCGCCTCGCTGCACGAGCTTTTCGCCAGCTTCTCGCGCGAGCCGCTCATCGTTCAGAAATATCTGCCCGCCGTCAGCAAGGGTGACAAGCGGGTGATCCTTGTCGATGGCGAGCCCGTGGGCGCGATCAACCGCGTGCCGGCCAAGGGCGAAACCCGGTCGAACATGCACGTCGGCGGCCGGCCCGAGAAGGTCGGACTGACCGACCGCGACCGCGAGATCTGCGATCGGATCGGGCCGCTGTTGCGCGAAAAGGGCCAGATCTTTGTCGGCATCGACGTGATCGGCGACTATCTGACCGAGATCAACGTCACCTCGCCCACCGGCATCCAGGAGCTCGAGCGGTTCGACGGCATCAACGTCGCCGAGAAAATTTGGCAGGCGATCGAGGCCAAGCTGGCGTGAGCCTGATCGGCCGCCTGCTCAACCCCTACCTGCGGGTGACCGAGCGGCGCAGGCTGGCCCGCGCAACTGCCCCCGAGACCCTGCGCCGCGCCTTCGAGACCAACGCGCGGCTGCTGTTCTGGCCACCGCGCGGGGCGACATTTGCCGAGCAAGACGTCGCCGGACGGCCCGCCACCTGGGTCGACCGGCAGCGGCCCGGGCCCTTGCTGCTCTATCTGCATGGCGGCGGCTATGTCTTCGGCTCGCCGCGCACCCATCGGGCCATGCTGGCACATCTGGCGCGGCGCAGCGATTGCCCGGCGCTGCTGCCCGATTATCGCAAGGCGCCGGAACATGCCTTTCCCGCCGCCTTCGACGATGCGCTTGGCGCTTATCGCGCGGCGATGGACCATCCCGCCGGCGTGATCCTTGGCGGTGACAGCGCCGGCGGCGGGCTGGCGCTGGCGCTGCTGGCGGAGATTCGGGCTCAGGGGCTGCCCCTGCCGCTGGGTCTTTTTGCCTTTTCGCCGCTGACCGACATGACCTATTCCGGCAACAGCATCCGCACCAATGCCGCGACCGACGTGATCCTGCCCGCCGAGCGCTGTGACGAGATCGCCCAGATGTACCTGCAAGGCGCCGAGGCCGCGGATCGCCGCGCCTCGCCGCTTTTTGCCGATTTTACCGGCGGCCCGCCGGTCTGGCTGACGGCAGGGGACCGCGAGATCCTGCTCGACGACACCCGGCGCATGACAATGAGGCTGCGCGACCAGGGTCTCGATGTGGCCGAGGTCATCCAGCATGACCTGCCGCATGTCTGGCCGATCCTGCACAACCTGCTGCCGGAGGGGCGCGCCACCCTCGACGCCGTGGCGCAGTGGATCAGGCGTCTTTCGCCCCCAGAAGCCGGTAGCTGAGCGCCTCGGCCACGTGCGGCCGGGCAATGCCCTCGGCACCGTCGAGATCGGCAATCGTCCGCGCCACCCGCAGCACCCGGTGATAGCCGCGCGCCGAGAGGCCGAAGCGCTCGGCGGCGGCGAGCAGCAGTGTGCGTCCTTCGGGATCGGGCGTGGCAAAGGCGTCGAGTGCCTTGCCGGCGATGTCGGCATTGACGCGGGTGTCGGCGATCTCGGCATACCGGGTGGTCTGCAGATCGCGGGCGGCGGCCACGCGGGCAGCGACTTCGGCAGAGCTTTCGCCGCTTTCGGGCAGGTCGAGATCGGCGAAAGACACCGGCGGCACGTCGACGCGCAGGTCGAAGCGGTCCATCAGCGGGCCGGAGATACGCCCCATGTAGTCCTCGCCGCATTGCGGCACCCGGGCGCAGGCGCGGGCGGGATCGGGCAGGTAGCCGCATTTGCAGGGGTTGGCCGCCGCCACCAGCATGAAGCGGCAGGGGTATTTCACATGGGCATTGGCGCGGGCGACCATGACTTCGCCGGTCTCGATCGGTTGCCGCAGGGTCTCCAGAACCGTGCGGGGGAACTCCGGGAATTCGTCCATGAAGAGCACGCCGTTGTGCGCCAGGCTGATCTCGCCGGGCTTGGCGCCGCGCCCGCCGCCGACGATGGCCGCCATCGAGGCGGTGTGGTGCGGCTCGCGGAAGGGGCGCGCGCGCGAGATGCCGCCTTCGTCGAGCAGCCCCGCGAGCGAGTGGATCATCGAGGTCTCCAGCGCCTCGGCGGCGGAGAGATCGGGCAGGATGCCGGGCAGGCGGGCGGCGAGCATGGATTTGCCGGAGCCGGGGGTGCCCACCATCAGCAGGTGATGACGCCCGGCGGCGGCAATTTCCAGCGCCCGCTTGGCGCGTTCCTGACCGCGCACGTCGCGCAGGTCCTGGCCACCGGGCGCCGGGCAGACCTCGCCCGGTTCGGCCGGCGGCAGCGGTGACTGGCCGGTGAAATGGCGCACCACGTCCGACAGGGTGGCCGCGCCGATGACCTGCGTCGCGCCGACCCAGGCGGCCTCGGGGCCAGAAGCCCTGGGGCAGAGCAGGGCACGGTCGTCCTCGGCGGCAGCCATGGCGGCGGGCAGCGCGCCGATCACCGGCACCAGCCCGCCGTCAAGCGACAGCTCCCCCAAAGCCACGATGCCGGCGACCGCATCTTCGGGGATGATCTCGAGCGCGGCGAGCAGGCCCAGCGCGATCGGCAGGTCGAAATGCGAGCCTTCCTTGGGCAGGTCGGCGGGCGAGAGGTTGACCGTGATCCGCTTCGACGGCAGCGCGATCGACATCGACGACAGCGCCGTGCGCACCCGGTCGCGCGCCTCTGACACCGCCTTGTCCGGCAGGCCGACGATGGAAAACGCCGGCACGCCGGCGGTGACGGCGCATTGCACCTCGACCGGGCGGGCGGTCACGCCTTCGAAGGCCACCGTGTAGGCGCGCGCGACCATCGTTCCTCCCTCGCTCCTTTTCGTTAACCAACTTGGCGCCCGAAGGGTTGAGGAAGGGTTAATGGCCGGCCGGGAAGGTTACTGCGCGGCCTCAACCATGGCGACAAAGGCGGGCCATGTGGTGGAATCGGCGACGGTCTTGTCGCGGCAGAAGGCGTTGCAGAACCCCCAAGTGCGGTCGCGGAAGGTGAGGTAGTGGGTTACCGGGCTGCCGGAGTAGGGGCAGGTCGCGTTGACCGAGGGGCCGGTTTCGGCGGCCACGGCGGGTTCGGGGGCCGGTCCGGGCCAGGGCGTGGTGGCGTAATCCTTGGCGTAGCGTTCCAACGTCGCGCCGCGCGCCAGACCCATGGCACGGAAGCGGCGGAAGGCCGGGTCGGCGAGGTGACGGGCGACATAGCCGGCCGCCTGTTCGCCCACGGGCAGGCCGTAGCCGGCGATGCGGGCGGCGACCGGGGCGTAAAAGGCATCAGCCACGGAATAAGCGCCGCAGAGCCAGGGGCCGTCGGATTGGGCCAAGGCAAAGGCCCAAAGCTCCTCGATCCGCGCCAGGTCCTCGGCCAGCGTCTCGGGCACCGGCACGTCCTGATAGGCCAATCGCAGGTTCATCGGGCAGAGATTGCGCAGGGTGGCAAAGCCCGAGTGCATCTCGGCCGCCAGAGAGCGGGCGGTGGCGCGCAGCGCGGGGTCCTCGGGCCAGAGACCGGCCTCGGGGTGGCGGCTTGCCAGTTCCTCGGCCAGCGCCAGCGAATCCCAGGCCAGACCGCCGCCGGAGAGCTCGGCACAGGGCACGGTGCGGGCCGGCGGCAGGGCAAGTTGCGCGGCCACGCTGTCGGACCGGTTGAAATCGACCACATTGACATCGCAAGCGATGCCGAAGCGGCGGTACAGCAGCCAGCCGCGCAGCGACCAGCTGGAATAGGCGTAATCGCCGATATGAAGTTTGTCTGTCATGTGAGGAGGTTAGCCGGGCCCTCTCAAGGGGTCCAACGACGTTTTGTGGCCGACCCCATCACCAGGTGTGAACGCCCGACAAATCGACCTGCCTAGGGCGGCGCGCGAAGATTTCGAACCTTTTTGCAAGAAAATTTGGTCTGTGACGGAACCGGATCCGTACATTTGGTGTTCGAAACCTGACAACGACGGAATTGTGGGGATAGAAAATGGCACTCGACGCATTGGATGACAGAACACTGTCCCGCGCGGCCATGAAAGCCGAATTGCTGGACGCCGAGACGGAATTGAGGCTTGCTTACGCCTGGCGCGACGAACGCGACGAAGTGGCCCTGCACCGGTTGATCACCGCCTACATGCGGCTGGCGATTTCCATGGCGTCCAAGTTCCGTCGCTACGGCGCGCCGATGAACGATCTGATCCAGGAAGCCGGCCTCGGGCTGATGAAGGCGGCCGACAAGTTCGACCCCGATCGTGGCGTGCGCTTTTCAACTTACGCGGTGTGGTGGATCAAGGCGTCGATCCAGGATTACGTGATGCGCAACTGGTCGATGGTGCGCACCGGCTCGACCTCGTCCCAGAAATCCCTGTTCTTCAACCTGCGCCGCGTCCAGGCCCGCATCGAGCGCGAAATTGCCGCCGAGGGCGGCGAGCTTGATCGCAACCAGATGCGCCACAAGATCGCCACCGAGATCGGCGTGCCGCTGGCGGATGTGGAGATGATGGAGGGCCGGCTGTCGGGCTCGGACTTCTCGCTCAACGCCACGCAATCGACCGAGGACGAAGGCCGCGAATGGATCGACACCATCGAGGATGATGGTCCCCAAGCCGCCGAGCGGGTCGAGCTGGAGCATGATCTGGCGCAGCTGCGGCAGTGGCTGGTGGCGGCGATGGGCGATCTGAACGAACGCGAGCGTTTCATCGTTCAGGAGCGCAAGCTGCGCGACAAGCCGCGCACGTTGGAAAGCCTGGGCAACGAGCTGAACCTGTCGAAGGAGCGCGTGCGCCAGCTGGAAGCGGCGGCGTTTCAGAAGATGCGCAAGTCGCTTGAAGGACAGAGCAAGGAAGTCCAAGACTTCCTCACATGAGGGCTCTGATCGGTTTATTGTTGGTGAGTTTGACCCCGGTTGCCTTGGCGGCCGGGGTTTTTGACGTGTTTGTGCTGGGCGAGGTGCATGACAACCCCGCGCATCACGCCGAACAGGCGCGGCGGGTGGCCGAGATCGCGCCGGAAGCGCTGGTCTTCGAGATGCTGACCGAGGATCAGGCGGCACGGGTCACGCCGGAACTGCGCGATGACGCCGAGGTGTTGGAGACGGCGCTGGGTTGGGCTGAGAGCGGCTGGCCTGATTTTGCGATGTATTACCCGATCTTTGCCGCCGCTCCGCAAGCGCGGATATATGGTGCGGCGGTGCCGCGAGAGGCGGCCCAGGCGGCGATGCGCGATGGGCATGAGGTGGCCTTCGGGCCAGATGCAGGACGCTATGGTTTGACGGAGGCGCTGTCTGCGGAGGAGCAGGCGCAGCGCGAGGCGCTGCAGCAGGTGGCGCATTGCGACGCCTTGCCGGAAGAGATGCTGCCGATGATGGTTTCGGTGCAAAGGCTGCGCGATGCGGCGCTGGCGCGGGCGGTCGTGCAGGCGCTGGACCAGACCGGCGGGCCGGTAGCGGTGATCACCGGCAACGGCCATGCGCGGCGCGACTGGGGTCTGCCGAAGGTGCTGGAGCGTGTGGCGCCGGAGGCACGGGTCTTTGTCCTGATGCAGGGCGAAGGCGATGTGGTGCCCGAAGGCGGCCATGACGAGGTGGTTTTCGCTCCGCCAGTCGAGCGCGACGATCCCTGTGCGACCTTCCGGTAGCGCGGCTCTTCCGCCCTTGCGGGCGTCCTCGCAAAGGCCGTAGGGTCGGCCCCGATGCAAAGCGCGGAGGCCGGGCATGTTGGCGGGCAAGCGGATACTTCTGATCATCGGCGGCGGGATCGCGGCCTACAAGTGCCTCGAGCTGATCCGGCGGCTGCGCGACCGCGGCGTCTCGGTCACCCCGGTGATGACCCGCGCGGCCGAGGAATTCGTGACCCCGCTCAGCGTCTCGGCTCTGGCCGGCGAGGCGGTGCACCAAGAGCTCTTTGACCTGACGAAAGAGGCCGAGATGGGCCATATCCAGCTGTCGCGGGTGGCCGACCTGGTGCTGGTGGCGCCGGCCACGGCGGACCTGATGGCCAAAATGGCCAACGGCCTGGCCGGTGACCTGGCGACGACACTGCTGATGGCGACCGATACTCCGGTGATGATCGCGCCTGCGATGAACGTGCGGATGTGGCAGCATGCGGCGACGCAGCGGAACCTCGCGCTGCTGCAGGGCGACGGGGTGACGGTGGTGGGGCCGAACGATGGTGACATGGCCTGTGGCGAGTTCGGGCCGGGGCGGCTGTCTGAGGTGCCGGAGATCCTCACCGCGGTCGAGCGGCATTTCGGCGGCGGGCCGCTGGCGGGCAAGCGGGTGCTGGTGACCTCTGGCCCGACCCATGAGCCGATCGACCCGGTGCGGTATATTGCCAACCGGTCGTCCGGCGCCCAGGGCACGGCGATTGCCGAGGCGCTGCTGCGGCTGGGGGCCGAGGTGATCTTTGTCACCGGTCCCGCCGATGTGGCCCCGCCGAAGGGCGTGGTGCTGCGCCGGGTCGAGACCGCGCGCGAGATGCTGGCAGCGGTCGAGGCGGCGCTGCCGGTCGAAGCGGCGGTCTTTGCGGCGGCGGTGGCGGATTGGCGGGTGCGCGGCGCCTCTGACAGCAAGATCAAGAAGCAGGCGGGGCAGCTGCCCAGCCTCGAGTTCGACGAGAACCCCGACATTCTGGCCACCGTGGCGCAGATGAAGGCGGGGCGACCTGCGCTGGTGGTGGGCTTTGCCGCCGAGACCGACGACGTGATCGCCAATGCCACGTCCAAGCGCCAGCGCAAGGGTTGTGACTGGATTGTTGCCAATGACGTGCGACCGGAAACCGGGATCATGGGCGGCGCCGAGAACGCGGTGACCCTGATCACCGAAGAGGGTGCCGAGGATTGGCCGCGGATGGGCAAACGCGCGGTGGCGGAGCGGTTGGCAGAGCGGCTGGCGGCGGCGCTGACGTGAGCGGTGGTGTGGCGTATTTTTGAAAGAGAAGAAGGACGGGGCGTGGTTTCTCTGAAGATCATGTGGGACGCTGGGGCGGATGTGTCGCTGGGCCTGCCGCAATACGAGACGGCGGGCGCGGCAGGGGCGGACCTGCGGGCGCATTTGCCGGAGCAGAGGTCTCTGGTGCTGGCGCCGGGGGCGCGGGTATTGGTGCCGACGGGGCTGAGGATCGCGGTGCCGGAGGGCTACGAGGTGCAGATCCGGCCGCGCTCTGGCCTGGCGCTGAAGCATGGCATCACCCTGGCCAATGCGCCTGGCACCATCGACAGCGATTATCGCGGTCCGCTGGGGGTCATTCTGCTCAACGCCGGGCAGGAGGTCTTCGAGGTCACCCATGGCATGCGGATTGCGCAGATGGTGGTGGCGCCGGTGGTGCGGGCTGCGTTTGATCTGGTCGAGACGCTGGACGAGACGGCGCGCGGGGCGGGGGGCTTTGGCTCTACCGGGCGCGGCTGATGCTTCTGGTGCTGGCGATGGCGGCAGCGATCTGGGGCGCCGGTTGGGCGCTGGGCCTGCCGCGGGCGGCGCGCTGGCCCTTGATCGGGTTGCTGTTTGTCGCCGTGCTGGGCATTCAGTTCCTCTTTCCCGAAGGTCATGCGCTGCGCCGGGCCACCGGCGGCGAGCCGGCGCTCTGGCTGTTGCTGGCCGGGTTCGTTGCCCTGATCCTGGCCTATCGGCATGTTCTGGGACGGCTGCGCCAGCGGGCCCTGACCCGGGAGGGGCCGGCGCCGCAGCCGGCAACGGACGGCCCGATAAGTGAGGCCGAGCTCGAGCGCTACGCCCGCCACATCGTGCTGCGCGAGCTGGGCGGACCGGGGCAGCAGCGGCTGCGCCGCGCCCGGTTGCTGGTCATCGGCGCCGGCGGGCTGGGCGCGCCGGCGCTGCAATATCTGGCGGCTGCGGGCATTGGCACCATCGGCGTGATCGACGATGACGTGGTCGAGAACGCCAACCTGCAACGCCAGGTGATCCACCGCGACGGCGATATCGGCACGCCCAAGGTCTTCAGCGCCCAGGCCGCGATGATGGCACAGAACCCCTATGCCCGGGTGCTGCCCTATCACCGGCGGCTGACCGAAGAGGTCGCGGCCGAGCTTTTCGACGAGTACGATCTTGTGCTCGACGGCAGCGACAACTCCGAGACGCGTTATCTGGTCAATCGCAGCGCGGTTGCGGCCGGCATCCCGCTGATCTCCGGCGCGTTGTCGCAATGGGAAGGCCAGCTCTCGGTCTTCGACCCGGCGCGCGGCACGCCCTGTTACCAATGCATCTTCCCCGAGGCCCCTGCGGATGGCCTTGCCCCCTCCTGCGCCGAGGCCGGGGTGCTGGGCCCCTTGCCCGGCGTCGTCGGCGCGAT
Organism: Marinovum sp.; assembly: GCF_048263515.1. Classification (NCBI taxonomy): domain Bacteria; kingdom Pseudomonadati; phylum Pseudomonadota; class Alphaproteobacteria; order Rhodobacterales; family Roseobacteraceae; genus Marinovum; species Marinovum sp. The sequence continues at coordinate 35,595 of NZ_JBLXEC010000008.1, read as the reverse complement.
GATGGCGGTCGAGGCCATCAAGGTGCTGGCCGATGCCGGCGCGCCGCTGAGGGGCGAGATGCTGATCTATGATGCGCTCTGGTCCGAGACCCGCAAGATCGGCCTGAAACGGCGCGAGGGTTGCCCGGCCTGTGGCGGAACAAAAGGAACGAGTCAATGACGAACCCCCTGCTTGACACCTGGACCGGCCCCTTCGGCCTGCCGCCCTTCGAGACGATCGAGGACAGCCATTTCGGCCCGGCGCTCGAGGCCGCCCTGGCCGAGGACCTGGCCGAGGTGGAGGCGGTGGCCAACTCCCCCGAAGCGCCCTCGTTCACCAACACCATCGAGGGACTGCTGCGCTGTGGCGCGACGCTCGACCGGGTGACCGGCGTCTTTTTCAACCTCGCCGGCAGTGACAGCACTCCGGCGCGCGAGGCACTGATGCGGGAGTTCTCGCCCAAGCTGGCGGCGCATGCCTCGGCGATCTACGGCAACCGGGCGCTGTTTGACCGCATCCGCCAGCTATGGCAGGCGCGCGAAACGCTGGAGCTGACGCCGGAACAGGCGCGCGTGCTGATGCTGGTGCACCGTAACTTCATTCGTGCAGGGGCGGCGCTGCAGGGCGCCGAGGCCGACCGGATGAAGGCGATCAAGGAACGCTTGGCGGTGCTGGGCACCAGCTTCACCCAGAACCTGCTGGCCGATGAGCGCGACTGGTCGCTGCCGTTGTCGGAGGCCGACCTCGACGGGCTGCCGGGCTTTGTGGTCGAGGCCGCGCGTGCCGCCGGCAGGGACCGCGGTGCCGAAGGGCCGGTTCTGACCCTGTCACGCTCGCTGATCGTGCCCTTCCTGCAGTTCTCGCCGCGATGCGACCTGCGCGAGCTGGCCTACAAGGCCTGGGTGGCGCGAGGCGCCGGGGGCGGCGAGACCGACAACCGGGCAATCGCCGCCGAGATCCTGAAGCTGCGGCAGGAGCGCGCGCAGCTGCTGGGCTACCAGGATTTCGCCAGCTACAAGCTCGAGACCGAGATGGCCGGCACCCCCGACAAGGTGCGCGAACTTCTGATGGCGGTCTGGGAACCGGCCAAGGCCCGGGCCGAGGCGGATGCCAAGGTGCTGGAGGCGATGATGCACGCCGACGGCCTCAACGCCGATCTCGCCCCTTGGGACTGGCGCTACTACGCCGAGAAACGCCGCAAGGCCGAGCATGATCTCGACGAGGCGGCGCTGAAACCCTACCTCTCGCTCGACCGGATGATCGCCGCCGCCTTCGACTGCGCCTATCGGCTCTTCGGTCTGTCCTTCACGCCGCTTGATGTGCCGCTCTATCACCCCGACGCCCGCGCCTGGGAGGTGACGCGCAACGGCGATCACGTGGCGGTCTTCATCGGCGACTATTTCGCCCGCGGCTCGAAACGCTCCGGCGCCTGGTGCTCGGCAATGCGGATGCAGAGCAAGTTCCCCGAGGTGCAGCGCCCGGTGGTGGTCAACGTCTGCAACTTCGCCAAGGGCGACCCGGCGCTCCTGTCCTACGACGATGCCCGCACGCTGTTCCACGAGTTCGGCCATGCGCTGCACCAGATGCTGTCCGACGTGACCTATGACATGGTCGCCGGCACCTCGGTGGCGCGCGATTTCGTCGAACTGCCCAGCCAGCTCTTCGAACACTGGCTCGAGGTGCCCCAGGTGCTGCGCGCCTTTGCAACCCATGTCGAGACCGGCGCAGCGATGCCGCAGGAGATGCTCGACAAGGTGCTGAAGGCCGCCAATTTCGACCAGGGCTTTGCCACGGTGGAATATGTCGCCTCGGCGCTGGTTGACCTGGCCTTCCACGAAGGCGCGGCGCCCGAAGACCCCATGGCCCGGCAGGCCGAGGTGCTGTCGGGGCTGGGCATGCCTGCCGCCATCGGCATGCGCCATGCCACGCCGCATTTCGCCCACGTCTTCGCCGGCGACGGCTATTCCTCGGGCTACTACAGCTACATGTGGTCAGAGGTGATGGATGCCGACGCCTTCGCCGCCTTCGAAGAGGCCGGCGGCGCCTTCGATCCCGAAATGGCGGAGAAGCTCGAGAAACACATCCTCTCCGCCGGCGGCTCGCAAGAGGCCGAGGCGCTTTATCTCGCGTTCCGCGGCCGGATGCCCGGGGTCGACGCCCTGCTCAAGGGCCGGGGTCTGGCCGCCTGACCCCCTGCTTCCTCTTGCCGAAAATACCCTCGGGGGAGTCCTGCAAGGACGGGGGCAGAGCCCCCAATCTCCCCCAGGGCCTCAGAATTCCAGCCGCTCGAGTTCGTAGCCCCGCGCTTGCAACTGGTGGAGCAACCCGCTCTCGCCCATCAGATGCGCCGCGCCGACCGCCACCATCAGGCGCATTTCCGGCGCCGCCTCGATCACCTCGATCCAGGCCAGGTTGCGGCGGGTCAGCAGCTTGTCCTCCATCTCGTCGAGCATTGCCGTGGTCTCGGCCTCGGGCAGGTCGAGATGGGCAAAGGTCATCATCCGCGACAGCTGCCAGTTGTCCGAATGGGCCTCGTCAAAATAGCTGTTCACCGTGGTCACCAGCAGGTCGGCGCCGGTGGCCTCGGGAAAAACCCCAAGCCGCAGCATGTCGAGCTGCTCTTCCAGCGGCTCCTCGTTGAAGACGCGGAACACCGTGTCATAGCTCTCGATCGAGCTGCGCGGCACGCCCTCGGCCTTGGCCACCGCCTCGATCCGCGCATCGAGCCCGCCGCCGTCCTGCAACAGATCCATGGCGCAGCCCGGCAGGGCCAGCACTAGCGACAGGTACCAGGGCTGCATCTTCGCCGCCATCACCGGCGGGATGCCGCGGCTGCGCGCGGCCTCGGCCAGCGCCTGCCAGTCGTCTTCTTCCAGCAGTTCCGGCAGCGAGGTGTCCTGCAACAACAGCAGCGAGGTATCGGCGGCGAGGTTGCGCTCCAGCGCCTTGCGGTCTTCCTCGACGGCCTCGAGGAAGAGGTGTTCGGCGGCGGCAATGTCCGGCGTCAGCCGCTCCAGCACCGGCGCCAGCCGCGGGTCGGGGATGTGGATCGTGCCCACCAGGTCGATCACCCGATCGCCGCGCCGGGCACGCCAGCGGTTGCCCTCGGCAAAGGGGGTCTCTTCCGCGGCCGTGCCCAGCGCCGCATGTTGCGCCTCGGTCAGGCTGGCGCGCAGGTCGGTGCCATCGCAACTGGCCCAGAGCGCCTGCGGCAGCAGGGCGACGAGGACGGGGATCACAAAGCGCAAGATGGAACCTCCGGCAGGGGCCTCAATGGACGGCCGTGATGGCGTGGGACGTGCCGTTGAAGTCAAAGCTGTCGCCCGCGCCCAGCCCCTGCATCGCCTGAAAGATCGGTGCGGCGGGCGAAATGCCCATCACCGTCTTGCCGTCGAGCTCGAACTCCGGGGTGGCGACGCAGACCACCAGCACCCGGCCGTCCAGCTCGACGGCGGCGCCCGGTTCGACCTCGGTCTTGGCACCGAAGTCGATCTGGTTGAGCCGTTGCAGCCGGGCTTCGTCGTCATGCATCGCCTCGTCCCAGGCCGCGGCCAGTTCGCCGTTGGATTCGGCGCGTGACTGCTGGTCCCGCTCCAGCGGTTCGTCGCCGGTGACGCGGGCCTCGGCCACCAGGGTCTCGTATTTCTCGCGCGCGGCATCGTAATCGGCGCGGGTCAGCTCGAGAAGGCGGGTCTTGAGGGCTGCTTTGTCCATGTCTGCTCCGTTCGTGTCTGTTGAGGGGGTCAGGTGCCGCAGAAGGTCTTGTAGGGGCCGAAATCGGCGGGCGGCGGGCCGGCATACTCTTCCAGCCCTTCGCGTTCCTCGTAAGGCGCGCGCAGCACCTCGAGCAGCCGGGTGATCGGGCCCATGTCGGCGTCGGTCTCGGCAGCGGTCAGCGCCTCTTCCACCTTGTGATTGCGCGGGATGTAGACCGGATTGACCGCCTCCATCGCCGCCTTGCGCTCGTCCGGATCGCGGCCCTCCTGCGCCAGCCGTTCGCGCCAGTGTGGCAGCCATTCGCGGATCGCGGTGGCATCGTCGAAGAGATCGGTGAGCGGTGTCTCGTCACCCTCGGCGGCCTGCGGCAGGCGGCGGAAAAACAGAGTGAAATCGACGTTCTGGCCGGCCATGGCGGCGTAGAGCGCATTGACGAAGCCGAGGTCGTCGTCGTCCTCGCGCGGCAGGAGCCCGATCTTGGCGCGCGCACCGGCCAGCCAGTGGGCGGAGTAGATCTCGGGGAAGTTCTCGAGCTCTTCGGTGGCCAGCCGGATCGCCGCGTCCTGATTGTCATGCAGCAGCGGCACCAGCGTCTCGGCCAGCCGCGCCAGGTTCCACTGCGCGATCACCGGCTGGTTGCCATAGGCATAGCGTCCGCCGTGGTCGATCGAGGAGAACACCGCCTTTGCGTCGAAGCTGTCGATAAAGGCGCAGGGGCCATAGTCGATGGTCTCGCCCGAAATCGTCATGTTGTCGGTGTTCATCACCCCGTGCACGAAACCCACGTGCATCCACTGCGCGATCAGCGCCGCCTGCCGGGCAATCACCGCGCGCAGGAAGGCGAGGTAGCGGTCGTCGCGGCCGGCGAGCTCGGGGTCGTGGCGGGCGATGGCGTAGTCGGCCAGTTGCCGCACCCGGTCGCGCTCGCCCCGGGCGGCAAAGAACTGGAAGGTGCCGACACGCAGGTGGCTGGCGGCGACGCGTGCCAGAACCGCGCCGGGCTTGGGCGTTTCGCGCCAGATGGTCTCGCCGGTGGTCACCGCGGCCAGCGCGCGGGTGGTGGGAACGCCAAGCGCCTGCATCGCCTCGCCGATGACAAACTCGCGCAGCACCGGGCCAAGCACCGCCTTGCCGTCCCCGCCACGCGAAAACGGCGTGCGGCCCGAGCCCTTGAGATGCAGGTCGCGGCGCCGGCCCTGGCGGTCGAGCACCTCGCCCAGCAGGATCGCCCGGCCATCGCCCAACTGCGGAGAGAAGCCGCCGAACTGGTGGCCGGCATAGGCCTGCGCCAGGGTCTCGGCGCCCTCTGGGGCTGCGGCGCCCGAGAGGATCGCGGCACCTTCGTCGCTGTCGAGGGCATCGACGTCGAGATTCAACTCCTGCGCCAGTTCTGCGTTCAGCAACAGGATGCGCGGCTCGGGCACCTTGTCGCCCTCCCACGGGACATAGAATCCGTCCAGCTCGCGGGCGTAGCTGTTGTCGAAGGTAAAGCGGGGGGCGTGATGTGTCATGGGATACAAGGTGTGTCGCCGCGCGGAGATTTCCAAGGGGCGATTGTGGGGTGAGGGCGGGAAGTTGGGGTTGGGACCTCGCCGGTTCGCTGGTCATGAGGCCCCGGGTCAAGCCCGGGGCGGGGTTGGGCAAGTGGCGGGCGTTCGGCACTGACGTCATCCCGGGCTTGCCCCGGGATCTCCTGAATAACTGCCCACCTATGACTGGAGACCCTCGGGTCGAGCCCGAGGGTGACGTGCGCGAGAGGGCGGCGTTTGCGAGGGCGTCAACATTCAGACGAACGCCGTCCCGGGCTTGATCCGGGACCTCGCCGGAGGTTGTCGATGCGCCGGCCATGAGGCCCCGGGTCAAGCCCGGGGCGGTGTCGCTAAAGGGCAAACCCGACCCAGAACCTCACGCCGAGACCTACTCCGCGGCATCCCGCCGCGGCAGGACCCAGTGTTTGCGCGGGAAGTGGCAGGTGTAGCCGCCGGGGAAGCGCTCGAGGTAGTCCTGGTGCTCGGGCTCGGCCTCCCAGAAGTCGCCGACAGGCTCCACCTCGGTCACCACCTTGCCGGGCCAGAGGCCGGAGGCCTCGACGTCGGCGATGGTGTTCAGGGCCTCGGCCTTCTGCGCCTCGTCGACGTAATAGATCGCCGAGCGATAGCTCATCCCCCGGTCATTGCCCTGCTGGTTCACAGTGGTCGGATCGTGGATCTGGAAGAAGAACTCAAGCAGCTGGCGATAGGAGATCTGGGCGGGATCATAGACGATCTCGATCCCCTCGGCATGGGTGCCGTGGTTGCGGTAGGTGGCGTTCGGCACGTCGCCGCCGGTATAGCCGACGCGGGTGGAGTGCACCCCGGGCAGCTTGCGGATCAGGTCCTGCATGCCCCAGAAACATCCGCCCGCCAGCACGGCGCGCTCTGTCGTGTTGCTCATTGGGTCACCTCCTCGACCTGGTCCAGGTAATCGCCGTAGCCCTCGGCCTCCATGTCGTCGCGGTGAATGAAGCGGAGCGAGGCGGAATTGATGCAGTAGCGCAGCCCGCCACGGTCACGCGGGCCGTCGGGGAAGACGTGGCCGAGGTGGCTGTCGCCATGGGCCGAGCGCACCTCGGTGCGGATCATCCCGTGGGTGGTGTCACGCAACTCGGTCACATGGGCGGGCTCGATCGGCTTGGAAAAGCTCGGCCAGCCGCAGCCGCTCTCGAACTTGTCTGACGAAGCAAAGAGCGGCTCGCCCGACACGATGTCGACGTAGATCCCCGGCTCCTTGTGGTCGTTGTACTTGCCGGTGAACGGGCGCTCGGTGCCGTTCTCCTGGGTCACCCGGTATTCCTCGGGGCTGAGCGCGGCGATGGCGTCGGTGGATTTATTGTATGTCACGGGGGTTCCCTCCGTTTGCTCTGTTGCAGCGAATGTGGGGTGGCCGGCGGGATTTGTCCAATATCTGTCAGCGCCGTCACGCCGGCGTGAGCGGTCAGGCAGGCGAGCCCAGGGGTTTGAGCGCCGCATAGAGCGCGCGGTACTGGTCCAGCCGCGCGGCATGGCGCTGGGCGGTCTCGGGGCGCGGGGTGAAGCTGCGGTCGCTCTCGGGCTGTCGGTCGAGGTCGTCGAGGCTGGCCGCGCCGATCGCCACAGCCGCCATGCGCGCCGCCCCCAGCGCCGGGCCGGTCTCGGCGCCGGCGCCGCGCTGCAGGGTCAGTCCGGTGGCGTCGGAGATGGTCTGCAGCAGCAGGTCCGACCTTGTGCCGCCGCCGATGGCCAGCAGCGGTTCGGGGATCTCGGTGGTACGGCGCAGCGCCTCGGCCCCGTCGCAGAAGGCATAGGCGATGGCCTCGACCACCGCGCGCATCATCTCGCCCGCGCCGGTGGCATCGCCCAGACCGCAGAAGCTGCCGCGGATGCGGCTGTCGCCATGCGGCGTGCGCTCGCCGGTTAGGTAGGGCAGAAAGAGCGGGATGTCGTCGTCGGCGGTCTCGGCCCTGGCCAGAAGGTCGGCGACGCTCTGGCCGGTGACTTCGGCAAACCAGCTCATCGGCCGGGCGCCGTTCAGCATCGCCGCCATCTGGAACCACTGGCCGGGCAGGCAGTGGGCAAAGGAATGCAGGCCGGCCTCGGGCGCGGCGCGGTAGCCATCGGTGGTGACGAAGATCTGCCCCGAAGTGCCGAGCGAGATGAAGCCGCGGCCGGGTTTGACCGCACCCACGGACACCGCGCCCGCCGCCGCATCGCCGCCGCCGACGGCCACCGGCAGGCCGGCGGGCAGGCCCAGCGCCTCGGCGGCCTCGGGGCGCAGATGCCCGGCGAGGTCGGTGCCCTCCAGCGGCTCTGGCAGCCAGGCGGGATCGGTGGCGGTAGCGGCGCAATGATCGGGCGACCAGCGCCGCGCGGCCTGATCGAACCACCATGTGCCGGCGGCGTCGCAGCCGTCGGTGACATGGGCGCCGTGCAGCCAGAGACCCAGGTGATCCTTGGGCAGGCAGATGCGGGCGATGCGGGCGTGGAGATCAGGCTCATGGGCGGCCAGCCAGGCGAGCTTGGGGGCGGTGAAGCCGGGCATCGGCCTGACGCCGGCAACAGCCGCCAACTCGGGGTGGTCGCGGTCGAGCGCCGCGCAGACCGCCTCGGCGCGGCCATCGTTCCACAGGATCGCCGGGCGCAGCACGCGGTCGGTGGCGTCCAGCAGCACCGCGCCGTGCATCTGGCCCGAGAGGCCGATGGCGCGCAGGCCGTCCAGCGGATGAACCCGCCCCAGATCGCGCACTGCCTGGATGGTTGCCTGGCGCCAGCTCTCGGGGTCCTGCTCGCTCCAGCCCGCGCGGGGCGATTGCGTGGTGAGCGGAGCCGAGGCGCTGCCTATCAGGGCGAGGTCGCCGCCCACGAGCGAGGCCTTGACCGCCGAGGTGCCGATGTCGATGCCGAGATACATGAGATGCCTTCCTTGATCGTCCCGACCTTGCGACAGCACCCGCGGCCAAGGCAAGAGACCAACGCAAGACGCCCCGGCCGCAAGGCCGGGGCGTTGTTTGTCGGGGCGGGCGGGGCGCTCAGGCCGCCTGTGCGCCCTCGGGCACCTTGGCGCCGGTCATGAAGGCCACCGCGTCGGACATGGTGTAATCCTTCGGATCGATCACGCAGAGCCGCTTGCCCAGCCGGTGGATGTGAATCCGGTCGGCCACCTCGAAGACATGCGGCATGTTGTGCGAGATCAGGATGATCGGAATGCCGCGCGACTTCACGTCCTGGATCAGCTCCAGCACCTTGCGGCTTTCCTTGACCCCCAGCGCCGCCGTCGGCTCATCGAGGATGATCACCTTCGAGCCGAAGGCCGCCGCCCGCGCCACCGCCACGCCCTGACGCTGACCGCCGGAAAGCGTCTCGACCGCCTGGTTGATGTTCTGGATCGTCATCAGCCCCAGTTCGGACAGCTTCTCGCGGGCAAAGCGCTCCATCTCCTTGGTGTCGAGCTTGCGGAGGTATTTGCCCATCCAGTCCTTGCGCAGGATCTCGCGGCCCATGAACATGTTGTCGGTGATCGACAGGGCGGGCGACATCGCCAGCGTCTGATAGACCGTCTCGATCCCGGCATTGCGCGCATCGATGGGCGAGGCGAACTTGACCGGCTTGCCCTCGAGCTCGACCTCGCCTTCGTCGGGGATGACCGCCCCCGACACCGCCTTGATCAGCGTCGATTTGCCGGCCCCGTTGTCGCCGATCACCGCGAGGATCTCGCCCGGGTAGAGCTCGAAGTCGCAATGATCCAGTGCGGTGACCTTGCCATAGCGTTTGACGAGGTTCGTTCCCTTGAGAATAGGTTGCATCACGCGGTCACCTTTCTGATCCACTGGTCCACGGCCACGGCGGCGATGATGAGTGCGCCGATCAGCAGGAAGGTCCATTGCGGGTTGGCCCCGGCCATCCGCAGGCCCAGTTCGAAGACGCCGACGATCAGCGCGCCGAAGAAGGCTCCGAGGATCGAGCCGCGCCCGCCGAAGAGCGAGATGCCACCGATCACCACGGCGGTGATCGCCTGGATGTTGCCGATCACGCCGGTGGTGGCCGAGGGCGAGACCGAGCCGAAGCGGCCGATCATCACCCAGCCGGCCAGCGCGCAGATGAAGCCCACCAGCATGTAGACCGACATCAGCGTCTTGTGCACGTCGACACCGGCCAGCTGCGCGGCCTCGGGGTCGTCGCCCACGGCATAGACATGGCGGCCCCAGGCGGTGGCGCGCAGCGCATAGGCCAGCACGGCGACCAGCGCGATCATCAGGAAGACGCCCAGCGTGAAGCGCGCGCCGCCGACATCGAAGGTGGTGCCGAGGAACTGCAGGAAGGGGGCCTCGGCCTCGATGTCCTGTGACCGGATCGTCTCGTTCGCGGAATAGAGGTAGGTCGCGGCCAGAACGATCTGCCACATGCCAAGCGTCACAATGAAGGGCGGCAGCTTCATGCGGCTGACCAGCCAGCCGTTGCAGGCGCCGATGCCGGTGCCGACGATGAGACCGACGATCACCGCGATGAAGGGCGGCATGCCGTAGTCGAAGGAGACCTTGCCCATGACCACGGTGCAGAGCACGGCAATCGCGCCGACCGACAGGTCGATGCCGGCGGTCAGGATGATCAGCGTCTGCGCCGCGGCCAGCACACCGACGATCTGCACCTGTTGCAGGATCAGCGTCAGCGCGAAGGGCGAGAAGAACTTGGAGCCCAGCACCAGCCCGAAAATGACGGTGGCGGCGACCAGAACGATCAGCGGCACCAGCGCCGGGGTGGAGTGAAGGGTGTCGTGGAACTTGCCCACGAAGCCCTTGTGCGGCTCGTCAAAGGAGGCGACGTCGCTTGCCGCTCCCTTGGTGACCGCTTCGTAATTGTCCGCGTTGGACATGGATGCCTCCCGGAAGATCAGATGGAACGCTTGGCGTTCGGGAATAGGACCGGGGGCGGGCAGGTGACCCGCCCCCGGGATGTGTCAGCTTGCGTGTATAGATGTCGTTGCGTCAATCGCCGTGGCGGAGTGGAACCCGGTGATGGCGTGGCGCGCCTCGCGTCCCGGACCTGACCCTGCATTCCCCGGAGGGGGATCTTTCGGCCGGACTTGAGGGGAGGCCCCGGATCAGGTCCGGGGCGCGGGGCGCGCAAATCGATGCCGGACCGCCCGAGGACGGCCCGGCCGATCATATCAGCCCCAGCAGAGGTCCTTGCCTTCGGCAACCGAGATGGACTCGACGCCGTCGACCGGCTGGTCGGTGACCAGCGCGACGCCGGTGTCGAAGAAGTCCTTGCCTTCCGAGGCCGAGGGTTTCTCGCCGTTTTCGGCCCATTCGGCGATGGCTTCGATGCCGAGCGATGCCATCTTCAGCGGATACTGCTGCGAGGTGGCACCGATCACGCCGGCTTCGACGTTTTCCACGCCGGGGCAGCCGCCATCGACCGAGACGATCAACACGTCGTTTTCACGACCGATGGCTTTCAGCGCCTCATAGGCGCCGGCAGCGGCGGGTTCGTTGATGGTATAAACCACGTTGATCGAGGGATCGGTGGCCAGCAGGTTCTCCATCGCGCGACGGCCGCCTTCCTCGTTGCCCTGGGTCACGTCGTTGCCGACGATGCGCGGGTCATCCTCGTCGCCCCATTTGCTCGGGTCTTTCAGGTCGATGCCAAAGCCCTGCAGGAAGCCCTGGTCGCGCAGCACGCCGACGGTGGGCTGGCTGATGGCGAGGTCGAGCATGGCGATCTTGGCATTGGCGGCCTCGTCGCCCAGCTTGGCGGCGGCCCATTTGCCGATCAACTCACCGGCGAGGAAGTTGTCGGTGGCAAAGGTCATGTCGGCGCTGACGATCGGATCGAGCGGCGTGTCGAGGGCGATCACCAGGATGCCGGCGTCGCGGGCCTGCTGGACCGAAGGCACGATGCCGGAAGTGTCGGAGGCGGTGATCAGGATGCCCTTGGCGCCATTGGCGATGCAGGTCTCGATCGCCTGAACCTGGGTTTCATTGTCGCCGTCGACCTTGCCGGCATAGGAGTTCAGTTCGATGCCCAGCTCTTCGGCCTTGGCGGTCGCGCCTTCGCGCATCTTTACGAAAAAGGGGTTGGTGTCGGTTTTGGTAATGAGGCAGGCAGACACCGAGTGGCTGCCGGCATTGGCGGCGCCGGCCATAGCTGCGCAGGTCACGGCTGTGCCGAGAAGAAGCTTTTTCATGATGTCCTCCCAAAGACATGTAATAGTGGCGGTCACTGGACCGACCCTCCCGTCTCGCCCATGGTGAGCGAGAGCATGAGTATAAAAGCTGATTCGCGGCGTTGCGTCAATTAATAAATCACTTTGATTTATTAATTGACGCGTGTAAAGTTTGGTAGGCAGGAGGAGCGATTCATGACGCAGGAAAACAGCCGGAGCTTCAGCAGTGGTGTCAACCAGAGCGGAGTGCGCGATTATAACGAGAGGCTGTTGCTGTCGATGATCCAGCGGCTCGGGCCGATGCCGGGCAGCGACATGGCCAGGCAATCCAATCTGTCCGCCCAGACGGTTTCGGTGATCCTGCGTTCGCTCGAGGCCGACGGCCTGCTGATCAAGGGCGAGCCGCAGCGGGGACGGGTGGGCAAGCCGCGCATCCCGATGGCGCTCAACCCTGCCGGTAGCTTCTCCTTCGGGCTGAAGATCGGCCGCCGCTCCGCCGATCTGGCGCTGATGGACCTGATGGGTGAGGTGCGGGCGCAGACCCATATCCAGTATCACTACCCCGATCCCGACGGGCTTCTGACCTTTCTGAAGGACGGGATCGAGAGCATGTCGGCCGAGCTCGACCCCGAGCAGCGCGACCTGATCTGCGGCATCGGCATTGCCGCGCCCTTCGAGCTGTGGAAACGGCACGAGATCATCGGCGCCGACGACCGCTCTTATGACTCCTGGCACGGCCGCGACATCGTCAAGGAGGTCGCGGGCTTCTCCGATCTGCCGATCTCGCTGATCAATGACGCCACCTCGGCCTGTTATGCCGAGAACACCTTTGGTCAGGGCCGCAAGTTCCGCGATTACGCCTATTTCTTCATCGGGGCCTTTGCCGGCGGCGGCGTGGTGCTCAATGGCGCGGTCTACGAGGGCCACCGCGAGAACGCCGGCGCTCTGGGCTCGCTGATCACCCGCGACGCCGAGGGCCGGCCGGCGCAGCTGATGGACCGGGCCTCGATCTTCTGGCTCGAGGCGGCGATCCGCGATGCCGGGCAGGACCCCAAGTTGCTCTGGACACAAGGCGCCAACTGGTCCGACTTCGAGACGCAGGTCGGCCCCTGGATCGAGATGGCGGCGCAGGAACTTGCGATGGCGGCGCTGTCGTGCTGCGCGGTGATCGACTTCGAGGCGATCCTGATCGACGGCGCCTTTCCCGCAGCGGTGCGCAAGCGGCTGGTCCACCGGGTGGCGGAACTGTCGCGCGATATCGAGACCATCGGGCTCTATCGCCCCGAGTTCGCCGAAGGCCACGTCGGTGCCAACGCACGGGTGCTGGGCGCGGCCTACCGCCCCATCGCCTCGCAGTATTTCCTGGGCTCCGGCGGGCTGAGCTCCAGCCTCTGACCTCTAGCCCAGGATATGTTCGGCCGTGCGCATCGCCAGCGCGGCAATGGTCAGCGTGGGGGCGTTGACCGGCATGGTCACATGCGCCGATGACCCCATGATGTAGAGGTTCGGATGTTGATGCGCCTGCTGGTGCGCGTTGACGACCGAGGTTTCGGGATCGGTGCCCATCCGTGCCGTGCCGCCGATGATCGCGTTCGACAGATAGACCTCGTTCGAGGTGATCTCGGTCGAGCCCAACCGCTCCAGAACCTCCCGGTTGATCCCCATGGAAATTTCCATTCCCGCGCGGGTGTAATCGTCGATGCTGTAGGCAATCCGCGCCTTGGGCAGCCCGGCGCTGTCACGTTCGTCAGACAGCGTCAGTCTATTGTCGGGGTCCGGCAGGATTTCTCCGCTGGAATTGAGCCGCAAGTGGCGCGAGACGATGCGGTTGAGCTCGGCGACCAGCGTCTGGCCGAGGTATCCCTTGGAAATAAGGTCCCTGGCGACCTCGGTGCCGTCGGAATTGCCGGAATGACCCGAATTCATGAAGCTGGTGCCGATGGCGGCGTGAGAGGAGCGGAATTCGCCGTCGCGCAGCTCGATCAGGCCGGAGGTCTGCTGCGGGCCGCGATAGGGAAAGACCGGATCGCGGGTCACGCCCTTGGTGTCCTGGTTGGCCTGGGTAATCAGGTAGCGCCCCACTGCGTCAGAGCCGTTGGCGACGCCGTTGGGCGCGTTTTCCTGCGCCGACATCAGCAGCAGGCGCGGGTTCTCGATCGCATGGCAGCAGAGCGCGTAGACATTGGCGGTCACCCGGGTTTCGCTGCCGTCGGGGCGGCGCACGTCGACGCCGGTGACCTGACCGTCGGGGCCTACGTGGATCATCGTCACCACCGCCTCGGTGATGATCTGCGCGCCCGCGGCCTCGGCCTTGTCGGCGATCACCGAGCCGTCGAGCTTGGCGCCGATCGGGCAGATCGGCACGCAGGTGTTGTTGCCGCAGCAGGGCGGGCGGTCGTCGAATTGTACCGAGTTGCGGGCATGGCTGAAGATGCCGGAGTGCAGCCCCATCTGCTTGAGCGCGATATCGACGCGGCTGTCCATGTAGGAGGCCGGGATCGGCGGCATCGGATAGGGCTCGGTCCGGGGCGCGCCCCAGGTGTGCTCCATGCTGCCGGCGACGCCCCAGATCTTCTCGGCGCGGACATAATAGGGCGTCAGATCGTCGTAGCTGACCGGCCAGTCGAGGGCGACGCCATAGGTGCTCTTCATCCGGAAATCGGCCGGGCGCAGCCGGTCGGCAAAGCCGGTCCAATGCCAGGTCGAGCCGCCGTAAATCCGCAGGTAGGCGCCGACGAACTCCATCGGCCCGGCCTGGTCGTAGAAGCTGGCGTAGCCGCCATCCTCGGGGTGCGGCGCCCAAGGGTTCGACGGGTAGGGCGCTTGCGGCCCCTTGACCGGGTTGTTGGTAAAGACCGACATCCAGTCGTGACGCGGCTTCTTCGGCCCGGCCTCGAGCACTATGACCTGGCGGCCGGCCTGCGCCAGTTCCAGCGCCAGATGCGATCCGGCCATGCCGGCGCCCACCACCAGCACATCGACACTTTCCGGCACGGGCGTCGTCATCGCTCGGGCTCCTGCCAATGGCCAAAGGGCCCGCCACACAGCCCCGGTGCGGTGGCAAAGGTCAGCGCCTGCCAGCCCAGGCAATAGTCGTAGTATCTCACCTCGCCATCGACCTCGCCGGTAAAGAGGAAGGTGGCGATCCAGCGCATCTGGTCGCCGGCCCGCAGGCTGGCGGCCTTGCTCATCGCCCCGAGGTCGGGGCGGCGACGCGCGAGGTCCACCAATGAGAACATCGCCTCGGTACCGAAGCCGCGGGCAAACTCGGTCTCGCAGGCCTCTGAAAGGACAGGGGGCAGATAGGTGGTGCCGCCGATGGCACGGATGATGTCGCGGAAGATCGCCAGATCATCCTCGACCCCAAGCCGTGCGCTGGCGCCGGCGGGGGCCAGCGCCATGGCGGCGCCCAGGATGCGGATCACGTCACGGCGGGCAAAGCGCTGCATCAATAGGTCCTCACCAGCGCCAGACCACGGGCGCGGTCCGAGGCGCTGTCCTTGTCGAGCATCGCCTTGTAAAGCAGCGGCATCGGGACCCAGGCCGGCGGATACTTGTAGCCGGCAACATCCAGCACCAGCACGGAATCGCTGGCCTCGTGATAGGCGGCAATCGGTGAAACATGCCCGCCGCCGTCCTGACCGACGATGCCGCGGTTGTAGTTCAGGATCACCCGCACCGCCGGGTCCGACAGCGCCGCAAGGATCTTGTCGCGCATCGCGTCGAGGTCATGGTCGTCGGCAAAGATCGTGGTCGGATTGACGTTAAGGTGGGTGAGATATGCGCCGATCTCCGCCAGGGTCAGCCCGTCGGTCACCACCCCTTCGAAGGTTTTGACCTGCTGGTTGGCCTCGTTGAAGATGTTCTCCTGGGTGAAATAGGGGTAGGGATAGCGTTTCGGATCGATCGGCCGTTGCAGCTTGTCCTCGAAGGAATTGAGCACCGCGGCCATGGTGGCGATCGAGCAGAAGGTCAGGAACTTCTCGCTTTCCACGTAGGGCGCGACGAGGAAGTAATCCTTGTTGAACTGGCTCTGCAGCACCCGGTCTCTGCCATCGGGCGAGGTGAGATAGACAAGCCGGTCGTCGGCGCCAGCGGCGGCGGCCTTGACCAGATGGGTGATCGGTGCGTTCGAGACGGTGGAGGCATCGGTGCCGAAAAAGCCCGCCAGCAGGTCGATCTCGGCATCGCTGAGCTGTGCAGCCACCGCCTGCATGACATCGGCGGTGCCGCCGCTGCGCTGGCCGGATTTGTAGGCGTGCAGGGCGTTGTGCAGATAGGTCTGCGACTGGCCGTGGATGATCGGGATGTGGTCGATATGGGCGACGCCGTCAACGGAATGGCAGCTCAGGCAGGTCTCGGCCTGAAAGGTTTGCTCGGCTGCCACAGGGAGCGCCAGAGAGAGCGCGGCAACGAGACCCGCCGCCAGTTTCGCCCGCCAATTGTTGAAAGGTGCGCCCGGATGCCCGACCTCCCCCCCGGGAGCGCATCTGTTGAAGGACCAGCGGTCTGCGCGACAATGATGCTCTTCAGAACATGGGTTTGCCCAGGCGTTACCGCCCTCCAGAGGCCGGGCATGGCCCATCCGCGCCTTCCGCGGAAACGCGGTGCTTTCATCGAAACGGGTCATGGCAAAATCCTTACGTTCATCATCATGCCGGCGTCCTCATGCGGCAGGATGTGGCAATGGGTGACGAAATCGCCGTCGAAATCCTCGAACCGCGAGCGAAGGGTCAGCGTCCCCGCCGCCGGCACCACGAAGGTGTCGTACCAGGGCCGCTCGGGCACCGGTTCGCCGCTGATCGCCACCACCTGGAAGGGGTTGATGTGGATGTGCATCGGATGCGGATAGGCGGTGGTGTTGACGAAGGTCCATTCCTCGGCGGTCCCGAGCTTTGGCTCGAGATGCCAGACGTCGGGGTCATAGGATTGGCCGTCGATGGTGAAGGCCAGGTCAAAGACCGCCCGTCGGTCGCGCCGCTCGCCCAGCACGACGGTGCGTTTGCGCACGATCTCGGCGTCGGTGATGTCGGGCGGGGTGGCCGCGCGCGCCGGCATCAGCCGCGAGCGTTTTTTGCCGGGCTCCACATGCACCCGGGCGATGGTGCGCGCGTCCAGATCGACCAGCCCGTGGCGATAGGGCTGGCGCACCATGTCATGCAGACCGGGCGCCAGCCCCTCGACCACCACATCGGTCCGGTTGCCAGGGGACAGGAGCAGGCTGTCCACCTCGACCGGTTCGCGCAACGGCGTGCCGTCACGGCCGACGACAATGGCCTTCAGCCCCATAGCCTTGAAATCCAACGGACAAAACTGGAAATCGTTGGCCAGCAGCAGACGCCAGAACTGCCGCTCGCCCTGGCGCAGCCGCAGGGTGGGGCGATACTGGCCGTTCAGCGTGAAGATCCGCGGCGCGCTCAGCGACATGAACTGGCGCGGATCGTCGAACGCCGCCGCGTCGCTGCCGATCACCGTCTGGATGATGATCTGCCGCTCGGGCAGGCCGGGCGGCACGTAATCCTCGGGCTCGATCAGAATCATGCCGGCCATGCCGCTGCCGATCTGCGCCGCCACCGAGCCGTGCCAATGCGGGTGATACCAGAAGCTGCCCACTGGATGGGTGTCGGGGATCTGCACGCGGTAGTTGAACGCCTGCCCCGGCTCGACGGTGAGAAAGACGTTGTCGCTGCGGCCCTTGGGGCTCACGTGCAGCCCGTGGAAATGCAGGTTGGTGGTGTTGAGATCATGCGGCGCCACATGGCTGTTGCCGGGCGGGCCGCAGATATCCTCGGCGCTCAGCCCGGGATATTCGGCAAGGTCCGGCACCGGCAAAGGGTTCGGCGGCAGGGCGTTTTCCAGCCGGATGTTCATCGCGTCACCGGGGCGCAGCCGCAGCGTCGGACCGGGCAAGCCGCCGTTATAACGGCGCAATTTGCGCGGCTTGTCATCCACCAGCGCCTGCGACAGGGTCGGTTTGAGCGTCGCGGTCAGGGTGCCGTCGACGCTGCGGATCTCGGCCGGGTTGGCCAGGTCGCCCGCCCCGCCCAGGCCAAAGCCCGAGAGCGCATCGGCCACCGCCCGGCCCGACCAGCCAAAGGCCACCGCCCCGCCCAGCGCCGCGCCCGCGGCGCCGAGTGTCAAGATCTGCCGGCGATTGTGCATGGGCTCATCCTTTGCTGCCGCCCATTTTGTCACCGATCCTTAAAAAAAGCGACATACCTATATACCGTTAGGGGCGGTAACCGGCTATAAGTGTGAGTAACATCACTCCAAAGTTCTTTCAGTTCATTCGCTCGTTCACGATCGTCCGGGGAAACGCTTGCAGGTTGAAGACTGGCTTCGCAGCCATGGGCTCGAAAAATATGCGTCGCGCTTTGCAGAGCACGAGATCGGCCTCGATATCCTCGGGACGCTGACCAATGCGGATCTGCGCGAGATCGGCCTGCCGCTCGGGGCGCGCAAGCGGGTTCTCAAGGCGATCGAGGACTTCCAGTCCGACACCGAAGTGACCAATGGCGCGGCCCGGCGCGAGGCTGATGCCGGCGAGCGGCGGCAGATCACCGTGCTGTTCTGCGATCTGGTGGATTTCACCGGCCTTGCCACCGCGATGGACCCTGAGGACCTCGAGGCGCTGATCGCCCGCTTTGTCGAGACCTGCCGCACCGAGGTGGCGCGCTGGGGCGGGCATGTCGGCAATTACCTTGGCGACGGTCTGCTGGTCTATTTCGGCTGGCCGCAGGCCTACGAGGATGCGCCGCAGCGCGCCGCCCATGCCTCGCTGGCGCTGGTACAGGCGGTGGCCCGGCTCCAGGCGCCCTCGGGCCGGCCGCTGCAGGTGCGTGTCGGCATGGCGACCGGGCTGGTGCTGGCGGGGCGCAAGATGGACTCGGGCTCGGTGCAGCTCGACACCGTCTTCGGCAAGACCCCCAACCTCGCCGCCCGGCTCGAAGCCCTTGCCAATCCCGGCGAGGTGCTGATCGACCGGGCGACGGCGGCGCTCCTGCCGGAGCCGCGTTTTGCGATGACCGATCTCGGCGCGCATCTGGTCAAGGGGTTCACCACCGAGGTTGGCGTGGTGCGGCTCGAGGGGGCCTCGATCCAGACCGCGCCCAGCCGGGCGCGCAGCGCGCGGCTGGGCGAGGCGCCGATCGAAGGCCGCGCCAGACCGATGGCCCGGCTGACCGGCTGGTGGCAGGAGGCGGCCACCGGCGAGGGGCTGCGTCTTGTCCTGCTCGAGGGCGAGGCCGGCATCGGCAAGAGCCATGTCAGCGCGCATTTCCTGCGCGCCTGCCGCGCCGCCGGCGGGCAGGCCCACGAGCTGCAATGCTGGCCCTACAACGACAATGCCACGCTCTATCCGGTGATGGCCTGGCTCTGTGAACGGGCCGCCGTGCTGCCCGACGCGCCGATCGAGACCCGCCGCGCGGCCTTTGCCATGCTGGCGGCGCAGCAGGGGCTGGCGCCCGAGGTCTACCTCAGCGGGCTGGGCGATCTGCTCGATCTCGACCCGGCGCTGCTGGTGCAAACCTCGGAACTGCGGCGCACCGCGTGGTTCGGGGCCCTGACCGACATCCTGCGCGCCGAATGTACCCGGGCGCCGCTGCTGCTGGTGATCGAGGACATGCATTGGACCGATCCGCTGACCGACCAGCTGCTGGCGCATCTGGCCGAACATGCCGCCGACCTGCCGCTGGTGATCCTGGCCACCGCCCGGCCGGAATACGCGCCGCCCTGGGCCGGGCGTCTGCCGGTGCGGCGGATCGAGCTCACGCGCGTCGGCCGGGGCGCGGCCGAACGCATGGTGTCGCAACTGGCCGCCGGGCTGGCGCCCGAGCTGCGGCGCAAGATCGTCGAAGCCTCTGACGGCGTACCGCTGTTTCTGGCCGAGCTGACCCGCGACATTGCCAAGCGCAGCGACGACGGCAGCGGCGAAGCCACGCTGACCATCCCCGCGACCCTGCAGGGCGTGCTGGCCGCCCGTCTGGAATCCGCCGGCGAGGCGCGGGCGGTGGCGCAGGTCGCCAGCTGCATCGGCCGGGTCTTCGACCCCGGCGTGCTGGCGCGGGTGATGGGCCGCGACCTGTCGGAACTGGCGCCGCTGCTGGAAACGCTGGAATCGCTGGCGCTGATCGAGGCGATCGAGGCCGGCGATCCGCGCTACATCTTTCGCCACGCGCTGATCCAGGAGGCGGCCTATCAGTCGCAGCCCAAGTCGCGCCGCCGCGCGATCCACGGCGCGATTGCCGACACCCTTGCGGTAAGCCCGACCGCCGATGACCTGGTGCTGGCCAACCACCTGACCGCCGCCGAGCGTTACTCGGAAGCCGTGGCGCGCTGGAAAGGCGCCGGCAGCCGCGCCGCCCGCCGCTCGGCCCAGGGCGAGGCGATCGAGCATTTCCGCCGTGGCCTCGGCCTGCTCGACAAGCTGCCCGCCGGGCGCGACCGTGATGCCCGGCGGCTGGCGATGCTGCTGGCGCTGGGGCCGGTGCTGTCCTCGCACGACGGCTACGGCGCTGAGCCGGTCGGCGCGCTTTATGCCGAGGCGGCGACACTGGCCGATACCGTCGGCCGTCAGGCCGAACGTTTTGCGGTGCGCCGCGGGCTCTGGATGTACCGGCAGATGAGCGCACAATATCCCGCCGCCGAAGAGGTGGCGCAGGAGATGAAGGCGCTGACCGGCGGCGAGGCGCCGAATGCTGCCCTGGCGCTCGAGGCCGAGCGCGCACTGGGCGCCACCGCCTTCATGCTGGGCAACCTGCGCGAGGCGCGGCACCACCTGGAACACGCGATCCAGGGCTATGCCAAGGGCGCCGGCGCCGGCAACATCGCGCTTTACGGCGACGATCCGGGGCTGGGTTGCATGGCCTATCTGAGCAGCGGGCTGTGGTACCTGGGCGAGCCCGAGGCGGCGCTGCGCTGCTGCGACGACATGCTGACCATCGCCCGCAGCATCGAACATCCGTTCTCGCTGGCCCGCTCGCTGACCTTTTCCGCTTTCACCTATCACTTGATGCAGGATTTCGACCGGCTGCTGCCCACCGCGCAGGAGGCCGCCGAACTGGCCGAGCGCTTCGAATTTCCCTTTCACGAAGGGGTAGGGCGCATTCTCTGGGGTTGGGGGCTGTGCAAGCTGGGCGACCATGAGCGCGGCCGCAGCACCATCGACACCGGCTTTGCCCGCTACGAGGCGTCGGGCTGTCACATGTTGCAGCCGCTCTACCTCACCCTGAAGGCCGGTCTGGCGCAGGAATGTGCCATGCCGTCAGAGGCCTGGGCGATGTCGCAGCAGTCGCTGGCGGCGCTGGAACGCAGCCAGGAGAACCTGGTCAGGCCAGAGGTGCTGCGGGTGCATGGCGAGCTTCTGGCGCAGCGCGGCGACGTGGCCGAGGGGCTCTGGCACATCGATCAGGCGCTGGCGGTGGCGCAGGGCCAGGCCTCGGTGTTCTGCGAGCTGCGGGCGCTGGTCTCGGCCTGCCGGATCGATCCGTCGCGGGCGCCGGCGCTGGCCGCCGCCCTGGCGCGCTTCCCGGACGAGATGACCACGCCGGACCTCGCCGATGCCCGCCGCGCGCTGGCCGAGCTGCAGGGCGCGACCTGGTGAGCAATCGCGCGACGCATGACATCTGGAACGGCCAGTCCGGTGCCGATTGGGCGCAGCACCAGCGCGACCTCGACCTCTTTCTCGCCGGCTCGATGGCGCGGCTTGCGGAGCTGCTGCCGCTGGCCCCCGGGGCGCGCGTGCTCGAGATCGGCAGCGGCGCCGGCAGTTTCAGCCTCGATCTGGCCCGCGCGGTGACGCCGGGGGGGGAGGTCCTTGGCCTCGACATCTCCGATCCGCTGCTGGCGCTGGCGCGACGCCGGGCCGAGGGGCAGGCGGGTCTGGCCTTTCGCAAGCTCGACATCCAGACCGAGCCGCTGGACGCGGGCGGCTTCGACATCTGCACCGCGCATCTCGGCATGATGTTCTTTTCCGACCCGGTGCTCGCGCTGTCGCGTATCCGCACCCGGCTGGCCCCCGGCGCGGTGATCGCCTTCAACGGCTGGGCCGGGCGCGACAACCCGTGGTTCTCGATCCCTCTCGGCGTGGCCGAGCGGCATCTCGGCCCGATGCCGCCTTCGCCGCCCAGCAAGACCCCGCCGCCGGGGCCGCTGGCGTTTTCAGATGTGATCTATGTAACAGGGCTTTTGCGCGAGGCCGGCTATCATGATCCCCAAGGCTGGCAAGAGACCTTTTCGATCCGCCATCCCGGAGGACTGAACGCCGTGATGCAGACCCTATCCTACGTCGGACCGATTTCGACGCTCTATCGGCTGAAACAGCCCGACGCCGCCCAGCGGTCGCGGATCGCGGACGAAATCCGCGAGGCATTTGCCCCCTTCATCGACTCCACCGGCGCGCTCGACATGCCGGGGACCCTGTCGTTCTATCAGGCAACAGCCTCGTGAGCCTTGAGGTCCAGTGGCTGCTTCTGCTGATCCTCGGCTTCCAGGTCAAACATCTCGCCGGTGACTACCTGCTTCAGACCCCCTTCATGCTGGCCGGCAAGGGCAGCTACGGTCATCCCGGCGGGCTCTTGCATGCGGCCATCCACGGCGGGCTGAGCGCCGGGCTTCTGGCGGTGGCGGGGGTGGCTTTCGGGGTGATCCTCGGCCTCGCCCTGGCCGAAATCGTGCTGCATTATCACCTCGATTGGGGCAAGGAACGCTGGCTGCGCCAGCGCGCGCTGACCACCGCACAGCCGCGGTTCTGGATGGCGCTGGGCGCCGACCAGTTCCTGCACCAGCTGACCTATCTGGCGATGGCCGCGCTGGCGCTGGGGCTGGCCGACTGAGGCAAAAAATGGCGCCTGCGGCCGGTCGCGGCGCAAAACAGGCTACCAACCGGCGGCGACGGCGGGTAAGCCATGGCGCATCATCCCAACAGAAGCCGAAATACTCCCATGTCTGATGAATTCTACCGCCTGAGCCTGTTGCCGCCCTATGTCATTGCCGAGGTCACGGCGATGCGCGCGGCGGCGCGGCGCGAGGGCCGCGACGTGATCGATCTGGGCATGGGCAACCCCGATCTGCCGCCGCCGCAGCATGTCATCGACAAGCTGATCGAAGTGGCGCAGAAGCCCGACGCGCACGGCTATTCCCAGTCCAAAGGCATCCCCGGGTTGCGCCGCGCGCAGGCGAACTACTACGGCAACCGCTTCGGCGTCACACTCGACCCCGAGACCGAGGTGGTCGTCACCATGGGCTCCAAGGAGGGCCTCGCCTCGCTCGCCACCGCGATCACCGCGCCCGGCGACGTGGTGCTGGCACCCGATCCGTCCTATCCGATCCATACCTTCGGCTTCATCATGGCCGGCGCGACGATCCACGCGGTGCCGACGACGCCCGACGAGTTCTATTTCCAGAGCCTCGAGAAGGCGATCGCCGATTGCCGCCCCAAGCCCAAGGTGCTGGTGGTCAATTACCCCTCGAACCCGACGGCCGAAACGGTGGACCTGGCGTTCTATGAACGCCTCGTGGCCTTTGCCCGCGAAAACAGCCTCTACGTGATCTCGGACCTGGCCTATTCCGAGCTTTATTACGACGGCAAGCCGACCCGCTCGATCCTCGAGGTGCCGGGCGGCAAGGACGTGGCGGTGGAGTTCACCTCGCTGTCGAAGAGCTATTCCATGGCCGGCTGGCGCATGGGCTTTGCGGTGGGCAACCCGCGGCTGATCGCGGCGATGACCCGGGTGAAATCCTACCTCGACTACGGCGCCTTTACCCCGATCCAGGCGGCGGCCTGCGCGGCGCTGAACGGTCCGCAGGACATCGTGGCCGAGAACCGCGCCCGCTATCAGAAGCGCCGCGACGTGATGGTCGAGAGCTTTGCCCGCGCCGGCTGGGAGATCCCGGCGCCGGCCGCCTCGATGTTCGCCTGGGCGCCCTTGCCGCCGGCGCTGGCGCATATGGGCTCGCTCGAGTTCTCCAAGGAGCTTCTGACCCATGCCAATGTCGCGGTGGCGGCGGGCATTGGCTACGGGCCGCGCGGCGAAGGCTATGTGCGCATCGCCATGGTCGAGAACGAACAGCGCATCCGTCAGGCGGCGCGCAACATCCGGCGGTATTTCCAGAAGGTGGGGATCAATACGCCGACGCAGGGCGACTGAGGTCACCCCCCGGGGGGCCAGCCCCCCGGACCCCCCGGCGGTATTTTCAAAGAGAAGAAGATCAGGTCGGTGCCGGGCGGGCCCTGGTGCGCAACAGCAGGGCGGTGCCGAGGCCGCCGGCCGAGGCGATTGCGGCGAGGCCTGTGCCGGGTGTGGCGCGCAGCTGGTGAAACAGGTCGACGGCGAGGATGGTGCCGCTGGCGCCTATGGGGTGGCCGCGGGCGAGGGCGCCGCCGTTTGCATTGACGATCTCGCGGGGGAGTTTGGCGCCCTCTTGGCAGGCGATGGCCTGGACGGCGAAGGCCTCCATGATCTCGGCGCTGACGAGGGTGTTGCGCGGGGTGTCCTGCAGCACCGCCTCGATGGCGGCGACGGGGGCGAGGCCGGGCATGTCGGGGGGGCCGCCGAGGGTCTTGCCGGCGAGGATTTCCGCGCTTTGGCCGCCTTGCGCCAGCCTGTCTGACACCACCAGAACGAAGGCCGCGGCATCGGCGGCGACGGCCATGTTGGCGGCGGTGATCGTGCCGTGGACCTCCGGCGCACGAGCGCAGAGCCGGGGGGTGAGGGCGCGGGTGAACGGGTCGCTGGCGAGGCCGGCAATCTCGACGATCCCGGGAGGTTGGAAGGCGAGCGCCTTGCGATGGCTCTCGATGGCCCAAGCGTCCTGGGTGTCGCGGTTGATCCCGAGGACTTGCGCAAGGCGGTCGGCGGCTTCGGCCATGGCGGGGTCGCGCTCGGGCCAGGGGGTGAAGCGGGCCTGGTCGTAGGGTTCGGGCGGGCGGCCGTCGGCGAAGGTGCGCAGGCGCTGGGGGCGGCGGGAATAGCTCTCGGCGCCGCCGGCGATCACCACGTCATGCAAGCCGCTCTGCACCATGGCCGAGGCCAGGAGCAGCGCGTCGAGGCCGCCGGCGCATTGCCGATCTATGGTGAGCCCGGCGACGCACTCGGGCAGGCCGGCAGCCAGGGCGGCGACGCGCGCCGGGTTGCCGCCGGCGCCGAGGGCGTTGGACAGGATCAGTTCGCCGACGTCTTCCGGTTCCAGACCGGCGTCGGCCAGAAGTGCGGCGATCACCGGCACCGCGATCTCGTGCGGCTCCAGCGTGGCGAAGGCACCGTTGCGCGGCGCCACGGCGCTGCGGCGGGCGGCGAGGATGTGGCTCATGCCTTAACCCTTTGTGCCAGCGCCGCGAGGTCGGGTTTGCCGGCGGGCAGGAGCGGCAGTTCGGCGAGGGGAATGAAGCGGTGTGGCACGGCGTGCGGGGGCAGGGCGGCGCGACAGGCGGCACGCAGGGTCGCCTCGGGGGCGGCGCCCTGGACAAAGGCGATCATCCGGTGGCCGCGCGCGGCGTCAGACCGGGGCACAACGGCGCAGGCGGTGACGCCGGGGACCTGTGCCAGAACCGACTCGATCTCTTCGGGAAAGACGTTGTGATCGGCGACGGTGACCATGCGGCTCTTGCGCCCGCGCAGGAAGAGGTGGCCCGCGGCGTCCTGGTACCCCATTTCGCCGATGCTCAGCCAGGCGCCGTCGCGCCGGGTGTCGGAGGCGCTGCCGCTGGCGTAGCCCTCGAAGAGATAGGGGCTGGCGACCCAGATCTCGCCGGTCTCGCCGGTGGGCGCGTCGATCTTCAGCGACACGCCGGGGTAGGGGCGACCGACCGAACCGGCGGGTGTGGCTGCGTCGCTCAGGGTAATGAAGCTGGTCTCGGAAGCGCCGAAGAAGGCGCGGAGGTCGGCGTGGCGGAAGCGCGTGCGCAGCTGGTCAGCGAGTGCCTGATCAAGCGGGCCGCCGCCGCAGAAGATGTGCCGCAGAGCGGGGAAGGCGGCAAGGCCCGCCGCCTCGGACCCGCGCAGCAGCAGGCGCAGTTGCGTGGGGGTGGCGTAGAGCACGGTGATGTAGGTCTCGACGATGAAATGCGCCTGTGCGCGGGGCCGCATCCCGACAAGCGAGGCGACGTCGGCGCCGAGGTGAAACCCCTCGAGCAGGGCATAAAGCGTGAGCGAATGGCGGAGGTCGCCGAGGGTCGCATAGCGGTCGTCGGCGCCGATGCCGAAGACCTCGGCGGTCACCGCGAAGGACCGCTGCCAGCTCTCGGGCCGTCGGCGGATCACCTTGGGCGCGCCGGAAGAGCCTGAGGTCTCGCAGAACAGCATCGCAGGGCCATCCTCGCGCAGCGGGCCGCGGGCCTGGGACAGCCGCAGGCTGCCGCCCTGCGCCACAGCCGCGCGCAGGGCGGCCAGGCCGGGCGCGTCGGGCGTCAGCAGGGCGCTTGCGGGCGATATGACAAAGCCTTCCGACATGGTCCCGTTCTGGCACATCCCGCGCGCCGAGGCGACGTCAGTAATCACGCTCGTAGAAGATGCCCAGACCGGTGTCGCCATCGCTGCCCAGCCGGCCGCGCACGGTGACGGTGTCGGTCAGGTCGAGGTTCAGGTTGATCTCGCTGGTGCCATCGCTCGAGACGGTGACATCGGTGTAGACCCGCTCGGAGATGTACTTGCCGACGCTGGCCTCGGTATTGCCCTCGGCATCGGTGGCAATGTCGAGATCGTCGACCCCCAACCCTTCGCGCAGGGTGCCGGTCAGCCCCAGCCCGCCCTGGCCCGAAAGCGTGCGGATCGCCGCCGCCAGTTGCACCGCCTGGAAGGCCGAGATCGAGGTCACGTCGCGCCCGAAGAGCAGGAGCGACAGCGCCTCTTCCTCGGGCAGCTCCGGCGAGGAGGTCACCGTCAGGTCGGGTTCGGAGGCCAGACCGTCGAGCCGCAGGGTGACGTCGACATCCTCGACCTGTGTCGTGGCGGCAAAGGAAACCACGGGATCGAAGCTGCCGCGGATCTGCACGTCGCCCTGGGTCAGCGTCAGCCGGTTGCCCAGGAGGTCGAGCCGCCCGCGGATCAGGGAGAAGCTGCCGATCGGCACGATATCGTTGGTCGAGCCGGTGAGCCGCAGGCTGCCGCCCAGCTCGGCGTCGAGGCCGCGACCGCGCACGAAGACCTGGTTGGGCGCGCGCACCAGCAGGTCGAGCGGATAGCTCGGCCCGGTGTTGCGCTGGCCCGAGGGTACAGGTTCGAGCCCGGCAAAGCGCAGGGTCTGGCGCACCTCGGCGGGCGGGTTGACGTGGCGCAGCCCGTCGAGCGCCGAATAGGAGGGGCCGATGTCGGGAATGCGCAGCTCGGCGGTGGCAATGTCGATAACCCCGCCGATGCGCGCGCCGCCGGTGAGCGGCCCGGTCAGGGTGACGCGCCCGCCCAGCCGGGCCTCGTAGAGGTCGGCGTCGCTGAGCAGCACGTTGACAAGATCGGCGGTCAGATCGGCGGTGAAGGGCGGTTCGAGCGCGATCGGCCCGGTCAGACGCAGCTGCCCGCCGCTCGAGATATTGCCGGTCAGCGCCAGCTGCGCCCGGGCGCCGGCGAGGTCGGCCTGGCCGGTGATCCCGTCGAGCGACAGGCCCTGCGCCGGCAGCGCCAGCCGCGCATCTGCGGTGCTGAGCCGGCCCGAGACCGAGCTGAGCGCCGGAGGACCGTTGACCGCGAGGTTGAAGCTGACAAAGCCGCTCAGCGCCTGACCCTGCAGGCGGCGGTTGACCAGTGCCAGCGGCACCCGACCCTCGGTCGAGATGTCGAGGCGCGAGAAATCCTGCGCCACGCGGCCGCGCGCCGCGACTGTGATGCCGCCGGGCCCGGTGCCCGACGCGTCGATGCGCCAGTTGCTGCCCTGCTGATCGGCGGTGCCGGTCAGGGTGGCGGGGCCGGGCAGGTCCTCGACCAGCAGGCCGAGGTTGGCGACGGCGACCCGGTAGGTCAGGCTGGTGCTGCCGGCACCGAAGCCGCCGGTCAGCCGCACGTCCAGCGCCGCGCCGTCAAAGACCACGTTGCGGAAGCTGATCGCGCCGCTGGCGTTGCGCGCGACCGAGACGTCGAAGCGCGAGGTGCCGCGCAGCAGCGGCTCGATCACCGGCACGCCAAAGACCGGGCTGGTGACGGTGCCGTTGGCGTCGATGTCGAAGCTGCCGGCAAGGGCGTCGACCGAGCCTTGGGCCGTCAGCGCCAACGCACCACCCAGCTGTCGACCGGCCAGCGGCGAGAAGGCCGCGAGGCGGGCAATGCGGGCTTCCAGCCGGCCGGCGGCGCGCAGCTCGCTCTGGCCGTCGCCGGTGATGGTGCCGTCAAAGCTTGCGCCGGTGTCGCCGGGCAGCCTTGCGTCGGCGTTCACCTGCCAGACCGCATCGCGGCGCGAGGCGGTGCCGGTAACGCTGGCCGGCCCCGGCAGATCGGGCAGCACGACGCCAAGGTTGATGACCGAGACGCGATAGGTCAGGTCACCGCTCTGCGGCCCAAAAGAGCCGTCGAGATCGGCTTGCAACTGGTCACCGTCGATCACCGCGCGGCGGATGGTGATTTCCTGGCCGACGGCCCCCACGGCAGAAAGGTCGAACTCGGTGGTGCCGCGCAGCAGCCCCTCGGCCACCGGCACGCCGAAGCGCGGGTTGCGCAGGCTGCCGCTGGCCTCGACGTCGAAGCTTTTCGCGACCAGGTCGCCGCGCCCGTCGATCACGACCGAGGCCGCGCCGGCGAGGTCACGCCCGGCGATCTCGGAAAAGGCCGCAAGCTCGGTCACCCGGGCCTCGGCATGGCCGGTGATCAGCAGCGAGGTCTCGCCATCGCCGGAGATCGTGCCGGAATAGCTGGCGCCGGTGCCGCCGGGCAGTTGCGCCTCGGTGTCGATCTGCCAGACCGCGTCCTGCCGCACCGCGGTGCCGGTCAGCGTGGCGGGGCCCGAGAGATCGGGCAGGGCGCGGCCGAGGTCGTCGATCGTCAGGTCAAAGGCCAGGTCGCCGGTCTCGGGGCCGAAGCCACCGGTCACGGTGGCGTTGATCGCCTCGCCGTCGATGACGGCGTTGCGAATGGTGATCACGCTGCCGATGGCGCCTTCGGCCGAGAGGTCGAACTTGGTCAGCCCGGGCAGCAGCGCCTCGGCCTGGGGCACGCCGAAACGCGGATCGCGCAGCGAGCCTTCGGTGCTGAGGTCGAAGCTCTTGGCAAGGATATCGGCCTCGCCCTCGAAGGTCAGGTTGGCCGCGCCCGAGAGTTCGCGCCCGGCCAGCGCCGAATAGGCCGCCAGCCGCTGCACCACCGCCGCCGCCTGACCGGAGATGACCAGCCGGGTCTTGCCGTCGCCCGACACCGCGCCGCGATAGATCGCGGTGGTCTCGCCGGGCAGGGCGGCATCGGCCTCGATGCTCCAGGTGTCGCCGTCCTGAGCCAGCTTGGCGGTGATCTCGGCGGCGCCGTCGAGGCCGGGAACGGCGCGCGACAGGTCTGGCACCTGGGCGGTGATCTCGGCCGAAGAGGTGCCGGTGCGCAGGTTGGCCTTGCCGGTGATGCTGGCGTGATTGGTGCGCACGGTCAGCGGATCGGCGCGCAGGCCGGTCTCGTCGCGGGTCACGCCGAGGCGCAGGATGCCGGCACCTTCGAGCAGCGGATCAAGCTGGGGAATGCCGGTGCCGAGGTCGGTGGTGCCACCGTCGAGCACCAGCTCGGTAACGCCGGTCAGCGGCTGGATGCGGCCGGTGATCGCCAGGTCGGCAGCGCCGGTCAGCGCCACGCCGGCCAAATCGGCAAATCGTGCCAGCGACTGTGCCGACAGTTCGAGGTCTGGGGCCACGGTCAGCGGGTCTTCGCCCTGCAGGCCGCTGATCACCATGCTGCCGGTCAGGCCATAGTCGGCGCCAGTCAGGGCAATGTCGCGCAGGCGCAGCGGTGCCTCGGCGGCCCAGCCGAAGTTGAGCGCGCCGCGCAGCTGCTGGCCGATTGCGCGGGCCAGTGCGGCATCCGCCGGCGCAATGCCCTCGGCATTGACCGAGAGCCCGCCGGTCACGCTGCGGGCGTCACGCTTGATACTGCCGGTGCCGTCGAAGGCCAGGCGCTCGATCTTCAGGCTGGCCTGCTGGTAGCCGCGGGCCGAGCCGTTCAGCGACCAGACATCGCCTGCGGCAGCGTCGAACCGCGCCTTGAGGCTGACGCCCGAGACCGAGGTCAGATCGCCGGGCAGCGGCAGGATCACCGTGTCGCCCTCTGGCGGGGTAATCTCGGCATCCAGCGTAAAGGTCTCGGGCCAGCCGTCGGCGGCAATTCGGGCTTCGCCGGCGATGGTCATGGCGGCGGCCTCGATGCGCAGGGCATCCAGGCTCATCGCGCCATCCGAGCGGCGCTGGCCCGAGGCCACAAGCGCCACGTCGCGGCCAAGGAATTCGCTGAACTGCGGCGCAAAGACCGGGGCGATATCGCCCGACAGGTCGGCGTCAAAGCCGGCGGCGCCATCTTCGGTGCTGCTCAGGCGGACCTGGCCGCTCAAGCGTTCCTCGCCGGCGGTGGCCAGCAGGATATCGGCGGTGAAATCGCTGATCGGGTCGTCGCCCTTGACGCTCAGCGCCACCGAGGGCTTGCCCGGCAGGTCGAGCAGGTTGGCGGCGATGCCGTTCTCGGGCTCGGTCAGC
The DNA here is from genome assembly GCF_048263515.1 of Marinovum sp. Classification (NCBI taxonomy): domain Bacteria; kingdom Pseudomonadati; phylum Pseudomonadota; class Alphaproteobacteria; order Rhodobacterales; family Roseobacteraceae; genus Marinovum; species Marinovum sp. The sequence goes on along the minus strand of NZ_JBLXEC010000008.1, from coordinate 5,578 downwards.
GACAGGTCGAGCTTCAGCTCGCGGCTGGCGTTGTCAAAGGCGGCATCGACCGAGAAGCTGCCCTCTCGGTCAAGCCGCTTGACCTCGAGCTTGGTCTCGCCGGCGCCACCGGCCAGTTGCGCGGTGCCGCCGAATGACATCTCGGCGGCCTCGCCAAACAGCGCCTCGCCCAGGATCGCGCGGTCGATCCGCATCTCGTCGATCTGCACCGAGACCGGCAGCTCCGGCAGGGCAAAGACCGATCCGCTGGCCTCCGGCGTCGGCAGGTCGCTCTCGGCGGGCAGGGGCTTGCGGGGCAGGGCGATTTCCTCGACCGAGATCTCCTCGATCTCGACCCTTCCGCGCAGCAGCGCGCTGCGGTTCCACACCAGGCCCACGCCCTTGGCGGTGAACCAGGCGCCCTCGGGGTCGGTGACGGTGATCGTCTCGATCGTCGCCCGCGAACTCAGCGCCCCGGCAAAACCTTCGAGCCGCACCTCGCGCCCCGGCGCCGAGAGCGCATCCTCGAGAATGCCCTGGATGAAGCCGCGGTCGCTCTCACTGGTCTGCGCGCTGGCCGCAAAGGGGGTGAGAAACAGAAGACAAAGCAGGAGAATCCGCATCAGAAGGCCTGACCAATCCCAATGTAAATTTGCATGCCGTCGCCGGTCTCTCCGGCCACGGGCCCGGCCACGTCGAGCCGGATCGGGCCGACGGGCGTCTTGTAGCGCAGGCCGAGGCCGGCGCCGGCATGCCAGTCGCCCGCTTCGAACATGTCAGCGCCGACGTAGCCGGCATCGGCAAAGGCCACCACGCCGATCTTGTCGGTGACACCGTAGCGCAGCTCGCCCGAGGCGGCGGCAAAGGACCGTCCGCCCAGCGAGGTGCCGTTGTAATCGGCATCGAGCGACTGGTAGGGCTGGCCCCGCACGGTGCCGCCGCCACCGGAATAGAACAGCATGCCCGGCGGTGCATCCTCGGCCTCGGGACCGGTCAGCGCGCCCAGCTGCAGGCGGGTGGCGGTCACGAGGCGCTCTTCCTCGCCAAAGGCGCGGTAGGCGCGGCCATCAAAAGTGAGATGCGCGCCGGGCTGGCCCTCGACGGTTTCATAGAACGGCGTCACCGCCCCGCGCAGGTAGAAGCCCTCGGTGGCATCGAGCGGATCGTCGCGCTTGTCATAGGTCAGCGCCACCGGCAGCGAGATGATCTGCAGGGTGCGCTTGGTCTCGGGCTTGGCATAGCGGTCGGTGACCTCGGAATGGGTCAGCCCGATGCCCAGTTCGCCGGTGAGAAATTCGTTGAACTCGCGCGAGACGCCGACCGTCAGAGTGGCCTTGCGCTCGAGGTAGTCGGGCTCGTCCAGATAGGCGAGGCTGCCGGTGGCAAAGAACAGCGTGTCGGCGCCATAGACCGCCGGCTTGTCGAAGCGGAAGGACAGCTTGTAGTCGATGCCCTCGGTCTCGAGCCCGATCTGGCTGACCGAGCCTTCGACGCGAAAGCGTTCGGCCCCGCCCAGCAGGTTGCGGTGCAGCCAGAAGCCCGAAAGGTTGAGCCCGTCGAACGAGGAATACTCGATGCCGCCGCCGATCCGGCGCGGCTTGCGGTCGATGACGGTCACCTCCATGTCGATGGTGCCATCGGGGTTGATCGCCTCGGCCTGTTCGACCTGCACCGACTGGAAGGTGCCGGTCTTGCGCAGGCGGGCGCCGGCGCGCTCGACCTCGCTGGTGGCGTAATGCTCGCCCTTGGGGATGCCGGCGATCTGGCGCACGCGGGATTCGCGCACGTCGGTCTTTCCGGAAATCACCGTGTCGCCAAAACGCGCCCGCGCGCCCTGGGCGATCTTGAGGTCGACGTCGAGCTGCGCCACCGGGTGGCGGGCGGCAATCGACCGCTCGGAGATCTCGGCCTTGGGATAGCCGCGCTCGCGCCAGTCGCGCACCGCGGTTTGGGCGGCGTCGCGCACAACGGTGGCCAGCGCCGGTTCGCCGGTGCGAAAGCCCTCGACCGGCGGATTGTCGCCAGCCAGCGGTCCGATCTGTGCCCGGCCCAGCCGAAAGCGCTTGCCGGGGTCGACGAAGATGACCACCTCGCCGATCGCGGCAGGCACCTGAAAGGGGTCGATCGTCGCGGCCTCGCGCCCGTCGACCTTGATGCGCACGACGGCGGAATAGAACCCCTGGGCATAAAGCGTCTCGACCAGCCGGGTGTAATCGGCCCGCGCCGCCGCGACCACGTCACGCGGCGGGGTCTCGCTGGTTTTTTCCAGCGAATTCAGGACGGAAGAGCCCTGCAGGCTTTTCGCCAGCGCCTCCGTCTCTTCGGCCTCGCCAAGGCCCACGATCTGCAACTGCACCCGCTCGAGCGCCTGCGCGCCCAGCGGCAGGCTCATCATTGCGGTTCCCAGCGCTGCGCCTGCGAAAAACCGGCCGATCTTGAACATGCTCACTCCCTGCCCCGCCGTTTTTTTCCAGCTTATGACAGAGGCGGATAAGTCACCATGGGCAATGGCTGCAGGGGGGCGAGGTTTTAGCCCGCTGTGGCGAGCAAAGCATCCATGTCGAGATGGGTCTCGAGATGATCGGCCAGCGCATCGAGCGCCGCGTCGACGCCGGCGTCGTAGCCGGCCTTTGACACCACCCCGAACCGCGCCAGAAATCCCGCGCGAAAGCCGTCGTCGCAGAACATCCCGTGCAGGTAGGATCCCTGCACCCGTCCATCGCTTGAAACCGCGCCTTCGGGCGTTTCGCCGATATGGGCAAAGGGGCGGGCGCGGTCGGGGCCGTCGCTCTGGCCCATGTGGATCTCGTAGCCGGCAAAGCCCAGCCCGCTGGCCACATGCACCGCGCGGGTCTCGGCCAGCCGCTTCTGCGGATGCATCACCGTGTCGATCCGCAACAGCCCGAGGCCCGGATCGCTGCCCGGCGCGCCCTCGAGCCCCTCCGGGTCGGCGATGGTGCTGCCCAGCATCTGATAGCCGCCGCAGATCCCGAGTATATGCCCGCCGCGCCGGTGGTGCGCCGCCAGGTCGATGTCCCAGCCTTGGGCGCGCAGGAACGCAAGGTCGCCGCGGGTCGACTTGGTGCCCGGCAGGATCACCAGATCGGCGTCGCCGGGAATGGCGCGGCCGGGGCCGAGCATGGTCAGCCGCACGCCGGGTTCCTGCGCCAGCGGGTCAAGATCGTCGAAATTGGCGATCCGCGACAGGCAGAGGCAGACCACATGCAGCCCGCCCTCGCGGCGCGGCGCATCGACGTCCAGCGCATCCTCGGCCGGCAGCTTCCACGCCTCGGCAAACCAAGGCAGCACGCCAAAGCCGCGCCACCCGGTGCGCCGGGCAATCAACGCGTAACCGTCGTCAAAGAGCCGCGGGTCGCCGCGGAACTTGTTGATCATGAAACCACGCACCATGGCGGCATCCTCGGGGTCGAGCACCGCCTGGGTGCCCACCATCTGCGCGATCACCCCGCCCCGGTCGATATCGCCGCAGAGCACCACCGGCACCCCCGCGGCGCGGGCAAAGCCCATGTTGGCGATGTCGTTGCGGCGCAGGTTGACCTCGGCCGGGCTGCCGGCGCCCTCGACAATCACCAGATCATGCGCGTCCCGCAACCGGCCGAAGCTCTCGAGCACCGCACCCATCAACTGTGGCTTCAGCCCGGAATATTCCCGCGCCCTGGCCGAGGTCAGCCGCTTGCCCTGAACGATCACCTGCGCGCCGACGTCGGTTTCGGGCTTGAGCAGCACCGGGTTCATGTCGACCAGCGGCGCCAACCCGCAGGCCCGCGCCTGCAGCGCCTGCGCTCGGCCGATTTCGCCGCCATCGGCGGTGACGGCGGCGTTGTTCGACATGTTCTGCGGCTTGAAGGGCGCGACGTTGAGGCCCCGCCGCCGCGTGGCGCGGCAGAGCCCCGCCACCAGCATCGACTTGCCGACGTTGGAGCCGGTGCCCTGGATCATCACTGCGGTCATATGCGGCGCCTCGCTAGCAGAGTTATGCCCCTGCTAGCCGCCCCCGCGCTGCTTTGCCAGCCCCGGGTTACGGCCGGCGGGGCGCAGCTGCGGCCAGCGCCTGATCCACCTCTGCCGCTGTCAGCCTGTGCCCCTCTGTGCCGAGGCAGCGGGCGATCTCTGCAGCGTCCGGTCGGGCCGGGCGGTCGCCGCGCTGCGGGCGTTGGCCTGGCTCTGGCCGCTGCGGCAGGCAGGAGGCCAGGGCGCTCTCCGGCACCCCCAGCGCCTCGGCCAGGCGGGTGGCCTCGATCTGCGGCGGTCGCGGCTGCTGCGCGACAGAGGCGCCGGCCAGCAGCGAGAGGCCGCCGAGAAAGAGGATGGCAATGTATTTCGGTCCGCTCTGCATGGTCTGTCCTTTCTCGCGGGACGCAGCCCCCGCCGCCGGGCGACCGGCCCGGACCCCGGCTCCGTGAGTGGCGCCGTCAGCTCCTTGGGGGCATCGGGACAAGCGGGGCCGTCGGCCTGCTACCTGCGGCAGGGGCTGCGGAGTGATCAGACCGCCCGCCCTTCGGACGATCCGGGTCTGAAACGGCCCGCGCCGCCCGTTCCGTCGCAAACTGTCGAAAGTTTTTTGAAAAACCGCCCGCCCAAACGCAAAAGACCGGGCCGAAGCCCGGTCTTTTTGCACCACCCCGAAGAGGGGGGATTTGGTGGACCTGACAGAAGAGGAATCGAACCTTCTTTTTCAGGTTCTTGAGGAATGGGAAAGCCATCTCGCGCACTTAGACCTTAAGGGTCTGGAGCGTGACCATGACAAAACTAACCCATAAATTCAATAACGTAGATGGCCCCGCGCCCGTCGAGAAGTCGCCAGCTAGTAAACCGACGCCGTTTTCCCTGCGGCTAAGCTTCGACGAACGGGCGCGGCTGGAACAAGACGCGGCGGGCATGGCGCTCGGCGCGTATATCAGAGATCGCCTGTTTGGCGAGGATGCCGCGCCGCGTCAGTCGCGCGGCAAGTCTCCTGTCAAGGACTACGCGGCCCTTGGGCGCGTTCTGGCGGCTCTGGGTGCTTCGCGCCTGTCCAGCAACCTCAATCAGCTAGCAAAGGCCGTGAATACAGGCTCGCTACCCGTCACGCCGGAAACCGAAGAAGATTTGCGGCAAGCGTGCAAAGACGTTCAGGCCATGCGGCGCGATCTGCTGATCGCGCTCGGCCTGCATGAATCGGGGTCGGCGTCCAAAGCAGGCATGGACTTGAAGCCGTGATCCTCAAGGCGAAAGAGCGCGGCGGCGGCGCACAACTCGCGCGATACCTGCTCTCGATGCGGGATAACGATCATGTCGAACTGCACGATGTGCGCGGTTTTGTCAGTGACGAATTGCTCGATGCCTTTCGCGAGGTCGATGCGATTGCCAGAGGCACGCGCTGCGAGAACTATCTCTTTTCGGCAAGCTTGAATCCTCCTGGCGGGGCGGCGGTCAGCACGGAAGACTTCGAGAAGGCCGCCGATGAGGTCGAGCGCAGCCTCGGCCTCGAAGGTCAGCCGCGCGCCATCGTCTTTCATGAATGTCAATCGGCATGCAATTTTGACCCCCTATCGGCGTCCAAAAATGACCCCCTGTTTGGCGCACGTGTAGCTGGCCC
>NZ_JBLXEC010000007.1:0-199779 GCF_048263515.1 Marinovum sp. | reverse complement strand
CCATCGGCACAACGCGCGAAATCACACCCTTGTTGCCGTGACGGCCGGCCATCTTGTCGCCCGGCTGAAGCTTGCGCTTCACCGCGATGAAGACCTTGACCATCTTCATCACGCCCGGCGGCAGGTCGTCGCCACGGCGGACCTTCTCGACCTTGTCTTCGAACCGCGCGTCGAGCTGGCGCTTCTGCGCCTCGTACTGCTCGTTGAGCGCTTCGACGATCTTGGCATCGTCCTCGTCTTCGAGGGCGAGCTGCCACCACTGGCCACGGCTCAGGCTGTCGAGCAGTTCCTGGGTGATCTGCGAGTTCGGGCGCACGCCGCGCGGGCCCTTGACCGCCATCTTGCCGAGGATCAGGTCGCTGAGACGCGCGTAGATGTTGCGGTCGAGGATGGCGAGCTCGTCGTCCCGGTCACGGGCCAGACGCTCGATTTCCTCGCGCTCGATCTGCAGCGCACGTTCGTCTTTCTCGACGCCGTGACGGTTGAAGACCCGCACTTCCACGACGGTGCCGAAGTCACCCGGCTTGACGCGCAGCGAGGTGTCGCGCACGTCAGAGGCTTTCTCGCCGAAGATGGCGCGCAGGAGTTTCTCCTCCGGCGTCATCGGGCTTTCGCCTTTCGGGGTGATCTTGCCCACGAGGATATCGCCCGGCTCGACGTCAGCGCCGATGTAGACGATGCCCGCCTCGTCGAGGTTGCGCAGGGCTTCCTCGCCGACGTTGGGAATGTCGCGGGTGATCTCTTCCGGCCCGAGCTTGGTGTCGCGGGCGGCCACTTCGAATTCCTCGATGTGAACGCTGGTGAACACGTCGTCGCGCGCAATGCGCTCGGAGATCAGGATCGAGTCTTCGTAGTTGTAGCCGTTCCAGGGCATGAAGGCGACGATGACGTTCTTGCCGAGGGCCAGTTCGCCCATGTCGGTCGAGGGACCGTCGGCAATCACTTCACCCTGCTGCACGGTGTCACCCACCTTCACCAGCGGACGCTGGTTGATACAGGTGTTCTGGTTCGACCGCTGGAACTTGCGCATGCGGTAGATGTCGACGCCCGGATCACCCACTTCGAGGTTGTCCGTCGCCCGGATCACGATCCGCTGGGCATCGACCTGGTCGATGATGCCGCCGCGTTTCGCCATCACGGCCGCACCGGAGTCGCGTGCCACGATTTCCTCGATGCCGGTGCCCACCAGCGGCGCTTCCGAGCGCAGCGTGGGAACCGCCTGACGTTGCATGTTCGAGCCCATCAGAGCGCGGTTGGCGTCGTCGTTTTCAAGGAACGGAATGAGCGAGGCCGCAACCGACACCAGCTGCTTCGGCGAGACGTCGATCAGGTCCACGTTTTCGTTCGGCGACAGGGTGTAGTCACCGGATTTCCGGGTCGACACCAGGTCGTTGACGAACTTCATGTTCTCGTCGAGGTTGGCGTTCGCCTGGGCCACTGTGTGGCGCATTTCCTCGGTCGCGGACATGTAGTGCACTTCGTCGGTGACGGTGCCGTCCTTGACCACCCGGTAGGGTGTTTCGATGAAGCCGTACTTGTTCACGCGGGCAAAGGTGGCCAGCGAGTTGATCAGACCGATGTTCGGGCCTTCCGGCGTTTCAATCGGGCACATCCGACCATAGTGCGTCGGGTGCACGTCGCGCACCTCGAAGCCGGCGCGTTCGCGGGTCAGACCGCCCGGGCCAAGCGCCGAGAGACGGCGTTTGTGGGTGACTTCCGACAGCGGGTTGGTCTGGTCCATGAACTGCGACAGCTGCGAGGAGCCGAAGAATTCGCGGACGGCAGCGGCCGCCGGCTTGGCGTTGATCAGGTCCTGCGGCATCACCGTGTCGATCTCGACACTGGACATGCGTTCCTTGATCGCGCGCTCCATGCGGAGGAGACCCACGCGGTACTGGTTTTCCATCAGCTCGCCGACCGAACGCACACGACGGTTGCCGAGGTGGTCGATGTCGTCGATGTCGCCGCGACCGTCACGCAGGTCGACCAGCGCCTTGATGCAGGCGACGATGTCTTCGCGGTCCAGCGTGCGCTGGGTGTCGGGCTTGTCGAGCGCCAGGCGCATGTTCATCTTGACCCGGCCAACGGCCGAGAGGTCATAGCGTTCGCTGTCGAAGAACAGGGTCTGGAACAGGGCCGAGGCAGCCTCGACGGTGGGCGGCTCGCCCGGGCGCATCACGCGATAGATATCCATGAGCGCGGTGTCGCGGCCCATGTTCTTGTCCATCGCCATGGTGTTGCGCATGTAGGCGCCGACGTTGATGTTGTCGATGTCGAGCACGGGGATCTCGGTGATGCCGGCATCCACCAGTTCCTTGAGCGTGCCACCGGTGACGTCACCGTCCTTGTCGACTTCCCAGGTCAGCTCATCACCGGCTTCGACGTAGATCGCGCCGTTTTCCTCGTTGATGATGTCCTTGGCCGCGAACTTGCCGACGATCTGCTCGAAGGGCAGCAGCAGCTCCTTGACCTTGCCTTCGTCGATCAGCTTCTTGACCGCGCGAGGCGTGACCTTCTTGCCGGCTTCGCCGATGATCTCGCCGCTGTCGGCGTCGACCAGGTCATAGGTCGGGCGGGTGCCGCGCACACGCTCGGGGAAGAACTTGGTGACCCAGCCCTCACCCTTGCGCAGGGTGTAGGTGACGGTGTCGTAATAGGCGTCCATGATCGCTTCTTGATCGAGACCCAGCGCATAGAGCAGGGTCGTCACCGGCAGTTTGCGGCGACGGTCGATCCGGGCAAAGACGATGTCCTTGGCGTCGAACTCGAAGTCCAGCCAGGAACCACGGTAAGGAATGATCCGGCAGGCAAAGAGCAGCTTGCCCGAAGAGTGGGTCTTGCCCTTGTCATGGTCGAAGAACACGCCGGGCGACCGGTGCATCTGGGAAACGATGACCCGCTCGGTGCCATTGACGACAAAGGTGCCGTTCGGCGTCATCAGGGGCATGTCGCCCATGTAGACGTCTTGTTCCTTGATATCCTTGACGGATTTCGCGCCGGTATCTTCGTCGATATCGAACACGATGAGACGCAGCGTCACCTTGAGCGGCGCGCTGTAGGTCAGGTCGCGTTGCTGACATTCCTCGACGTCGAACTTCGGCTTTTCGAGCGCGTAATCGACGAATTCGAGAACCGCGGTCTCGTTGAAGTCCTTGATCGGGAAGACCGACTGGAAGACACCCTTGATGCCTTCGCCGTCCATCGGCTCGAGCTGGTCGCCGGACTTCAGGAACAGGTCGTAGGAGCTTTTCTGAACCTCGATGAGGTTCGGCATTGCGAGGACTTCACGGATTTTGCCGTAGTACCGGCGAAGACGTTTCTGGCCAAGGAAGCTTTGCGCCATGAGGGGAGTGCCCTTTCGATTTTCTCTGCCTGAACGCACGCAATGCCGGGGCTGCAGCGGCGCATTCTCGTCAGTGACGGCGTGAAACGGATCCATTCTCGGCGCACGTCCCACCGCGCGTCACTCGATCTCGATTTCCCTGCCTTGGAAAACTCCCCAGAGGGGGGCTTGCCAAGATGGGAGAACGTGCCATCTGTCTGGAAGAGGTCGGGATATGGGGATAACTACGAAGAATTCAATGCGTCGTCGCCACCTCATATCCAGAACGAACTACACACGGGTTCGAATCGGTCGAACCCGCGGGAGACTTCCGAATATTCTGTGAACAGCGCGAACGCAAGACCCCTCAGGAGGGTTTTGCGGTATCGTGACATCCGCCAACTGTGACAAATACTGGCGGATTGGTCAAGCAGCGAGGCGACTTGCACGCCAAAGCTGCCGTGGATGTTGCGAAAAATCCGGCTATTCGACGGTGAACCGGCAGAGCAAAGTGTTGCTTTGTTCCAGATCGTCACCCCAGACCAGCTGCGCTTCTTCGGCCCAGTCGATCTCGTCGTAGCCCCCCTTCGGGCTGACCTCATCCGCGCTGTAGACGCTGGCCTGTTCCCAACCCGAGGCGTCGAAACCGACGTGATCCCAGCCGATCGGCTCTTCCAGTTCCTCAAAACCGCAGGGGGCGCTGCCGGCGACCGGGCTCTCCTCGGAGGCGCAGGATTTGTCCAGCGGCGCGCGGTGGATCGTCAGGCATTGCCAGCTGTCGTCGCTGACCGCGACGGTCTTATCCTCGGCATCGCGGATTTGCAGGATCAGCCCGCCGTCGCCCATCTGCTGGCGATCGGTGCCGATGTATTCCAGCCCGGTATCATTGGCGATGAAATCCTTGGCGATCACACCGATCATGAAGGGCCGGTCGGCGGAGAAGGTGAAACTCTCGGCGTTGAACGAGCGCTCCTGGGTGATCGGCTCGCTGTCCTCGGCGACCTTGCGGCCGTCGATGCGCATCTCGAACCAGTTGTCGGCCCAGACATCGGCGTGGAAGGTCTCGGCAACAAGCGGGCTGGCCAGGATGGCAAACAGCGGCGCAGCAACAATCAGGCGTGATCTCGGGCGTGACATCGGGGGCGTCCTTCCGGCAATGCGCGGGCGCGGGCAACCTTGCTGCGCCTCGGTGCCTCAGAACGATAGGAGGGGTCCGAAAAAAGACAAGCGCCCCCGGATGGGAGCGCTTGCTGAAATCCTGCCCTGAAGCGAAGGACCGGGTTGGTCCCTGCCCCATGGGCCGTGATTACTTGAGTTCGACCTCGGCGCCAGCTGCTTCCAGCTTGCCTTTGATCTCTTCGGCTTCTTCTTTCGAAACCTGCTCTTTGACAGCCTTGCCGCCGGCTTCGACCAGCTCTTTGGCTTCTTTCAGGCCCAGGCCGGTGATGCCGCGGACTTCTTTGATGACGTTGATCTTCTTGTCGCCAGCCGACTTCAGGATCACGTCAAATTCAGTCTGCTCCTCAGCAGCTGCACCGCCGGCGTCGCCTGCGGGGCCGGCCATCATGACAGCGCCGCCAGCAGCGGGCTCGATGCCGTATTCGTCTTTGAGGATGGTTTTCAGTTCTTGTGCTTCCAGCAGGGTCAGACCAACGATCTCTTCTGCCAGTTTTTTCAGATCAGCCATTTTAGACTCTTTCCGTATCTAGATGTGTTCCAACGTGTGGGCGCATGCCCCACGAAAGTCTTCGGTTTGCCTTACGCCGCTTCGGCCTTTTCCTCGATGGTCGAGAGGATGGAAGCGATGTTCGAAGCAGGTGCGCCAATGGCACCGGCGATGTTCGAAGCAGGTGCGCCGATCATGCCCGCGATGGTAGCAATAAGCTCATCACGCGACGGCATTTTCGACACGGCCTCGACACCGGCACGGTCCAGAGCGTTTTCACCCATCGCCCCGCCAAGGATTTCGAACTTCTTGTTCTCCTTGGCGAAGTCCTCGGCGACCCGGGCTGCTGCCACGGGGTCCTCGGAATAGGTGAGCACGGTCATGCCCGAAAGGAAGTCAGCGATGCTTGCGCAGGGCTTTCCCTCAAGGGCGATCTTGGCGAGCCTGTTCTTGGCGACACGCACAGCGCCACCCGCTTCGCGCGCACGCGAGCGGAGGTCTTGCATCTCGGCAACCGTGAGACCTTCGTAGTGGGATACCACCACGACGCCAGAGCTTTCGAAGATCTGGCCGAGTTCTTCGACCAATTTCTCTTTCTGGGCTCTATCCACAGTTTCACTCCAATTTTGGGGGTTGCCCCCCGGCTCGGTTCTGCCGGACACGAGGTCCGGCGTTCAGGTCCTTTTTACGGGGGTCCGCCAAGAACGCCCGAGGTGCAAAAGCCCTCGGCCAATCTGGTCTTCTCCCGTCTCAGGCAGGAAAATTAAGCCCCGGATCAAGTCCGGGACACCCACCGTCTTGGACGAAATGCACCGCACGCCCGAATCGGACCTGCGGTACAGGAGGGGTGGGTATGACGGATTGCCCCGCGGATCAAGAGCGGAGTTCAGCGCAGGGCCGCGCAGGCCATCTTGTCATCTAGTATCCCAGTATGTAGGCTAGTATCCCAGATGGAGTCGCTCCATCGCATCACAGCATTTTGGGAGGAACCTGTGAACCACCTTCTTCGGAATACGATACTTGCAGGGTTTGCGTCCGTTCTGGGCACGCAGGCCTTTGCCAATACGGCCTGCGACGGCGTGGGCAGCCTGACCATCGTCTCCGCCACCGACGACGGGCTCTACGAGGAAACCCACGGCCCCGAGAACGCCATCGACGGCGATTTCGACCCGGATTCGCGCTGGTCGAACCAGGGCCAGGGCACGCCCAAGGCGCTGACCCTCGATCTTGGCGCCGAGCAGACGGTGAAATCGCTGGCCATCGCCTGGTACAAGGGCGACAGCCGCAAGTCGCAGTTCGAGGTAGAGACCTCGGCCGATGGCGAGAGCTACCAGACGGTGATCGCCACCCGCCAGTCCGGCGGCGCCACGGCCGAGCTGGAGAGCTATGCGCTTGACCCGGTGCAGGCGCAGTTCATCCGCATCCAGGCCAATGGCAACGAGGCCAACGACTGGAATTCTATCGTCGAGGTTGCGGCCGAGGGCTGCGGCGTGGCGGTCGAGAAACCCGACCAACCGGTGCTGACCGAGCGCAAGGGGCCCGGCATGTTCGGTCTCGACCCCGAGAAATCCCCGGGCGAGAACTTCGACCTGACGGGCTGGTACGTTACCACCCCGGCGGATGACGACGGCGACGGCAAGTCGGACTCGGTCTATGAAAACGAGCTGGCCGCCGGCTGGACCGATCCGCGGTACTTCTACACCGACCCCGCCACCGGCGGCATGGTCTTCCGCGTCACCCCGGCGGGTGCCAAGACCTCGGCCAATACCTCCTACACCCGCACCGAGCTGCGCGGCATGCTGCGCCGTGGCGACTATGGCATCGAGACCCGCGTCGAGGGCGGATATCCCAACAAGAACAACTGGGTCTTCTCCTCGGCCCCGCTCTCGGCCCAGGCGGCCTCTGGCGGTGTCGACGGCAAGCTGCGCGCCACGCTCTCGGTCAATCAGGTCACCCGGCAGGGCAAGGCCTATCAGGTCGGCCGCGTGGTGATCGGCCAGATCCACGCCAAGAATGACGAGCCGATCCGGCTCTATTACCGCAAGCTGCCGCAGAACAAATTCGGCTCGCTCTACTTTGCCCATGACCCCGAGGTCGGCAAGGAGACCTGGGTCGACGTGATCGGCAGCCGTGGCGACCGCATCGCCAACCCGGCCGACGGCATCGCGCTCGACGAGGTGTTTACCTACGAGATCGAGGTCAAGGGCCAGCCCGAGGGCGACCAGATTATCCCGATGCTGCACCTCAAGATCATCCGCGACGATGGCACCGAGGTGGTGGCCGAGCCCTTCGACATGCGCGACAGCGGCTTCTCGGTGGAGGACGAGTTCATGTTCTTCAAGGCCGGCGCCTATACCGGCAACAACACCAGCCCGGCGCCAGAGACCGACTTCGACCGGGTGATCTTCTACGAGCTCGACTATTCCCACGACGCGCCGCCCGCCGATGGCCCGCCGCTGGGCAGCGCCAAGGTCACCGATGTGCCCGCCGCGCCGGTGTCGGCCACCCCGGGCGTCGTCTTTGACGACAGCTTCGCCGATGGAGGCCGCGACGATGGCGCCGACGCCAGCGACGCCAACTGGTGGACCACCTCGAACAGCAGTTCGATCGAGGTGGAACAGGGCCGTCTCGGCCTCGTCTCCGGCGGCTCGGGGCGCGGCATCCGCGCCACCTTTGCGCCGCAACAGCTGACCGAAGGGCAGACGCTGAAAGCCAGCTTCACATTCGAGACCCCGACCACCATTGGCGAGGACAAGGGCGCGTCCTTCCGCGTGGCGCTGTTCGACACGCTGGGCCGCGCGGCGCTCGAGGGCGATCTCTCGGCCTCGTCCAAGAGCCCGAATGCCGCCTATGACCAGCTGCCCGGCTACCTGCTGACCTATGACGTCAACATGGCCGATGACGGTGCCAACCTCGAAGTGCGCCGCCACAACGACAAGCAGATCGGCCGGCTGCTCGGCGGGCTCGACGCCTGGGACCTGCTGGGCGAAGGCGGCGAGGCCTATCGCTTTGCGCCCGGTGAGACCTATACCGGCACGCTCGCGGTGCGGAAGCTGGGGGAAGGTCTCGAAGTTACCGGCACGCTGACGCAGGAGGGCACGGTTCTGAGCAGCTTCACGCAGATGGATGCTGGCAGCAAGATCGACACCTTCGGCATGCTGGCCTTCCACGTGAATTCCAAGACCTTCGGCAGTTCCAAGTCACCGGGCGAGCCCGACAACGGGCTGGATTTCACCAATGTCACGGTCGAGGTTCTGGCCGAGTGAAACGAAGGGCGCCTTTCGAGGCGCCCTTTTCTCTTACCTAGGCCGCCCCGGCCACCGGCGCGGGCGCGCTCAATCCCTCCTCCAGCTTGGCCAGCAGGGCCTTCTTCGACACCGGCTTGCCGATCACGTCGTTCATGCCCTCCTGCAGGTAGCCGCGGCTCTGGTGCTCCATGATATTCGCGGTCACCGCGATGATCCGCACCGGCGGCAGCTGCTGTGCCGCCTCGCGCCGGCGGATCTGCCTTGTGGCCTCGATCCCGTCCATCACCGGCATCTGGATGTCCATCAGGATGAGGTCGAAGTCGCCCTCTTCGTGCCGCGCCACCGCGTCGGCGCCGTCAGCGGCCTCGGTGATGCCGCTGGCGTGGCTCTTGAGATAGCGCTTCAACAACAGCCGGTTGGTGGCGTTGTCATCGACCACCAGCACCCGCAGCCCGGTCTCGCAGGCAGGCTCCGGTGCGGCTGCAGGCTCAGGCGCAGGCTCGACCGGGGCGACTGCCGGCAGCGCAAGGTCGATCCAGAACACGGCCCCCTGCCCCGGCGCGCTCTCCAGCCCGATCTCGCCGCCCATCGCCTCGACCAACTGGCGCGAGACAGTAAGGCCCAGCCCGGTGCCGCCGTGTTTGCGGGTGATGCTGGCATCGGCCTGGGTGAAGGGTTGAAAGATCGTCGCCTGCACCTCCGGCGCGATCCCCGGCCCGGTGTCGCGCACCGACAGGCGGATGCGGCGGCCGTCCGGCGCCCGCCCGGCGCTGACCCGGACCGCGCCGCTGGCGGTGAACTTCAGCGCATTGCTGATCAGGTTGTGCAGCACCTGCCGCAGCCGGGTGCCGTCGCCCACCACCATCCGGGGCAGATCGGGCGCGATCTCGACGCGGAAATCGAGCCCCTTGTCGCGGGCGGTGGAGAGATAGAGCGCATGCGCCACGCCGATCGCCTCGCTCAGGTCGAAGGCACGGCGCTCGATCTTCAGCTCGCCGGCCTCGACCTTGGCGAGGTCGAGCACGTCGTTGAGCGTGTTCAGCAGCACCTCGCCGGACTGGCGGATCACCTTGAGACAGGCGGTCTGGTCGCTGTCGAGCCGGGTTTCCGACAGCTCGCCGGTCATGCCGAGAATGCCGTTCAGCGGCGTGCGGATCTCGTGGCTGACATTGGCGAGGAAGCGGGTCTTGGCCTCGCTGGCCTGTGCCGCGGCCTTGCGCAGGCGCATCTCGCGCTTCTGGGCGACGCCAGCATAGAGGATCTCGGCGATCACATAGAGCACCAAAAGCCCCATCAGCACGACGATCAGGCTCTGCAGGCGTTCCGAACCGGCGTTGGCGAGGTTGCGCAAGGTCAACTCGGCAAAGCCCCGGTTCTGGAAGGTGCCCAGCCAGATCACCCGCAACTCGCGGGCGATACCCGCCATCTCGTCGGCCAGGCTGACAGAGACCCGCGGCGGGATCAGCGGCCGGTCGAAGATCGCCGGCTCCTGCGTGGCGAGCGTGGCGCGAAACCGGGTCAGGATCTCGCGCATCTCCGCGGTTTCCGCCACCGGCGTCTGTTCGACCACGTCGATCCGGCTCCAGAGCAGCTCGAAGCTGAATTCGACCTCCTCGCGCTTGACCTCACCCGACGCATGCAGCCGCAGCGCCATGGAAAACCGCAGGGTCTCGAAGACAAGTTCGCTGACCTTCCAGGACGTTGCAGAGACCCGGTCCATCGCGCGCTCGCGGGTCCGGGTCATCTCGGCCTGCTGCGCTTCGAACAGCACGGCCAGCGCCACGATCACCGCCACTGCCACGACCGCACGGATGCTGCGCCCGTTCTCGACCAGTGCGCGCCGGACCATGGCCGCGCGTGTCACGGGCTGACGTGCATCTTCGCCAGCTGCCAGACCATCTGATTGTCAAAAGGCGCCGTGGCGGCCTCGGCCTCGGTCAGCGGAAAGACGATCCAGATCGGCCCCTTCTCGCGGATGCGCATCGGCCGGCCGCCATGATCCATCGCCAGCAGGACAGAATGCTCGGCCGCCATGGCCAGCGGAAAGCTCACCGCATAGTCGTTGAGCGCCGTCACCGTCAGCGTGCCGCCATCGGCCTCGACCGCCTCGAGCACCGATTGCAGGGTCGGGCCGGCAAAGACCTGCGGCCCCTCGGTAAAGGATGTGAATGTCTCGATCTCGCGCCAGTCGAGCGCCATGAGCATGTCACGGTCAAAGGCGGCCAGAGCCCCCCCATTGGTGGTGGCAATCTCGCCAGAGACGGTGAGCAGGACCCGCCCTGCGGGCGCGCCGAGCTCGGCCCGGGCGGCCGTGACCGTACAGGACAGGGCCAGAAACAGGGGTATCAGAAGCTTGCGGAACATGGGGGCACCTCTCTTTCGCCGCGATCAATCGCTGGAAAGATGCGCGCAATTGACTAAGGAACCCTTGCCCGAAACGAAAAAACGCGCCCCGAGGGACGCGTTTTTCCTTAAATTTCGATCCGGCTTATTCGGCGTTGGCCGAGTCGACCGACACCGACACGCCCGGGCCCATTGTCGAGCTGAGCGAGATCTTCTTCATGTAGGTGCCTTTGGAGCCCGAGGGCTTTGCCTTGGACAGGGCACCGACGAAGGCGCGCACGTTCTCGACCAATTTGTCGGCGTCGAAGGAGGCTTTGCCCACACCAGCGTGCACGACGCCGGCCTTCTCGACCTTGAACTGGACCTGGCCGCCCTTGGCGGATTTGACCGCTTCGGCCACATCCATGGTCACGGTGCCGACCTTGGGGTTCGGCATCAGGTTGCGCGGGCCCAGAACCTTGCCCAGACGGCCGACGATCGGCATCATGTCCGGTGTTGCAATGCAGCGATCGAACTCGATCTTGCCGGATTGCACGGTTTCCATCAGGTCCTCTGCACCGACAATGTCGGCGCCGGCGGCTTCGGCTTCTTCAGCCTTGGCGCCACGGGCAAAGACGGCGACGCGCACGGTCTTGCCGGTGCCGTTGGGCAGGCCGACAACGCCGCGGACCATCTGGTCGGCGTGGCGCGGGTCGACGCCGAGGTTCACGGCGATCTCGACGGTTTCGTCGAATTTCGCGTTGGCGCTGGACTTGATCAGTTCAACGGCTTCCTCGACGGTGACGTTCTCTTTGCCGGCAAAGGCTTCGCGGGCGGCGCGGGTGCGTTTTCCAAGTTTCGCCATCTTACTTCACCTCGATGCCCATGGAGTTGGCAGAGCCAACAATGATCTTCATCGCCGCTTCGATATCGTTGGCGTTCAGATCCTTCATCTTTGCTTCGGCGATTTCACGCACCTGCTTGACGGTGACCGTACCCACGGTTTCGCGCGAGGGGGTCTTGGCGCCGGATTTCAGCTTGGCGGCCTTCTTCAGGTAGTAAGACGCGGGCGGCGTCTTGATGTCCATGGTGAAGGACTTGTCCTGATAGTAGGTGATCACGGTCGGGCACGGCGCGCCGGGCTCCATGTCCTGCGTCTTGGCATTGAATGCCTTGCAAAATTCCATGATGTTGATGCCGCGCTGACCCAGCGCGGGGCCGACGGGCGGCGACGGGTTGGCTTGCCCTGCGGGCACCTGCAGCTTCATGCTGCCGACGAGCTTCTTGGCCATGGGCCTTCTCCTTTGTCATCGGTGGATGTGCATCCACCCTGCAAGACCGGAACGCGTTCCGGCCTCCTGGCTAGCGTGGTGTGGCTCCGGCACGCGTGCCTTCTGCCCCCCACGAATGAACGGACCTTGCGGTCCGCGTCGTCCGGGCACGTTGCCCGTAGGGTGGGTTTTCAACCCACCTGTCTGTCGGGACCGTTGCCGTGTCCCGTAGGGTGGGTTTTCAAGCCACCGCTCCCTCAGCCCTGCTTGGCGACCTGAGTGAATTCCAGTTCCACCGGCGTTTCGCGTCCGAATATCGACACCGAGACCTTGAGCCGCTGGTTGTCTTCGTCGACCTCTTCGATCATGCCGTCGAAATCCTCGAACGGCCCGTCGGAGACCTTGACCTTCTCGCCCACTTCGAAGTGGATCAGCGTGCGCGGGGTTTCCTCGCCCTCGGCGACGCGGCCGAGGATCGCCTCGACCTCGGCATCGCGCATCGGCATCGGACGGCCCTGCGGCCCGAGAAAGCCGGTGACGCGGTTGATCGAGTTGATCAGGTGATAGCCCTGGTCCGACATCTCCATCCGCACCAGCACGTAGCCCGGCATGAAGCGGCGCTCGGTCGAGACCTTCTTGCCACGGCGGACCTCGATCACCTCTTCGGTGGGCACCAGAACCTCTTCGATCTGATCCTCGAGGCCCTGTTCTTCCACCGCTGTCTTGATCTGTTCGGCAATCTTCTTCTCGAAGTTCGAGAGGACGCTGACCGAATACCACCGTTTTGCCATCTGGCGCTCACCTTGCGTTGACCCGGCCTGCCCGACCGAAAGCGTTTTTGTTCAATGCCTTGGACCTGGCCTCGACCTGTCCGGCATTAGTCCCCGAAATAAAAATCGGCGCGTGAACCGAATCGCCACGCGCCAGATATTTGGGATGATCGGCTATCTACCGGCCAAAGGCCCCGATTTCAAGGGGTCTTGGCCCAGACCCAGACGACAGAGGATCGCCTTGACCCGCTCCTTGCGGCGCCAGAGGTCTCCGGCCACCACCCGGCGCATGTGCGTGTCCGAGATCGGCCAGGTGGCAAAGCTCACCCGGTTGGTGGCCGCCGGCAGCCGAACCACCGTGGGGAAATGCGCCGCGATCCTTGCCTGCCACCATTCCGGCGGCTGCACCGTGGCATGGGCGTTCTCGCCGCTGTCGAGCACCTTGGAGGCCGGCGACGTGGCAATGTTGAAGTAGGCGTGATCGGTCAGCCCGCGCACGTCGCCGATCAGCAGATCGACTTCGGTCTCGTCGAGATGTTCGAGCACGTCGGTGTTCATCACGATGTCGGCCTGCGCCACCGGCAGCTCTTCGAGCCCGGGGATCGCCGGGTCATAGAGGTAATGCGTCAGCCCCAGCTTGCGCGCCACGCGCTCGGCCGCCTGCGACTTGCCGCAGCCGAAATCGAGCAGCGTCTTCGGGGCCCAGCCCGGCGTCGTGGCCTGTCCCGCGCGCACCGCATCGGCGATCAGGCCGACCAGCTTCTGCGACGAGCGGCCATACCGCGGATCGGTGCGATGGATCTCGCGGTAATGCGCCAGATTGCGCGTCGCGGAACTTTTCAGATCGGCCATGCGGGCCCCTCCTCGATCTGATGGACTGGGGGTGCCGCCGAAGCGGCGTGTCTGCGCCGGCCCGGACCTGCCAGCCCCCGCCAGACGGCGCGGACGCGGGCCCCGGCCGTGGGTCTTCAGCCGAACATGTTCAGCACGGCCTGAAGACCGCCGCGGATCAGCAGATCGACGATGGCAAAGAAGATCGCCGTGAGGGTTGCCATGATGAACACCATCACCGTGGTCAGCAGCACTTCGCGGCGGGTGGGCCAGACGACCTTGGCGATCTCGGCGCGCACCTGCTGGATGAACTGAAGGGGGTTGGTCATTGCCATTGGTCTGTCCTTGCAAGGGTCAGAGGGCGATTTACGCGGGACGGCAGCAGAATTCAAGGTCCGCCGCGGCGGCATCGCCCAAGCCACTGCCCGTTTTTTGGGCGAAGGGTGTTATTTGCGCGTCAGTTGACCCTGCCACCTGTGGCCCCCGCCCGGCAGCCTGCCTAGTCTTTGGGCATGACTCGCGACATGCCACTCCTCGTCTTCTCCGATCTGGACGGTACCCTGCTGGATCACGAGAGCTATTCCTTCGCCCCCGCCCTGCCCGCGCTGGCCGCCCTGAGAGACCTTGGCGCCGGCGTGGTTCTGGCCACCAGCAAGACCGCCGCCGAGGTGGCCCCCCTGCGTGCCGAGCTGGGCCTTGCCGACTGGCCTGCCATTGTCGAAAACGGCTCCGGCCTGCTCGAGGCCGGGGCCGAGGCGGGGTTCGACGACAGCGCCTATCGTGCCATCCGCGAGACCCTCCGAAAGCTGCCGCAGGGGTTCTGCGCCTTCGACGGTTTCGGCGACATGAGCGATGCCGAGGTCGCCAGGATCACCGGTCTGCCGCTGGCCCAGGCGGCGCTGGCGCGGCGTCGGGAATTCAGCGAGCCCGGGCGCTGGACCGGCACTTCGGCGGGGTTGGAGAAATTCCTCGCCAGCGCCCGCGACGCCGGGCTGCACGGGCGGCGCGGCGGGCGGTTCCTGACCTTTTCCCACGGCCGCACCAAGGCCGACCAGATGGAAGCGCTGATCGCCCGCTACCGGCCGCAGGTCACCCTGGCGCTTGGCGATGCGCCCAATGACATCGAAATGCTGGAAAAAGCCGACCGCGGCATCATCATCCCCAATCCGCACAGCAGCCCCCTGCCCCGCCTGCCCGGCGAAGCCGCGGGCCGGGTGCTGCGCGCCGGCGCGGCCGGGCCGGAGGGATGGAACACCGCCGTCCTGGCCCTGCTGCAAGAGCTGAACCTTAACAACGAGGCGCCTTCCGATGGCTGATTTCCACCAGAACGGCAATATCACCACCCTGCACAACCTGCGCAGCCGCGCGCTCGACGATCTCGAGTACGAGCTGACGACCTATGCCCAGACCCGGCGCATCTCGCTGATCCTGCCGTCACTCTATTCCGAGCTCGAAGGCGAGGCGCTGCCGAACATCCTCGAAGAGCTGGCCAAAGTGCCCTACCTGCACCGGATCATCGTCGGCCTCGACCGCGCCGACGAGGCGGAATACCGCCACGCCCGCGCCTTCTTTGACCGACTGCCGCAGACCCATACGGTGATCTGGAACGACAGCCCGCGAATGCAGGCGCTGAACGCCAGGCTCGAGACCCACGGGCTGGCGCCGCAGGAACAGGGCAAGGGCAAGAACGTCTGGTCCTCGATCGGCTATCTCATCGCCTGCGCCGACAGCGCGGTGCTGGCGCTGCACGATTGCGATATCCTGACCTATGAACGCGAGATGCTGGCGCGGCTGGTCTATCCGGTGGCCAACCCGTCCTTCCCCTACCAGATGTCCAAGGGCTTCTACCCCCGGATCGGTGGCGACAAGCTCAATGGCCGGGTCACGCGGCTCCTGGTCTCGCCGATCCTGATTGCATTGAAAAAGGTGATCGGCGACCGCGACTACATCGATTACCTGCGGAGCTTCCGCTATCCGTTGTCGGGCGAGTTCGCCATGCGCACGCCGATCCTGCCGGACCTGCGCATTCCGTCAGACTGGGGGCTGGAGATCGGCACGCTGTCGGAGGCCTGGCGCAACCTGTCGCCGAAATCGGTCTGCCAGGTCGAGATCTCGGACGCCTATGACCACAAGCACCAGGACCTCTCGCCCGAGGATGCCAGCAAGGGTCTGTCGCGGATGTCGACCGACATCTGCAAGGCGATCTTCCGCAAGCTGGCGGCCGATGGCACGGTCTTCACGCCCAACGTGTTCCGCACGCTCAAGGCCACCTATTACCGCACCGCGCTCGACCTGCTGGACAGCTATGCCAATGACGCGGCGATGAACGGGCTGAGCTTTGACCGGCACCGCGAGGAAAAGAGCATCGAGCTCTTCGCCGAAAACATCATCTCGGCCGGGCAGGTCTTTCTCGACAACCCGCACGAGACGCCCTTCATCCCCACCTGGCACCGCGTCCATGCCGCCGACCCGACCTTCCTGGCCGACCTGCGCAATGCGGTGTCAGAGGATGAGGCCGAGTTCGACGCCAGCTGACACGCCCGCGCGGATCACCAGCGATTGGTGATCCAGCGGCATTGGTAGGGCGCAAAGGCGATCTCGTCCGCCGTGGCCGAGATCTCCTCGCCGGTCAGCAGATCGAGCCAGGTCTCGCCCTCGATCAGGTTGACCGAGGAGGGCGCGATCCGCACCTCCTCGTCGCTGACATTGTGCAGGGCAAAGATCGATTGCGCCCGGTCGAGGCTCTGACGCCAGATGCCGAAGATGCGTTCGTCGAGCGCCAGGGTGAACTGCGTCGCATTGGGGTGAAAGGCCGATTGTCTGGCGCGCAACTTGAGCCGCTCGGACATCCGGCGCAGCACCACCGACTGGTTGCTCTCGGGGTCATCGAGCCGCTCCAGCAAAGTCGGGTAGTCCCAGCGGTGGCGGTTGATTGCCCGGTTCATGCCGCGCCGCTCCACCGCCTCGTGATCATTGGGGGTGGCCAGCATCGAGTGGATGTAGAAGGCCGGGATGCCTTCGAGCGACATGACGATGGTCTGCGAACAGAGGAAGCGGTCGATGTGGTGACCGTCCTCGCCCTTGAAGGTGCGCCGCATGGCCTCGAAGAAGGAACAGTTCAGCTCGTAAGGCTCCTGACCGCCGCCGGGCAGCGAGCGCATCGAGACCAGCCCGCCGGCGGCCTCGACCGTCTCGATCATCCGCGCCTTTTCCTGCCCCGGCAGCACGCCATCAGCCGGCCGCATACCGATGCCGTCATGGCTGGCGGTGAAGTTGAGGTAGGCGCACCCAAGCTGCGCCGGTGGCATCGCCGATTGCCAGCGATGCAGGTAGCGCGCGCTGCCCGATTGCATGGCATGCAGGATCAGCGGCGGCAGCGGGAAGTTGTAGACCACATGCGCTTCGTTGCGATTGCCGAAATAGCTCAGGTTCTCGGTCCTGGGCACGTTGGTCTCGGTCAGCAGCACAACCGTCTCGGTGGCGAAGTCGCAGAGCAGCCGCATCAGCTGCACCACCGCGTGGGTCTGGCGCAGGTGGATGCAGGAGGTGCCGATCTCCTTCCACAGGAACGCCACCGCATCGAGCCGCAGGATCCGCACGCCGTTGTCGATATGCAGCCGGATGATCCGCAGCATCTCGACCAGCACCTCGGGGTTGCGGAAATCGAGGTCGACCTGGTCGTGGCTGAAGGTGCACCAGACATGGCGCACCCCGTTCGGTGTCTCGATCTCCTGCAACAGCGGCGTTGTGCGGGGGCGGACCACCTCGTTCAGGTCATCCTCGGGGCTGGCCTCGAAGAAGTAGCGATCGTAGGGCGCCTGCCCCTGCCGGTAGGCGTTGAACCAGGGTCCCTGCGACGAGACATGGTTGAGCACCAGGTCGGACATCAGGTGAAATTCGTCGGCGATCCGCCGGATGTCGGCCCAGCCGCCCAGCTCGGGGTTGACCGCGCGATAGTCAGTGACGGCAAAGCCATCGTCGGAGGTATAGGGAAAGAACGGCAGGATATGCACGCCGTTGACCACGCCCTTCATCTTGCGCAGCAGGAAGTCATGCAGCAGGTCCAGCGGCTTGTGCTGGCCGTCGACGATGGAGTTGCCATAGGTGATCAGCACCGCGTCATGCTCCGACCAGAGCTTGTTCGACGGCGCGCGCCCGCGCTTGCGGCGATGGGCCTCGTCGGGCCAGAAGGCCTCGACGATCTGGCTGGCGACAATATCGGCGTCGAGATCGGGATAGATCTCCTTCACCAGCTTGGTCAGTCGGGTGGAAAACGTGGCGGAGGGGGAGGCCATGCTGGGGGCTCCTCTTGGTTTCGTCCGGCGGTCAGCCTGTTTGACGAATTGACGCCCGTCACGCGATGGGAGTCAATTCCGGCGCGGCGGGGCTGCTCATTGTCAGGGCAATGACCTGCCAATTCCTTCGCGCTGCACAGAAATTCAGCGTAGTGGCCGCGGGAGCGGAGTTCAAGCCGACGCCGAGGCGCAGTCTGAAACGTCCGGAATTCCGCTGACAGGAAGGAATGGCAGGGGCAGCAGGGTTCGAACCCGCGACCTACGGTTTTGGAGACCGTCGCTCTACCAGCTGAGCTATACCCCTAAGGCCGGATGCCCGGATACTACCGCGCCCAATCGAAATCAACCCCGATTTTCAAACCTTTCTGCTCACGCGCGGTGACGGGGGGATCACCTGCGCGCGCGCCGCCGTGGCCTGCGCGTCACCGCGCCGTGATATCCTGTTTCAAGCCGGTCTATGCAGTTCTGCACACGATGGATTGTTCTGCCTGCAATGCGCGTGTTTCCGCGCCCCGCCTCACGCACCGTCGCGCTGGCGGGACATCTGTGTCGGCGGATTTGCGGGGCTTTGCCCCACGACAGGGGCCGGCAGAGAGTCGCGTTCACGGTCCAGCCCAATTCGCGGTGATGTGGCGTGATCCGGCAAGTGATTTGAGCGGCGGGCCCGGCAGGTTCATCTTCGAAAGGTCGGAGGCGACCACCGACAGACCCGCGATGCCGCAACCGGCACGCTTCACCCGAAAGGACAGACCCATGAGAAATGTCATCACCCTCACCGCGCTGCTGCTTGCAGGGGCAGCCACCGCCACCTCGGCCATGACGCTCGACACCGATATGAACGCGCGGACGATCCACAGCTTTGCTCCCGCCGCAGACGTGTCGCGGCTGACCGACCGCGAGATCCTGGTGATCCTGAACGTGATCAGCAGCGGCGAGAGCAACGGCGAGACCCGCGACCTGGTGCGCGCCCTGACGACCCACGTGCGCTGAGCGCACGTCAGCGATCGTCTGCCGGACCCTCCCTCCGGCAGACCCGCCCCCCAGAACCGGCCCTTGCGGCCGGTTTTCTGGTTTCGGGGCCTTTTGAACGGCTGGTTCGCGTGCCGACTGCAACACCGGGGTGTGCGACCCCCACGAATCTCTCTCCCGGTGAGTCGCACCTCGCTGGCTGAAATCCAGTCCGGCAGCGGGAGGCATGACTTGATGATACGCCGCAGCGCTCACCTTCCGTCGCTGCGCGTCACCGCGCCGTGAGATTGTGTTTCAGTTTCGCCTGTGCACCAATGCACATACCGTGTTTATCGACCACAGAGCGCCTGATTTCGGGCCAGAACCTGGGCGGAGTGGCTACTTCATATCGCAAGAAACCCCATAAATTCTCTTGTTTTCATCTGCTTGTAGATTCCGTCGCAGCTTTCAACGGCACATATCCGTGAGCCTGCGTGAGCCATTGCGTGATTTGAGATCGGCCGCCGGATGGCCCAGATGTCTCGGTGTCGGAGGCAATCACCGACACCAGATAAACCGCCCCGCGGGGCACCTCAGATCAAAGGACATACACCATGAAAAACGTTCTCGCTCTTACCGCTCTCGTTCTCGCCGGCGTTGCAACCACCGCTTCGGCTGCCACCGTCAACGCCGTGAACGCCCAGGCGATCCACCAGTACGCGCCGGAAGCCGACCTGTCGTCGCTCTCCGACACCGAAATCCTGCTGGCCCTGAACGCCATCAACTCCGGCGAGTCGCGCGCTGAAGTGACCGCACAGGTTCGCGCCCTGACCAACACCGCAGGCTGAGCCTTGCCCACGCCTGCCGCCCTGCCGGACACTCCCCCCCGGCAGGGCAGCCCTCAAGACCGGCCTTCGGGCCGGTTTTCTGTTTTCAGACATAATTATTTTCGTGGCTCTCATTGGCGGTCCGACGCCGACGAATGCGCCCACCTCGCGCCAGCGCGAGATCACCCCGGTCATGAAAACCTGGGAAAACTGTACGCTTAGCGCCCTGCACCCCAATCACCACTAACGTTTTGTTTATCAAGGAAAGCGGTTCGCTGGCGGGAACAGACCGGCCTCGGCGCGGTTCTCTCGGTGCTGGTGGCTATCACTGGCTGCCAAACGAGTAACCAAGTAACGCCCCTCACTCGGGGCCGTTTACCGAAAGGACGAAACATGAAACGCATTTTTTACGCTAGCGCCCTTGCCATGACCCTCGCTACCGGCGTCTCCGCCGCGACCATCGAGGCGACCGAGCAGAACCTCGTGCAAATTCAGGCCTACGTACCCGAAGCCACCATGGTTGACCTCGAAGCCATGTCCGACACCGACATTCGCGTGATCCTGAACGCAATCAGCTCGGGCGAAGATGCCGACGGCAAGGCCAACACCGTGCGCGCCCTGTTCATGGACGCGAGCAAGATGGACGCCGACATGGCAACCACCACCGAGTTCGCCAATGAAACCAACCTGCTGAAGATCCAGGAATTCGTGCCCGAAGCCACGCTGGCCGACCTTGCGCGGATGGAAAACGACCAGATCGCCAGCATCCTGAACGCGATCGCCGAAGGTGACAACGGTGCCGACAAGGCCGCAACCGTGCGCGCCCTGTTCGAAGGTGACGATTCCATGGTGATGCATGCCAATGCCACCAGCGACTTCGTCAACGAGACCAACCTTGCCAAGATCAAGCAATACGCTCCTGACATCGCCTTGGGTGATCTGGCGCGGATCGGTGACGAGCAGATCGCCCAGATCCTCGACCTGATCGCCGGCGACGACAGCGAAGGCGACAAACGTCAGGCGGTTCAGGCCTACTTCGAGTAAGCCTCTGCCCCTAGGCCGGACCCTCCGGGTCCGGCTGCCCTTGAAAGGACCGGTCGCCCTGCGGCCGGTCTTTTTTCGTAACTGACTGCCGGACAAAGAAAAACCCCCGAAGCCGGGGCTCGGGGGTCGTATCTTCTTGTGTCCAAAGCTGGGTCTGCTCAGAGCAGTCCTTCGCGCTGGGCTTTCTTGCGCGCCAGTTTCCGGGCACGGCGGATCGCTTCAGCTTTCTCGCGCGCTTTTTTCTCGGACGGCTTCTCGAAATGTTGCTTGAGCTTCATTTCGCGGAATACGCCTTCACGCTGCAGCTTTTTCTTCAGGGCACGAAGCGCCTGATCGACATTGTTGTCGCGAACACTAACCTGCATGTGGTTTTCACCACCTTTCTAAGTTTGAGTTGCAAGGAAATTGCAGGAAGTGGCCATATAGCAAAGCGCCCCTCACTTGTCCAGTCCCCGGGCACCCTGCCCCGCCGGGACATCCTGTCCCATCCCCCCGCCGCCGGAACATGCGCGCAGGCCACGGGTTTAGGCGGTGAGACCCGCAAACAGGCCCTGCGACCAGCGTCGAATTCCTTGACCGATGGATGCGCGATGCGGGTTTCATGGCGCCGCTGCGCGCTGTAACCTCGGCCCGACAGGAGACGCCAGATGACGCAAACCCCGATAGAAGACAGGCTGCTCAACGCGATGATCTCGCATGTGCCTTTTGACGGCTGGAGCGAAGCTTCGTTCCGCGCCGCCATTTCCGAGAGCGACGTCAACGACACCGTGGCACGGGCGCTTTATCCGCGCGGCGCGGTCGATCTGGCGCTGGCCTATCACCGCAAGGGCGACGCCGCGATGGTCGCCCGGCTGAACGAGGCCGACCTCTCTGCCATGCGTTTTCGTGACCGGATCGCCTTTGCCGTCCGCGCCCGGCTGGAGCTGGTCGAGGACAAGGAGCTAGTGCGCCGCGGCATGACGCTCTTTGCCCTGCCCACTTACGCGCCCGACGGTGCCAAGGCGGTCTGGGGCACGGTCGATGCCATCTGGACGGCGCTGGGTGACACCTCGGACGACGTCAACTGGTACACCAAGCGCGGCACGCTCGGCGCGGTCTACAGTGCGACGGTGCTCTACTGGCTGGGCGACGACAGCCCCGACCACCAGGCCACCTGGGAATTCCTCGACCGGCGGATCGACAACGTGATGCAGATCGAGAAGGCGAAAGCACAGGCGCGCGACAACCCGGTGCTGTCGAAACTGATGGCCGGGCCGAACCTGCTGCTGTCGCGGCTCAAGCCGCCGCGGCCAACGACGGGCTTTCCCGGGCGCTGGCAGCCACAAGATAGCGACAAATAGGGGACGAAGAATGACCAAGACGATGCAGGCGGTCGAGATCACCGCCCCCGGCGGGCCGGATGTGCTGAAACTCACCGAGCGCCCGGTGCCGGAGCCGCGCCCCGGCGAGGTGGTGATCCGCGTGGCCTGGGCCGGGGTGAACCGCCCCGATGCCCTGCAGCGCGCGGGCTCCTACGCACCGCCGCCCACCGCCAGCGACCTGCCGGGGCTCGAGGCCTCTGGTGAGATCGTGGCGCTGGGGCCCAACGTCAGCGACTGGGCCATTGGCGACAAGGTCTGTGCCCTGCTGCCGGGCGGCGGCTATGCCGAATACGTGGCGACCCCCGCCGCCCATTGCCTGCCTGTCCCCGAGGGCATGGGTATGAAAGAGGCCGCCTGCCTGCCGGAGACCTATTTCACCGTCTGGTCCAACGTCTTCCAGCGCGGCGGTTTGCAAGCCGGCGAGCGCTTCCTGGTACACGGCGGGTCGTCCGGCATCGGTACCACGGCGATCCAGCTGGCGGCGCATTTCGGCGCGCGGGTCTTTGCCACCGCCGGCTCGGCCGAGAAGTGCCGGGCCTGCACCGATCTGGGGGCCGAGCGGGCGATCAACTATCGTGACGAGGATTTCGTCGAGGTGCTGCGGGCCGAGGGGGGCGCCGACCTGATCCTCTGCATGGTCGGCGGCTCCTACATCGCGCGCAACCTCAAGACGCTCGCCGATGACGGCCGGCTGGTTCAGATCGCGTTTCTGCAAGGCCCCAAGGCCGAGGTGAACTTTGCCCCGCTGATGATGCGGCGACTGACCTTCACCGGTTCAACCCTGCGGCCGCAATCCGACCTCGCCAAGGCGCGCATCGCCGAGGCGCTGCGCCGCGAGGTCTGGCCGCTGCTGGACGCCGGGCGGATCGCGCCGGTGATGGACAGCGAATTTGCCCTTGCCGATGCCGCCGCCGCCCATGCGCGGATGGAGGCCGGCGGGCATATCGGCAAGATCGTCCTCAAGGTGGCCGGATGAGCGAAGACCAGCCCGAGCGCGTGACGCCGCTGACCCTGTTGCAGGACGATGCGGTGCGCGACAGCTTCGAGACCTTTCGCGAGGCGATGACCGGCGCCATGCTGTTTCCGCGCAAGGCGGGCCTCCGGAAATACTGCGTCAAGCAGGCGCTGGCGGCGCATGGCACCGAGGGGCTGTATGCCGAGTTCGGCGTCTGGCGCGGCCATGGCGTCAATCTCTTTGCCCGGATGCTGGAGCCCGAGGGCGGCCATGTCACCGGCTTCGACAGCTTCGAAGGGTTGGAGGAGGACTGGACCGGTCACGCCCGCGGCGGCGAGGCCGGGCGCTACAACCTCGACGGCGTGTTGCCAGAGGTGCGCCGCAACGTGACGCTGGTCAAGGGCTGGGTGCAGGACACCGTACCGGGCTGGCTGGCGCAGCAGGGCGACAGGCCGGTGGCGCTGGCGCATTTCGACATGGACACCTATTCGCCGACCGCCTTTGTCCTGGGAGAGATACGCTCGCGGCTGGTGAAGGGCAGCGTGCTGCTGTTTGACGAGCTCTACGGCTATCCGGGCTGGCGCCACCACGAATACAAGGCGCTGCAGGAAGCGCTGCCCGAGGACAGCTATCGCTTCATCGGGTTTTCCGAGCAGGCCGTGGGGCTGGAGATGACGCGGGACCTGTGACGGCTCCGACCGGTCTGTGGCCCCGGCCCGGAAACAAGGCCGCAGGCCGCCGGGCCGGCGGCTGCCCGCCCCACCGGGCAGCCGCTTTGTTTGGTCAAGCGCGCCGATCTGGTCCCTTCGGACTTGGCTTGGATAAAGTGCTGCCGAACCACCGGCAGAGCGGCATCCCGCGGGCAGCCGCTGGCCCGGCTCGTTCCAAGATAGTCTTCCGCAGCCGCCGACCCGACTACGCCAGTGCTGCCTTGCCCAGCCCTGCAGTCCGCCGCGCCTGACGGCGGTGTGCCGTCAGGATCACGATGCCCACCTGCGGCTCGACCAGCGCCATCAGCGCGGCCAGCCTGCCAGAGACCCGCCGCCGCCGCGACAGCCCCATGCGCCGCATGAAGAACCGCACCTCGACCGAGGACAGAGGCGAGGCGGCCGCATCCTCGACCGTCACCTCGAAGCGCTCGCGCCCCAGGAGCAGGTCCCGGCAGAGCGCCTTGATCTCGCCCCGCCGCTCGGCCAGCGCATCGCAGCGCGCCCAGGCGGTGCTGGCCCGCGTGAAGGCCTGCTCGGGGTCATGGCCCAGGGCATGGAAGGCCAGCGGCCGCTGCAGGTGTCGGATCTGCCAGATCATCTGGCCATCGTCTGTAATGCCGCGTCGGGCATACATCGCACCGTCCTCGGAAAAGACGCAGTAGGACATGTCGACCCACATCTTCACCCAGGCCTCGGACTGCCACTGGATGTCACCGGGGGTGGCCTGCAGACCGGGATATTCGGCAAAGAGCAGCTTGCGTTCGACGGCCAGCCGCGCCCTGCGCTCGGCCGTTCGGTTTCTGTCGTAAAGACGTTTCATTCAATCACCTCGAAAAAGACCAGCAGGCGACGTCGGATCGAACGGGTAATTCCGTTCACGGCGTCCTGCCTCGTGGTGATCTTGCCTCGGAGGGGGTGGTCAAATCCAGTCAGGGATTCCTGACCAGCGGATCAGCGCAACTTGGGCGGCGCCGTCTGCGCGGAAGTTGCGGCCTTGATGAAGGCAGCCATCTTGCCGGCGTCCTTGATGCCCGGCGCGCTCTCGACGCCGCTGGCGACGTCGACCTGGGTGGCGCCGGTCATGGCAATGGCCTCGGCCACGTTGTCGGGCGTCAGCCCACCCGCCAGCATCCAGGGCAGCGGCCAGCGTCGCCCGGCAATCAGCCGCCAGTCAAAGGTCAGGCCGTTGCCGCCCGGCAGTTCGGCGTTCTTCGGCGGCTTGGCGTCGATCAACAGCTGGTCGGCGACGCGGCCGTAGGTGGCAATCGGCGGCAGGTCGTCTGCGTCGGCGACACCCAGCACCTTGATCACCGGCAGGCCGTAGCGCGCCTTGATCTCGGTGACACGCTCGGGGCTCTCCTGGCCGTGCAGCTGGATCATGTCGAGCGGCATGCCGCCGGTAATCGCATCAAGCAGGGCATTGTCGGGGTTCACCACCAGCACCACCTTGGCGATCCCCGGCGGCACGTCCAGCGCAAGCTGTCCGGCATTGGGGATGTCCACATAGCGCGGCGATTTCGGGAAGAAGTTGAAGCCGAGGTAATTGGCCCCGGCCTCGGCGGCCGCAGCCACGTCCTGTGGCCGAGTCAGACCACATATCTTGGTGCGTACCTCGGTCATCCCAAACCGATCAGCTCGCCTCGTCGAGAATGGCCAGGACCTCGTCCTCGCCCTCGTGCTTCTCGGCGCGCAGGCGACGCAGCTGGCGCTTGAGCTCCTTGATCTCGCGGTCCTTGCGGGCGCTCTCGGCACGCTGCTTGAACTCGCGCAGCCATTCCCAGATGAAACCGATCAGCAGCCCTGCGGCGACACCGGTGATGATCACCACAAAGAGCGGCAGGTCGATCGACTGGTTGGTGCCGGCCAGCGCCGCCAGCCCCGAAGGCAGCAGCGTCAGGGTGACGATATCCCGATTGGCCACGGCCACGGCCACCAGCGCCAGAGCCACGATCGCCAGGAAGGCGTATTTGATATACCGCATGTGTCGCTTTACTTTCCGTTCAGACGATCGCGCAGCAGCTTGCCGGTCTTGAAGAACGGCACGTGCTTTTCTTCCACCTCAACGGCCTCGCCTGTCCGCGGGTTCCGTCCGGTGCGCGCATCGCGTTTTTTCACCGAGAAGGCACCGAAGCCCCGCAGCTCGACCCGATCGCCGCGCGCCATGGCGCTGGTGATCTCTTCGAAAACGGTGTTCACGATGCGCTCCACATCGCGTTGATAGAGGTGCGGGTTTTCATCCGCAAGTTTCTGGATCAGTTCCGATCTGATCATTTGCGCCATCCCCCCT
This sequence comes from Marinovum sp., assembly GCF_048263515.1. Lineage (NCBI taxonomy): Bacteria > Pseudomonadati > Pseudomonadota > Alphaproteobacteria > Rhodobacterales > Roseobacteraceae > Marinovum > Marinovum sp. Next base: position 173,922 of record NZ_JBLXEC010000007.1, on the reverse strand, counting down.
GGACTGGTCCGCGCGAGAAGTCTCACTCCGCCGACTATACGGAGAACTTCCTGTTTCGCAAACCTGTGCTTGGGGCAAACTCCCTGAAAATCCGTGATTTTTTCGTCCGGCAGCGTGGGAAGTCCCAAAAACCGCCACCCTTTCAGGCGGCGGTGAGAGTCGCGGGCCTGTCAAGCCTGTCCTTTGATTCGGTGTGATTTTTTGCCCAAAGCGCCTGCAAGCCGCGACCGCGCGCCGGATCGGCCTTGGCCATGAAAAAAGCCCCGGTGCAGCGCACCGGGGCTTTCAAAGTTCACGTCAAGCGCGAGGCTTACTCGTCGCCGCCCTTCAGGGCTGCGCCGAGGATGTCGCCCAGCGATGCACCGGAGTCGGAGGAGCCATACTGCTGCACGGCCTCTTTCTCTTCGGCGATCTCGCGTGCCTTGATCGACAGGCCCAGACGGCGGGTCTTGCTGTCGACGTTGGTGACGCGGACGTCGACCTTGTTGCCGACCGAGAAGCGCTCGGGGCGCTGTTCGGCACGGTCACGCGACAGGTCGGAGCGGCGGATGAAGGACTTCATGCCTTCGTATTCCACTTCGATGCCACCGTCTTCGATCGCCGTCACTTCGACAGTGATCACGGAACCGCGCTTCACGCCTCCGATCGCATCGGCAAACTTGTCGCCGCCGACGTTCTTGATCGAGAGCGAGATACGCTCCTTGTCGATGTCGACCTCGGAGACAACGGCCTGGACCATGTCGCCCTTGCGGTAGTTCTGGATCGCGTCTTCGCCACGCTCGTCCCACGACAGGTCCGAGAGGTGAACCATGCCGTCGATCTCGCCGGGCAGGCCAACGAACAGACCGAATTCGGTGATGTTCTTGACTTCGCCTTCGACGACGGTGCCCTCGGGATGGGTCTCGGCAAAGACTTCCCACGGGTTGCGCATGGTCTGCTTGAGGCCAAGCGAGACACGGCGTTTCGCCTGGTCGATTTCCAGCACCATGACTTCGACTTCCTGCGAGGTCGAAACGATCTTGCCGGGGTGCACGTTCTTCTTGGTCCAGGACATTTCCGAGACGTGAACGAGACCTTCGACACCAGGCTCCAGCTCAACAAATGCACCGTAGTCGGTGATGTTGGTGACGCGGCCCTGATGCACCGATTCCAGCGGATACTTGGCAGCCACCAGATCCCACGGGTCTTCCTGCAGCTGTTTCATGCCGAGGGAGATACGGTGGGTTTCCTTGTTGATCTTGATGACCTGAACCTTCACGGTCTCGCCGATCGACAGGATCTCCGAGGGGTGATTGACGCGGCGCCATGCCATGTCGGTGACGTGCAGCAGGCCGTCCACACCGCCGAGGTCGACGAAGGCGCCGTATTCGGTGATGTTCTTGACCACGCCGTCGACCGCCTGGCCTTCGGCCAGGTTGGCGATGACTTCGGCACGCTGTTCGGCACGGCTCTCTTCGAGGATCGCACGACGCGAGACAACGATGTTGCCACGGCGACGGTCCATCTTGAGGATCTGGAACGGCTGCTTCAGACCCATCAGCGGGCCGGCGTCGCGCACGGGGCGGACGTCAACCTGCGAGCCGGGCAGGAAGGCCACGGCGCCGCCGAGATCGACGGTGAAGCCACCTTTGACACGGCCAAAGATCGCGCCTTCGACGCGCTGGTCGTCGGCATAGGCTTTTTCGAGGCGGTCCCAGGCTTCCTCGCGGCGGGCCATCTCGCGCGAGATGACAGCTTCGCCACGGGCGTTTTCAGCCGCGCGGAGGAAGACTTCGACTTCGTCGCCGACCGAGATGTCGGGCGCTTCGCCGGGGTTCGCGAATTCTTTGAGCTCGACGCGGCCTTCCATCTTGTAGCCTACGTCGATGATGGCCTGGCCCGCTTCGATTGCGATGACCTTGCCTTTGACGACAGAGCCCTCTTCGGGGGTGTCCATTTCGAAGCTTTCATTCAGGAGGGCTTCGAATTCCTCCATCGATGTGTTTGCCATGTGGCGGTTGGTTCCTTTTTCAAGTCACTATACTGGCCGGGCGGTTGTCTCCGCCGGTCTTGGGTTTGGTCACGAGGTCATCCGCAAAACGAAAGAGGGCCGGTAAAATCCCCGACCCTGCTCGATCCTCGTTCGCGGCGTTGATCGCCTTGTCGACGGGGCGTCCTTACACCTGTCCCGGGTGATATTCAAGGCCCTTCCCCAGAGTCAGTCCGGTGTCACCCTGACCCGCCCTGCCCCTCCAGGAGCACCGCGGCGGCAATCGCCGCCTCGGGGTCCGGCACGGTATCCTCGGGCACCTCGTCGCGCTTCAGGCTCTTCCAGCCGGTGGTCAGGCTGCGACAATGCAGGAAAGACAGATCGCCATGGGTGCGCCGGCGCAGGAAGGGCAGCCGTTCCAGCCCGTGCACGTCCCAGCTGAACCCGCCCAGCCGGCCGCCGGGCACAAGACACCATTTCGGCGGGCAGGGTTTCGGCGGGCTTGCGGTATGGCTGTGATCGGCATGGGTGAACGGCCCCTCGGCCCCCGGCGCCGGATAGACCCAGTGCCCCGCCACCTGCACGAAGCCCAGCCGCGAGGCGCAGGCGGCGTCGAAGACACTGTTGCCCCGGGTCACGATCAGCTCGTCGACGTCGCAGTTCAGCACCGCCCGCGCCTGCCCCAGAAACCGCAGCCGCAGCACGTTGAAGAGCGCGGTCTGCATGAATTTCTCGGTCCGGCGATAGGGCTTCTTGCCCACCGGCCCGTATTTGAACGGCACCTCCAGCACCTCGAGCCGCTTGAGCCCCAGCGCGCCCAGCGCCGCGCGCAGATCGTCCAGCGCATAATCGGTCGAGCCATTGTCCATCACGATCAGCGCCTCAAGCCCATGGGCATCGCGGTGATAGCGCGCATGGGTCACCAGCCAGTCGATCGGGTTGTTCCTGGACATCACGAAAGCGGTGTTCAGCCCGGCAAAGTGCTCAGGCGCCGCCCGGCTCACCCCGCTGGTGCCGGTCCAGCCCTGCAGCATCACCGAGAGCTGCGACGGGCAGTCGGGCGCATCGAGCTCGGCCACCTCGTGACGCGCATAGCGGCGCAGCCGGCGGAACCTCAGCGGAGTGTCGTCGCCACGAAACACCGCCTTGCGGAACGCCTGACGAAAGTTGTTGAGCGGCGGGCAGACGAGATAGAGCCGCCCCTTCGACCAGATCGCGTCATACCAGAGCGTCTCACGGTCGAGCGCGTCGAGATAGCCTTCGGGCTGGTACTTCTCCGCCAGCACCGAGCTGCGCCGCATGTGCGATGGCAGGCGGAGTGAGGCGAAATCAGCGGTCACCTCAGCAATACCGCTCGGGTCCGACGGACTGATCGACGCTGTAGCGGTCGCCATGGGCCCAGCCCACCGGCAGCACCGTCTCGATGCGGGCAAGGTCCTCGGCGCTCAGGCCGAGTTCGGTGCCGCGCACGCTTTCGCGGAAATGCGCCACCGACCGGGTGCCGGGGATCGGAATGACGTGATCGCCCTGCGCCAGCAGCCAGGCGATGGCCAGCGCCGCCGCCGGTTCGCCCATCTCGGCCGCCAGCGCGCGGAACCGGTCGGTCGCGGCGATATTGGCCTCGTAGTTGGGCGAGGTGAAGCGCGGGTTGGTCTTCATGAAGCCCAGGGTTTTCCGCTCGGCCGCGCCGATCGGCGCGTCGGTCAGCAGGGACCGGCCCAGCGGCGAAAAGGCCACCAGCGCCGCACCTTGGCGCGCGCATTCCTGAACGAGGCCCAGCTCCGGCATGCGGGTAGAGAGCGAGTATTCCGACTGTACCGCAGCGACCGGCGCCACCGCCGCCGCACGCCGCAGCGAGGACGGCGCGATCTCGGAAAAGCCGAAGGCCTTGATCTTGCCCTTGGCCTGCAGCGCCACCAGCGTTTCGGTCACCTCTTCGATCGGCCGGGTCCCTTCGCGCCGGTGCACGTAGAACAGATCGACCGCCTCGAGCCCCATGCGGGCGAGGCTCTGGTCCAGTTCGCTCTCCAGATGCTCGCGGGAATTGTCGAAACAGCGGTGGCCCTCGGCGTCGCGCGAGATCGCCGCCTTGGTGGCGATGTGAAAGATGTCGCGCGCCGCCGGGTTGCGCTTGAGATAGGCGCCGATGGCGTTCTCGGAACGGCCCATGCCGTAGACGTTGGAGGTGTCGATATGGGAGATCCCCAGCTCCAGCGCCGCATCGAGGATCGCCCAGGAGTTTTCTTCCGTCGTCGGCCCGTAGAATTCGGCAAAGGACATAGCGCCGATGCCCATGGCCGAGACCTGTTGTCCCGCGATCTGCCGTGTCGCCATGGTCACGCGCCCTGTTGCCGCGCCCGCACCGCGTCCAGCGCCGCGGCGACGGCCTCTTCGATGCTGAGCGTAGTGGTGTCGATGTGCACCGCGTCCTCGGCCGGCTTCAGCGGCGCTTCGGCGCGGCCCATGTCCCGCTCGTCGCGGGCGCGCACATCGGCCAGCACGGTCTCGAAGCTGGTCTCCAGCCCCTTTTCGCTCAGTTCCTTGAAGCGGCGTTCGGCGCGCACCTCGGCGCTGGCAATGACGTAGAGCTTGGCCTCGGCCTCGGGGCAGATCACCGTGCCGATGTCGCGCCCGTCCAGCACCGCGCCGCCGTCACGGCGGGCAAAGGCGCGCTGGAAATCAACCAGCGCGGCGCGGACCTCGGCCAGCACCGCCACCTTGGACGCCGCCTGCGCCACTTCCGGGGTGCGCAGGTCGGGGTTGTCCAGCGCCTCGGCGGTCAGGGCCTTGGCAGCAGCCAGCGGTTCGGCGCCATCAAGCACCTGCCGCCCGACCGCGCGATAGAGCAGGCCGGTGTCGAGATGCGCATAGCCCAGTTCGCGCGCCAGCGCCTTGGAGATGGTGCCCTTGCCAGAGGCCGCAGGCCCGTCGACTGCAATGGTGAATGCCATGTATGTTCCGTTCTTTGCTCGCGCCGCGCCAGCGGCTGTTGCGCTCAGGTTAACCAGTGCCTCGCCGATGTGAAACCGGTTGTCTCACCACAGCCCACGGCCCGGGCGTCACGCCTCGCGGCGGATGTCGGCGCCCAGCTGCGCCATCAGCGGCTCGAAGATCGGAAAGGAGGTGGCGATCGGCGTGCCGTCGTCCACCCGCACCGGCTCTTTCGTCGACATGCCGAGCACCATGAAGGACATGGCAATCCGGTGGTCGAGATGGCTGGCGCAGGTCGCCCCGCCCTTAACCGTGCCCGGGCCTTCGCCGGTGACGGTCCACCAGTCCGGACCGTCCTCGACCGTGACACCGCAGGCGCGCAGACCGGTGGCCATGGCCTCGATCCGGTCGCTTTCCTTGACCCGCAGTTCCTTGACGCCGGTCATCCGGGTGACGCCGGTGGCATTGGCCGCCACCACCGAGAGCACCGGGTATTCGTCGATCATGCTGGCGGCACGTTCCGGCGGCACGTCGATGCCCTTCATGTCGGGCGAGTATTTGGCGCGCAGATCGGCCACCGGCTCGCCGCCTTCTTCGCGCAGGTTCTCGTAATCGAGGTCGGCGCCCATTTCGCGCAGCGTGGTGAAGAGCCCGGCGCGCGTCGGGTTGAGCCCGATGCCCGGCACCAGCACGTCAGAGCCCGGTGTGACCAGCGCCGCGCAGACCGGAAAGGCCGCCGAGGAGGGATCGCGCGGCACCGCGATGACCTGCGGCTGCAACTCGGGCTGGCCGGTCAGGGTGATGACGTGGCCTTCGTCGGTCACCTCGGTGGTGATCTCGGCACCGAAACCCGCCAGCATCCGCTCGGTATGGTCGCGGGTGGCCTCCTGCTCGATCACCACGGTCTGGCCCGGCACATTGAGGCCTGCCAGCAGCACCGCCGATTTCACCTGGGCCGAGGGCACCGGCACCACGTAGCGCACCGGCACCGGGTTCTCGGCGCCCACCAGCGTCATCGGCAGCCGCCCACCGGAGCGTCCGACCGCCTGTGTGCCGAAGAGCGCCAGCGGATCGGTGACCCGCGCCATCGGGCGCTTGTTGAGGCTGGCGTCGCCGGTGTAGGTCACCGCGATGGGTGTGGTCGCCGCTGCCCCCATGATCAGCCGCACGCCGGTGCCGGAGTTGCCGCAGTCGATCACCTGGTCGGGCTCGGCAAAGCCGCCGACGCCCACGCCGTGCACATGCCAGGTGCCATCGTCGTCGCGGGTGATCTCGGCTCCGAAGGCGCGCATCGCCTTGGCGGTATCGAGCACGTCCTCGCCTTCGAGCAGGCCGGTGACCACGGTCTCGCCCACCGCCATGGCGCCCAGGATCAGCGACCGGTGCGAGATCGACTTGTCGCCGGGCACCTCGGCCGTGCCCGAAAGCGGCCCGCAAGGGGTGGAAATCATCGGGATTGGCGTGCCGTGGCCGGACATGGGCGGGTTCCTTCGTTATCGCTCGCAGCCCTCATAGCAAGCAGCTTTCAGGGGGTCCATCCCGTGGCGGGGGTGCTGGGGAAAAAGCGTTGTCTCGGGCCATGTGCACCGTGCGCCGGACCGGCGGTTGGCCACGGGATGCCGCGGCATCGGTCGTTGGGAAGCGGGTTATCTTGGCCGAGTCAGGAAGACCTTCGAGCAAAGTACTTGTGTCAGCCAAAGCGGCAGCCCGTCACCCCAAAGGCGTACCATGAAAGCGGCGCACCTTTGGTGCGACAGGCCGGGCAGCCGCTGGCCTGGCAGGCTTGCGCCCTTGTTCCGGGCCACACCACGATCACCGACGGTTATTGGAGTGTTTATAGCCACGTGCACCGTGCGCCGGGCCGTCGGCTGCCCGCGGGATGCCGCTCCATCAGTCGTTAGGCCGCAGTTTATCTCGGCCCATTCAGGACAACCTCGGATCGGCGCGCTTGTGTAAGCCAAAGCGGCAGCCCGGTGGGGCGGGCAGCCGCTGGCCCGGCGGGCTGACGCCCTTGTTCCGGGCCACGCCAGGATCACCGAGGGCATACTCTCAACTGCTCACCGTTTCCGGAACGTCAGGTAGTGCGGCACCCGACCCTCTCGCAGCGCCTTTTGTTCGTAGCGCGTGGAAATCCAGTCATCCCAGGGCTCGCGCCAATCTGCAGGGCGCTCTGCCAGCCAGTCGAACCCGTGCCGCGGCACCTGCTCAAGTGTCTGGCGCACGTAATCCGGAATATCCGTCGCCACCCGGAACTCGGCCCCCGGCTTCAAAAGCGCCGACAGAGGCTCCAGATGCTCGGGCGTCACGAAGCGCCGGCGGTGGTGGCGCTTTTTCGGCCAGGGATCGGGATAGAGCAGAAAGGCCTTCGACACCGACCCCTCCGGCAGCACGTCGAACAGATCGCGCGCATCGCCGGGGTGGATCCGCAGGTTGTCGACACCGGCCTCGCGCACCTTACCCAGCAGCATGGCGACACCGTTGATGTAGGGCTCGGCGCCGATGATGCCGACCTGCGGGTTGGACTTCGCCTGGTGCACCAGGTGTTCGCCGCCGCCAAAGCCGATCTCCAGCCAGAGATCGCGCCCGCCGAACAGCGCCTCCACGTCCAGCGGCTTGCGCTCGGGGTTCTCTTCCCAGCCCACCGGGCCCGGCGACAGCGCCGCCAGATCCTCGTCAAGATAGCGTTCCTGCGACTTGCGCAGGCCCTTGCCCTTGAACCGACCGTAGAAATTGCGCCAGGGCGCGCCCGATGGATGTTTTGTCTCGCTCATGGGGCGCGGGTTTAGCCGGGGTTGGCCAGCGGCGCAACGGGCGCCGGACTACAGCGGTCAATCGACCCGCCGCACGCCGTCCAGCAGCCGCGACGACAGGCTCTCGCCATGCAGCACCGAGATGTCGCCGGTGGTCTCCAGCACCACCGCGCGCACATGCGCCAAATCCAGCACATTGGCCTCGCGCAGCTTGGCGATCAGGTCGCCTTCGGACACCCGCGTCGCCTTGAGCGCATCGTCGAGGATCACACCGTCGCGCATCAGCAGGACGGGCGTGTTCTGCACCGTCTGCTCGATCATGTCAGAGGCCTTGCGCGCCTTTGCGATCAGGTACTGCACCCCGAGCAGTGCCGAGATCGACAAAGCCGGCTGGAAGAACTCGCCCCAGGCCGTCGCCTGCGAGGCCCCGGCCAGCAGTGACCCCACGGCGACAGTGGCGACAAAGTCGAAGGCGGTCATCTTGGAGAAGGTCCGCAGCCCGATGATCCGCACGACAAAGATTACCCAGGCCATCGCCAGCGCCGACAACAGCAGCGCGCGCAGCAGGACATCCAAGGCGGCGTCTTCGGCAAACATGATTTCACCCTTCTTTAATGCGGAAACTGCCCTGCCCGCTCAGCGGCAGAGCTTGCGGAACAGATGCGCCAGGGTCACCACCGTCGCCATGGCGATCAGCCCGAGGTAGCGCTCGTAGAGCCCGTCGACATCGGTCGGCAGAAAGAAGAACACCGGCGCCGAGACCAGCCAGAGCAGCGCCAGGCCCAGCAGAATGCGGCCATGCACCAGGCTGTGCGCGGCCGCGCCCTTGGCCATGGCCAGCGGCACCAGGAATTGCAGCACGCCCAGCGCGTAGACCAGGTAGATGTGGATCACCACGCCGTCCTGATCGGCGTCGCCATATTCATTGCGCGCGCCCACCAGAAAGACGATCAACCCCAGCAGGGCGAACCCGGCGAGGCCAAAGCTCCAGCTGCGGTCACCCAGATGCAGATGCGCTGCCAACAGCGCTGTGGCAATCAGCGCAGCGGCAAAGGCATAGATGCCGATATCGACGATGAATTCGTACTTCCCGGCGCCGAGGTCGCTGATGGTGTCGGCGATCCAGTCGTGATCGGGCACGACGAAGTCGGCAATCAGGATGCTGATCGCGAAGATCGCGCAGCCGAGGCAGGCGTACAGGCTGAGCGCGCTCACAAGGCCCGGACGTATCTCGGGGTACAGGGTCGCTCGGGCCATCTCGCCTCCTCTGCTAGGGCGCGGCCCCGGGATGGGACCGCTTCCATAGGAGGTAGGCTGAGAAGCGCCGCTGTCGACCGAACCGGGGGCAAGGGGCGCGGGCTCTGCGCACCCTGCAGGGTCAACCGGGGTGTCTGGCCCGGCTCAGGCCAGTTCGATGGCGATCGCCGTGCCTTCACCGCCGCCGATGCAGATTGCAGCCACGCCGCGCTTCAACCCGCGCTTTTCCAGCGCGTTGAGCAGGGTCACCATGATCCGCGCGCCGGAGGCGCCGATCGGGTGGCCCAGCGCGCAGGCGCCGCCGTTGACGTTGACGATGTCGCGCGGCAGGCCCATTTCCTGCATGAAGGCCATGGGCACCACCGCAAAGGCTTCGTTGACCTCCCAGAGGTCGACGTCGGACACCTTCCAGCCGATCCGCTCGAGCAGCTTCTGTGCCGCCGGCACCGGCGCGGTGGTGAACCAGCCGGGCGCCTGTGCGTGGCTGGCGTGGCCGAGGATGCGCGCGCGGGGCGCGACGCCCTGTGCCTCGGCCATTGCGCGGGTGCCCAGCACCAGCGCCGCCGCGCCGTCGGAGATCGACGAGGCATTGGCTGCGGTCACCGTGCCGTCCTTGCGGAAGGCGGGTTTCAGCATCGGGATCTTCTCGGGACGGGCCTTGCCGGGCTGCTCGTCGCAGGTGATCAGCTCTTCGCCATGGCGGCGGTGCAGCTTGACCGGCGCGATCTCGTCGGCAAAGGCGCCGTTGCGCTCGGCCTCGAGCGCATTGTCGAGCGAGGCGATGGCGTAATGGTCCTGCGCTTCGCGGGTGAACTGGTAGTGCGCAGCGCAATCCTCGGCAAAGGTGCCCATCAGGCGGCCCTTGTCATAGGCATCCTCGAGCCCGTCGAGGAACATGTGATCGACCACCTGGCCATGGCCGATCCGCGCGCCGCCGCGCATCTTGGGCAGAAGGTAGGGCGCCTCGGTCATGCTCTCCATGCCGCCGGCGACAATGGCCCCGGCCTGTCCCAAGGCGATCCGGTCCCAGGCCATCATCGCGGCCTTCATGCCGGAACCGCACATCTTGTTGATCGTGGTGGCCGGCACCTCTTCGCCCAAGCCACCGGCAAAGCCCGCCTGCCGCGCCGGTGCCTGGCCCTGCCCGGCCGGCAGGACGCAGCCCATCAGCACCTCGTCGATCGCCGGTTTGCCGGCCTCGCGGTGTGCGGCGGCAATTGCCACCCCGCCCAGGGTACTGGCCTCGACACCTTCGAACTCGCCCTGAAATCCGCCCATCGGCGTGCGGGCCGCGCCCAGGATCATCACATCGGTCATAGCTGTCTCCCAAATTCTGCCCCCTGCATACAGTTTAGTAAGGATTGCCGTCTAGCGTAGGGGCGAATTCGTAACGCAAGGTGACCACGTCATGGACATGAGCAGCAGGACTCAGGGCGAATTGCAGATCGTCACGATCAACGCCCAACGCATCGACGCCGCTGTGGCGATCCAGTTCAAGGACGGGATGCGGGCCGAGACCGAGGGCCCGGCGCGCCGGGTGATCCTCGATCTCAGCCAGGTGGATTTCATCGATTCCAGCGGGCTCGGCGCCATCGTCGCGGCGATGAAACAGCTGGGACCGGGGCGCAAGCTCGACCTCGCCGGGCTGACCACCACGGTCGAAAGCGTCTTCCGGCTGACGCGGATGGACACGGTCTTTGCGCTCTTTCCGACCCTCGATGCCGCGCTGATGGCGCAGGCCAGCTGACCCCCCAGAGGAGCCCGGCCCCTTGGAAACGGTTGCCATGACCCGAACCGCCGACCTCCGAATTTCCCTCAAGGCCCGCAGCAGCGGATTCGCCGTCCGCAGCTTGCTCGCCGAGGCGATGGAAGTGCTGGCCACCTGGGGCCAGCCGCCAGAGACCCGCGGCGCGATCGAGCTTGCGTTGGCCGAAGTGCTCAACAATGTCGTCGAACATGGCTATGCCTTCCGCGACGGCGGGCCGTTCTGGCTCGAACTGGCGCTGACCCCCTCCGAATTGATCTGCACTGTCATCGACCAGGGCCTGCCCTATCCCGGAAAGACCCTGCCAGAGGGCCGCGAATCCCTGCTCGACGGGCCAGTCGACGATCTGCCCGAGGGCGGGTTCGGCTGGCACCTGATCCGGCAGATGACCTCCCGCCTGCAGTATGAACGGCGTGGCGGCTGCAATCGGCTGACCCTGCACTTCGAAGTTGTGTGACTTCGCGCACAGTTTCAATCAAATGCAGATGTCTCGGCCGAATTGCCCCAGTTCCGCCGCAATACCATCCCACCCCCGCCCGATTGAACAGCGATACAGTAAGGGTAGCTGCATATAGCTTCACCTCGGTACCGCGTATTAACAGCCCCCACCCAGTGCGCGGTGCCGAGGTCCCTTCTTCCCCAAATCGCGATTTTCTTCTGCGCCCGAGGGCGTTAGCCTCCGCTCAAACACGGAGGCCCTGATGCGCGATTTCCATTTCCCCGGACGTTCCCCAGTATTCGCCGGCAACGGCATGGTCGCCACCTCGCACCCGCTGGCCGCGGCCGAGGCCTTGGCCTGCCTCAAGGACGGCGGCAGCGCGATGGACGCGGCGATCTGCGGCGCGGTGCTGATGAGCCTTTGCGAGCCACATATGTGCGGGCTGGCCGGCGATTGTTTCGTGCTCGTCAAGCCGGCGGGGCAGGACACGGTGTTGGGCTTCAACGGCTCGGGCCGCGCGCCCGCCGGGGCCGATGCGGCGCTGTTGCGCGCCGAAGGTAAAGCTACCATTCCCGACGGCAGCGCGCATTCCGTGACGATCCCCGGCTCGATCGACGCCTTCTGCCGGTTGTCAGAGGCGCATGGCCGCCTCGGCCTCGACCGGCTGCTGCAACCGGCGATCCGCTATGCCGAAGAGGGCGTGCCGGTGGCGCCGCGGGTGGGCTTTGACTGGCCCAACAAGGCGCATCGGCTGCAGGGCGTGGCGCGCGACTTCTATCTCAAGGACGGCCAACCGCTCAGGCCCGGCGATCTGTTCCGCGCCCCTGGCCAGGCAGAAGTGCTACGGCGCATCGCGAAACAGGGCGCAAAGGCTTTCTACGAAGGCGAAGTGGCCGAGGACATGCTGGCCGCACTCGTCGCTGCCGGCGGTGCGCATGCGGCGGCGGATTTCGCCGCCACCCGGGGCGACGAAACCACGCCGATCACCGGCCACTACGGCGAAACCGAGGTGCATGAGCATCCGCCCAACGGCCAGGGCGCGACGGCGATCCTGCTGCTCAACATCCTCGCGCAGTTTGATCTCTCGGCGCTGGAGCCCTTCGGCGCCGCCCGCACCCACCTGGAGACCGAGGCCAGCAAGCTGGCCTATGACACCCGCAACCGGCTGGTGGCCGACCCTTCGGTTCATGACGCCACCGCGCAGATGTGCGACCCGGCGCTGGCCAGGGAGCTTGCCGCGCGGATCGATCCGCAAAGGGCGCAGCCGGTCACCACGCGCATCACCGAATCGGTTCACAAGGACACGATCTACATCACCGCCGTCGACCGCGACGGCATGGCGGTGTCGCTGATCCACTCGATCTTTCACAGCTTCGGCTCCGGCCTTGCCAGCCCGAAGTTCGGCCTACTGCTGCACAACCGCGGCTGCGGCTTCACGCTGGAAGAGGGCCACCCCAACGAACTGGCCCCCGGCAAGCGCCCGCTCCACACCATCATCCCCGGCATGCTGGGCACCGCGGGGCGGATCACCATGCCCTTCGGCGTCATGGGCGGGCAGTACCAGGCCTGCGGCCATGCCCGCTTTGTCACCAACCTCAGCGATTTCGGTATGAACGCTCAGGCCGCCATCGACGCGCCGCGGGCGTTTTTCGACGAGGGCAAGCTGCAGCTCGAACGGGGGTACGCCCCCGAGGTGGCGGTGAAACTGGCGGCGCTGGGCCATGACGTCGTCACGCCTGTCGAGCCGATCGGCGGCGCGCAGGCGATCCGCATCCATGACAGCGGTGTGCTGGAAGGCGCGTCAGACCCGCGCAAGGACGGCTGCGCCATCGGCTATTGAACAGGCAGGGGTACGCAACGCACCCGCGCCAACCGCGTAGGGTGGGTTTGCAACCCACCGCCCCCGGATCAATTCAACTGGAAATGCAGCGGGTACGACCCGTCCTCGAACTCGCCAAAGAGATCGGGGATATCCGGATGGTCCACTGGCCGTCCCGAGTAATCGGCGACAAGGTTCTGCTCCGAGACGTAAGCCACGTAGAAGCTCTGATCGTTCTCGGCGAGCAGGTGATAGAACGGCTGCTCGCGCTTGGGACGACTGTCCTCTGGAATGGCGTTGTACCATTCCTCGGTGTTGTTGAACTCGGGGTCGACATCGAAGACCACGCCGCGAAACGGGTGCTTCTTGTGCCGGACCACCTGTCCCAAGTGATATTTTGCGCGTGCAGTGTGCATTCCGGGGCCTCTATCGCCACAGGTTAGCGTCATCAAGGGGGGAATGTCCAATTTTCCGCCGGGAATTCAAGGAAACAAACTGTGACCCCCGGCCAGACAGTCCCCCGGCCAAACCATGCCGGCTTTGGAAAACGTGATTTCCCTGCAGGGCCGTTTTCGGTAGACTGGCAAAAAACAAAAGAACACGAGCGAGAGGCAAATGAGCAGAGTCCTTCGCGCCATGGTGATCGTGCTGGCCGTCGCATCCTGCGGCGGGGGCAATCATTCCGCGCCGCGCAATCTTGATGACGCCTGTGCGATTCTCAAGCAGCGCCCGAAATACATCAAGGCCTTCCGCGCCACCGAGCGGCGCTGGGGCGTTCCCGTGCATGTCCAGATGGCCACCATCTACCAGGAAAGCAAGTTCATCGGCGATGCCCGCACGCCGCTGCGCTACAAGCTGGGGGTTATTCCAATGGGCCGGCAAAGTTCGGCCTATGGCTATGCCCAGGCGCTGGATGCCACCTGGGACGAATACCGCGAAGAGACCGGCAACCGCCGGGCCAAGCGCGACAAGATCACCGATGCCACCGACTTCATGGGCTGGTACATGAACAAGACCCGCGCTCGCAACGGCGTCCCGCTGGTCGATGCGCGCAACCAGTACCTGGCCTATCACGAAGGTCACACCGGGTTTTCGCGCCAGTCCTTCAACTCCAAGGCCTGGCTGTTGCGGGTGGCGGACGAAGTCGGCACCAGGGCGATCACCTATCAGGTCCAATTGTCGCGCTGCCGCCAGGCGCGCTGACCTTTCCACCGCGCCCCGATGCCCCATATTCATCCCGAGACAGAGGGAGACCCCACCATGGACGACCAGACCCGCATCGAGCTTGAAGCCGCCGCCTTTCGCCGGCTGCAGGATCACCTGATGGAAAAGCGCACCGACGTGCAGAACATCGACCTGATGAACCTTGCCGGGTTCTGCCGCAACTGCCTGTCGCGCTGGTACCAGGAAGCCGCGAACGAACGCGGCCTCGAGATGGACAAGGAAGAGGCGCGCGAGATCTTTTACGGCATGCCCTATTCCGAGTGGAAGGATCAGCACCAGACCGAGGCCACCGACGACAAGCGCGAGGTCTTTGACACCGCCTTTGCCGAGAACGTCGGCAAGATCGACTGACCCCGCCAGCGCCTCCCCCGGACCGGATCCGGAGGAGGGGTTGTCTTATCCGCGCAGCAGGATCTTGCCACCCCGCCCCGGGGTGCGCGCTGCCGTGACCGCTTCGGTGATCTCGCCCAGCCCGTAGGTGCCGCCGACATCCAGCGTCAACGCACCGGTCGCCGCCAGGGTCACCAGCTCGGTGATCAGCCGCTTGCGTTCCTCCGGCGCCATGTCGCCGCTGACACGAGAGCCCCAGAAGCCGCGCACCGTGATGTGCTTCATGATCAGCGCGCCCGAGGACAGCGCCATCGGCGCGCCGGTCGCGGTGCCGAAAACCACCAGTTCGCCATCCACGCCCAGCAGATCGACCAGATCACCCGAGATCTCGCCGCCGACCGAGTCGACGGCCGAGACCGCACCCTGGCCCACCAGCGCCGCCGCCTTGTCCTTCCAGCCGGCGTCAGAGGTCGAAAGCACGTTCTCGAGGCCGAGTGCCTCCAGCTCGGCTTTCGCCTCGGGCCGCCGCACAAGGTTCAGCAGGTGGATGCCGCGTGCCTTGGCCAGCACCGCCATGATCTTGCCCACCGCGCCATTGGCCGCGGTCTGGATGATCCAGTCGCCCTTGCCGGCCTTGAGCGTTTCCAGCAGCGACAGGGCGCTGAACGGCATGGCAATCAGCTGCGCGCCGGTCTCGTCGCTGATCATCTCGGGCAAGGGCAGCAGCCCGCCCGCCGGCGCGATGAAGCTCTCGGCCCAGGTGCCATGCACCCCGGCCACCGCCACGCGCTGGCCCAGCAGCGCATCGTCGACGCCTTCGCCCAGCGCCTCGACCGTGCCCAGCGCCTCGGTGCCGCCGATGGCGCCCGGAAGTTCGGGCTTGTAGCCGTAGTTGCCGTGCACCGTCCAGAGATCGTGGTTGTGGATCGGCGACAGGCGCATGCGGATACGCACCTCGCCCGCCGCGGGTTCCGGCGTTGCGACATCGGAGGTCGTGAGCACCTCTTTCGGCTCACCGAATGTATCGTGAGTGACAGCTTTCATATGATTTTTCCTTCAGGATGTGAGTGAGAGTTGGGTCTGGGTGTCCGCCAGCGCCTGTCGCAAGGGCGCCTGAGAGCGGTCGAGCTTGGCGAGGATCGCGGCGCCCAACCACTTGGCATAGAGCATCCGCGCCGTGGCCTCGGGGTCCTCGACCGGGCGGAGCGATCCGTCCTCGGCCCCGGCCCGCAGCAGATCAGCAATTCGCCGCACCAGCTGCGCCACGCCGTCGTTGAGGATCATGCGCATCGCCTCGGAAAGATCGGCCACCTCGGCGCCGAGCTTGACCACCAGACATTGGCTGGCGATCCCCTCGGCATCCGCCTGCGCCAGCCAGGCCGACCAAAAGCGGTCGAGCCGGTCGCGCGCGCTGCCTGGGCTGTCGATCAACGCATCGAAGCGCGCGAGGTACTCTTCGACGTAATGCTCGAGCAGCGCGATGCCGAAGTCCTCTTTGGAGGAGAAGTAGTAATAGAACGACCCCTTGGGGATGCCGCATTCGCTGAGAACGCGGGCGATGCCCACGGCGCCGAAACCATGCCGCACCACCAGCGCCCGGCCGGTGGCCAGGATGTCGAGACGTTTGAGATCGGATTTGCGCTGCTCTGTCATGACAGGGCATCTAGGAAATAATAGACCGGTCGTCTAGTGACCTTCACCAAACCGTGCCCTGCCCCCAAGTCACCTTGCCGCAACACAAAATCGCGCCCCTCTCAGGACGCGATCATTGCTCGATGGAGCGAGAGGAAAGCCTCAGCCGAACTGACGCCGCGCCAATTGGCTGCCCCGGCGTTCCTGCTCGAAGCGGACATATCCGGTGCGCTCGGCCTCGAGGTCGGCCTCCAGGGTGGCAATGCGGGCATCCTTGTCGGCCTGCAGACCGATCGCCGTGCGCAGCTCGGTGCGCAGCGCCTCGATTTCGGCCAGGTGCGGCGGCCGCACCAGCAGCGACCCGCGCAATTTCCAGCCAAGGGCGATGCCGGCAAAGGCGCCGCACAGACCCACGGCCACCACGATCACGCCTTCAAACATCCTTGCCCCCAATACCTTCACAGACCGGCGCGCGGCAAAAAGGGCGACTTCGGGCACATCGTCAGGGAAAGCGCCGGCGCCAGCCAGACATCGGCCGCCGGTCAGATGCAGACCTCACCCGCCGGTGAAATCCGCCGTTTCCGCCCCGCGGAAATCGCGGAGGCAGCGCCCCTGATGCAGCCCGGACGCATCGCTCCGGCCTCGCTCAGCCACAGACACCACGCCGGCCGCATCGTCTCAAGCCCCCTGCGCGGCACCGGCAGATATCGGCCCGAAAGCGTGGCTTTTGCGTCCCGCTTCGGCCAATCCTTGCCACCTGTGACCGCAATGCCGCAGGGCTTTTCACACGGCGCGGGCGCGACTCTCCTCAAGGTAGATCTGACGCAGGCGCTGCGCAACCGGGCCCGGCACGCCCTCGCCCAGGGTGACCCCGTCGATCTGAATCACCGCGGTGACGAAGCTTGACGCCGAGGTGATGAATGCCTCGTCGGCAGCCTGCGCCTCTTCGATGGTAAAGCTGCGCTCTTCCACCTTCATCTGCGCCTCTTCGGCAAAGCGCAGCACCGCGGCGCGGGTGATCCCGTGCAGGATGTCATGCGACAGCTCGCGGGTGATGATCCGGCCGTCCTTGACGATATAGGCGTTGTTCGAGGTGCCCTCGGTCACCTTGCCGTCCTCGACCATCCAGGCATCATCGGCACCGGCGGCCTTGGCCATCATCTTGCCCATCGAGGGGTAGAGCAGCTGCACCGTCTTGATGTCGCGCCGGCCCCAGCGGATGTCCTCGATCGAGATCACCTTGAGCCCGCGTTTCGCCTCAGGGCTGTCGGCGAGGTTCGGCTTGGACTGGGTAAAGAGCACCACGGTCAGCGGCGTCGTCGCCGGATCAGGGAAGATGAAATCCCGGTCGCCCGGCGCGCCGCGAGTGACCTGAAGATAGATCAACCCGTCCTCGAGATCGTTGCGCCGGACCAGCTCGCGGTGGATCTCCAGCAGCGCCTCTTCCGTCATCGGCATCTTCATGTCGAGCGCGTTCAGCGAGCGTTCCAGCCGCTTTGCGTGACCGGCAAAATCCACCAGCCTGCCGCCCAGAACCGAGGTCACCTCGTAGACGCCATCGGCCATCAGGAAGCCGCGATCAAAGATCGAGACGCTGGCCTCGGTCTCGGGCAGATACTCTCCGTTGAGATAGACGGTACGGGCCATCAGCTGTCTCTCCTGTCAGCGGTCAGCCCCAGAGGGCCGGGTCAGAGGGGTGCACACCCCGGTGATCGAATGTCAGGGGCGTGTCGCGGTCTTCGGCCAGAAGCAGCGGGCCGTCAAGATCGGTCACTGCCGCGCCTTGGGCCACCAGCACCGCCGGCGCCATCGCCAGCGACGAACCGACCATGCAGCCCACCATGATGTCGAACCCGGCATCACGCGCTGCATCGCGCAGCGCCAGCGCCTCGGTCAGCCCGCCGGTCTTGTCGAGCTTGATGTTGACCATGTCGTACTTGCCGTCCAGCGCCGCCAGCGAGGCCCGGTCATGGCAGCTCTCGTCGGCACAGATCGGCACCGGCCGCGCCAACCCGCGCAGCGCCTCGTCCTCGCCCGCCGGCAATGGCTGCTCGACCAGCGCCACCCCCAGCCGCAGCAGATGCGGCGCGAGATCGGCATAGACCTCGGCGCTCCAGCCCTCGTTGGCATCGACGATGATCCGCGCCTCCGGCGCCCCTGCGCGCACCGCCTCGAGCCGCGCCATGTCATCCGGCGTGCCGAGCTTGATCTTCAGCAGCGGTCGATGCGCATGTTTCGCCGCCTGCGCCTGCATCCTTTCAGGCGTGTCGAGCGACAGGGTAAAGGCGGTGATCTCCGGCCCCGGCGTGGCCAGCTCCGCCAGCTCCCAGACCCGCCGCCCCGCCAGCTTGGCCTCGAGGTCCCAGAGCGCGCAATCCACCGCATTGCGCGCCGCACCCGCCGGCAGCGCGTCCTGCAGCTCCCCCCGACCGATCCCGTCAGGCAGTGCCGCGATCTCCGCCGCCACCGACTCCAGCGTCTCGCCATAGCGCGCATAGGGCACACATTCGCCGCGCCCGGTTGCCCCGTCGCGCGTCACCGAAACGGTCAACACCTGCGCTTCGGTCCGCGACCCGCGCGAAATGGTGAAAACTTCCGCCAGACGAAAGGTGTCACGCATGATCTCGATCACGACCCTGTCCTTCTTCTCTTTGAAAAATACGCCACGCAACGCCCGCCACGGGCGCCGCCATCAGCAAATCAAAGTGCGTCCAGAGCCGCAACCAGACGATCCGCCCCCTGCCGGAACGGATCGACCGCCGGCAGCCCCATGCGCGCCTCGACCTCGGACAGATAGGCCAGCGCCTCGTCCTCGCCCATCGCCGCGGTATTGACCGAGATGCCCACCACCTGGCAGTCCGGATTGGCCACCCGGGCCAGCGGCAGCGCCATGTCGCGCAGCGCCTCGAGCGACGGCAAAGCATACCCCGGCAGCCCGCGCATGTGGCTGCGGGTCGGCTCGTGGCTGAGGATCAGCGCATCCGGCTGGCCGCCATGGATCAGCGCCAGGGTCACGCCGGAGAAGGAGACGTGGAACAGGCTGCCCTGCCCCTCAATGATGTCCCAGTGGTCGTCGTCATTGTCAGGCGTCAGCCATTCCACCGCCCCGGCCATGAAATCCGCCACCACCGCATCGAGCGGCACGCCCTCGCCGGTGATTAGGATGCCGGTCTGGCCGGTGGGCCGGAAGGTGCTCTTCCGCCCCGCGGCCTTCATCGCCCGGTCCAGCGCCAGTCCGGTGTACATCTTGCCGACCGAGCAATCGGTGCCCACTGCCAGCACCCGCTTGCCGCTTCGCTTGACGCCATTGGCGATCGGATAGTCCACATCCGGCACCCGCACGTCATGCAACTCGCGGCCGCAGGCCTCGGCCACCGCCGCGAGGTCAGGCTCGTCGCGCAGCAGGTTGTGCAAGCCGGAAGCAAGATCGAACCCCTCTTCCAGCGCGGCCACCAGCACCTTCTTCCAAGCCTGGCTGATCACGCCGCCGCGGTTGGCGACGCCGATCACCAGCGTCTGCGCACCGGCGGCGCGGGCCTCGGCGAGGGTCATGTCGGTCAGGCCGAGGTCGGCCTTGCAGCCCTCCATGCGAAACTGGCCGACGGCATTCTCGGGCCGCCAGTCCTTGATCCCCTGGGCCACCTTGGCCGCCAGGGCATCGGGCGCATCACCGAGAAACAGCAGGTACGGGGTCTTGATCACGGCGATGGCCTCCTGAAATGTCGTGTCTGTTCGGCCGGAGATATATCGCGACCTCTGCACCAAAGGCTCCCGAAATCGTGTGTCGCGCGGCGGAATATCGCAAATTTCTTCGAGCCTTGACGCGAGATGGCGCAGGATCGTGCGTGACGCGGCAGAATGACTGACCAATTCGGCATTGTGCCCCGCCCCCGCACGAACCCATTGATGCGGAGCAATTACCGCCCGTCACCCCGTCCGCGCCAATGCTGCGGCTGCAAAATCCACTTGCGCGGTGCGGCGTAATTTAATATCGCTGAGCGCGAACAATCCGCAATTTCCTTACCGAGAGGCGCAACAATGTCCTTCCGCATCCAGCCCCAGGCCCCGGCCCGTCCGAATCGCTGCCAACTCTTCGGCCCCGGCTCGCGTCCGGCGATCTTCGAGAAGATGGCGGCCTCGGCGGCGGATGTCATCAACCTCGATCTCGAGGATTCGGTGGCGCCGTCGGACAAGGACAGCGCGCGGGCCAATATCATCCAGGCGATCAACGACATCGACTGGGGCACCAAGACGCTTTCGGTGCGGATCAACGGACTCGACACGCCCTGGTGGTACCGCGACGTCGTCGACCTGCTGGAGCAGGCCGGCGAGCGGCTCGACCAGATCATGATTCCCAAGGTCGGCTGCGCCGGTGACATCTATGCCGTCGACGCGCTGGTGACAGCGGTCGAGGCCGCCAAGGGCCGGCAGAAGAAGATCGCATTTGAAGTGATCATCGAAAGCGCCGCCGGCATCGCCCATGTCGAGGAGATCGCTGCCGCCTCGCCCCGGCTCGAGGCAATGAGCCTCGGTGCGGCGGATTTCGCCGCCTCCATGGGCATGGCCACCACCGGCATCGGCGGGACGCAGGAAAACTACTACATGATCCACGAGGGCCAGAAGCATTGGTCCGATCCCTGGCACTGGGCGCAGGCCGCAATCGTCGCCGCCTGCCGCACCCATGGCGTGCTGCCGGTCGACGGGCCGTTCGGCGATTTCTCCGATGACGAGGGTTTCCGCGCGCAGGCGCTGCGCTCGGCGACGCTGGGCATGGTCGGCAAATGGGCGATCCACCCGAAACAGGTGGCGCTGGCCAACGAGGTCTTCACCCCCTCGGACAAGGCGGTGACCGAAGCGCGCGAAATCCTCGCCGCGATGGAAGAGGCCAAGGCCAAGGGAGAAGGCGCCACGGTCTACAAGGGCCGGCTGGTCGACATTGCCTCGATCAAGCAGGCCGAGGTGATCGTGCGGCAATCGGAGATGATCGCCGGTAACTGAACCTTAGCGGTTTGGGCGTATCACCGCAGGGTCCCGGCTGTCGGGGCCTTGCACTGCCGGAACAGACCATGACCCAGCCGCTTACGCTTCTGCATTCTGCCGAGGTCCATCGCCGGACCTTCGATACCCTGCGCGATGACATCGCGCCGGCGCTGAAGCTCGATCACCAGGTGCGGGCCGACTGGCTGGCGCGGGCGCGAAGCGACGGAATGACTGGTCAGCTCGCCGCCGAGATTCGCAAGGCGGTACAGGCGGCGCCCGGTCCGGTGCTCTGCACCTGCACCACCCTTGGCGAGGCCGCGGTGGCCGCCGGCGCCACGCGGATCGACCAGCCGATGATGGCCGCGGCGGCGCGCTCTGACGGGCCGATCCTGCTGGTCTGCGCGCTGAAAAGCACCGAAGCGCCCAGCCGCGCGCTGCTGCAGGCCTGCCTTGATGATGGCGGGCGCGACACCCCGGTCACCACACTGGTGGTGGAAGAGCTCTGGCCGCTGTTCGAGGCCGGCCAAGGCGCCAATTTCTGCGCCGCCATTGCCGCCGTGGTGATCGAGGCGGTGCAGGCGCGGCCGGATTTCCGCACCGTGGTGCTGGCGCAGGCCTCGATGGCGGCGGCGGTGCACCTGCTCGACGGGGTCGGGCCCGAGGTGCTGGCAGCCCCCGAACTGGCCTTTCGCAGCGTGCTCGACCTGTCCTGAACCCGCGTGCCTCTGCGCGCAAGATTGCCGTTTCGCCGCGCCGCGATCAGGTTTATCCCTGCGCCATGACTTATGACCTTTTCTCGGCCCTGGTGGTCTTCGCCCTGGTGGGCACCATGACCCCCGGCCCCAACAACCTGATGCTGCTGGCCTCCGGCGCCAACTTCGGCCTGAAACGGTCGCTGCCGCACATGCTGGGAATCATCCTCGGCTTTCCGGCGATGATCTTCTGCGTCGGGCTGGGGGTGCTGCAACTGCTCGACCGCTGGCCGCTGCTGCATGACCTGATGCTGGCGGGATCGGTGATCTACATGCTCTGGCTGGCCTGGAAGATTGCCAATGCCGCGCCGCCGGGCGAGGCGCCGGATCATGCGCGGCCGCTGACCTTTCTGCAATCGGCGGGCTTCCAGTGGATCAACCCCAAGGCCTGGACCATGGCGCTGGGGGCGATCACGCTTTATGCGGCAAGCCGGGATCTGGCGGCGCTGCTCTGGGTCGTGGGCATCTATGTCGCCGCCGGCGTGCTCAGCACCACCACATGGACGACGCTGGGCGGGCAGATGCGTCGGCTGTTGCGGGCTCCGGGGCATCTGCGGCTGTTCAACCGCGCCATGGCGCTGCTGCTGCTGGCCTCGCTGGTGCCGGCGCTTCTGTCGGCCTGACGTGCGCCAAAGATTGCATCCGGCCGCGCATCGCGCCATATACCCCCTTGCAGAAAAGGAGTTGTCGCATGGCGCATTATCTCGATTTTGAGAAACCGCTGGCCGAGATCGAGGGCAAGGCAGAGGAACTGCGGGCCATCGCCCGGCAGAGCGACGATCCGATGGATGTCGAGGAAGAGGCCAGCGCGCTCGACCGCAAGGCCGCCTCGATGCTCAAGGACCTCTACAAGGACCTGACGCCCTGGCGGAAATGCCAGGTGGCGCGGCATCCGCAGCGGCCGCACTGCAAGGATTACATCGAGGCGCTCTTTACCGAGTTCACGCCACTGGCCGGCGACCGGCAGTTTGGCGAAGACCTTGCGGTGATCGGCGGGCTCGCCCGGCTCAAGGACCGGCCGGTGATGGTGATCGGCCACGAGAAGGGCCATGACACCCAGTCTCGGCTCGACCGCAACTTCGGCATGGCCCGTCCCGAGGGCTATCGCAAGGCGGCGCGGCTGATGGACATGGCCGACCGCTTCGGCCTGCCGGTCATCACCCTGGTCGACACCGCCGGCGCCTACCCCGGCAAGGGCGCCGAGGAGCGCGGCCAGTCAGAGGCGATCGCCCGCTCGACCGAGGCTTGCCTGGCGATCCGCGCGCCGCTGATCTCGGTGATCATCGGCGAGGGCGGTTCCGGCGGCGCGGTGGCCTTTGCCACCGCCAACCGGGTGGCGATGCTGGAACATGCGGTCTATTCGGTGATCTCGCCCGAGGGCTGCGCCTCAATCCTGTGGAAGGACAGCGACAAGATGCGCGAAGCGGCGCAGGCGCTGCGGCTGACCGCGGAAGACCTCTACAAGCTGGGCGTCTGCGACCGGATCATTCCCGAACCGCTGGGCGGCGCACAGCGCGACCGCAACGGCACCATCAAGACCGTGGGGCGCGCGATCGAGCAGATGCTTGTCGACCTGTCGGAGAAGGATGGCGAGGCGCTGCGCAAGGAGCGGCGGCAGAAGTTCCTGGATCTGGGGTCGAAGGGGCTTGCGGCCTGAGGACGGATCGGGGGCTCTGCCCCCGTCGCCCAGGGGCGACTCCCCCGAGGGTATTTTGTGCAAGAGGAAGATGCGGGGCTGGCGCTAGTTGGCCAGCATCCTGAGGCCTTGGGTGACGTCGGAGCGGACGGCGAGACGCAACCCGGGTTCGTCGCCTGCCTTGAGGGCGGCGATGATCAGACGGTGGAAATGCGGGGCTTCGGTGCGGCGCAACCGTCCGTAGAGCGCGCGCATCGTCGGGCCCAGTTGCAGCCAGACAGTTTCCGCCATCGCCAGCATCGCCGGGGCCTGCGCCCGCAGGTAGAGCGTGCGGTGGAACTCGAGATTGGCGCGGATATAGCCCACGGCATCGCGATTCGAGATCACGTCGGCAATCGTCAGGTTGATCGAATGCAACCGTTCGATCAGCGCTATATGCGCCCGCGGCAGGGCGCGGCTGGCCAGTTCGACCTCGAGCAGCGAGCGCAACGCCGCCAGTTCCTCGATCCGGTCGTTGGAGAGCTCGGGCGTGGCGACGCGGCCCGAGGAGGACAGCGAGAGCGCGCCTTCGGCCACCAAGCGGCGTACCGCTTCGCGCGCGGGGGTCATCGAGACACCGTATTCGGCGCCGATGCCACGCAGGGTCAGGGCCGCGCCGGGGGCGATCTCGCCGTACATGATCTGCGAACGCAGCCCGCGATAGACCTTGTCATGGGTCGAGACGGCGCTGTCTGGCTTGGGATTCATCAACATGGTGAGAGTGTGATCACAAATCTTGCCGCCCGCAACAGGCTTCAGGAAAAGCGGATGCGGTGAAGCGCCGCGCCTTCGCGGTGCAGCCAGCGGCGTTGTGCCTGATAGGGGCCGTAGAGCCGGGTCACCACCGCCCAGAAGTCGGCCGAATGGTTCATCTCCTGCAGATGCGCCACCTCATGTGCGGCGACGTAGTCGAGCACCTCGGGCGGGGCGAGAATCAGCCGCCAGGAATACATCAGCCCGCCGTCGGCGGTGCAGCTGCCCCAGCGCGAGCGGGTGTCGCGCAGCGTGAGCCGGGTGTAGCCGCGCCCCAGCCGGGCGGCGTAGCGGTCGGAGGCCTCGGCCAGCCGGCCGCGGGCATGGGTCTTGAGAAAGCCCAAGAGCCGCGAGGCGACGCGGTCCTCGGGCCCCGGCACCAGCACGCGGCCGGGCTCCAGCAGCACGCGGCGCCCCCCGCCGGCCATCACCTGGCGCGCCTGGCCCTCGATCGGCAGCACCGCGCCCAGGCCCACGTCAACGCCATCGTCCTGTTTTTCCAGATGATCGCGCAGCCAGGCTTCCTTTTCCCGGGCAAAGGCCAGCGCCGCGCGTTCCGAGACGCCGCGCGGGCGGGTCAGGGTCACGGTGCCGTCGAGCGAGGAGATCCGCAGGGTGATCCGCCGCGCCCGCGCCGATGTGCGCATCTGAAGCGGGACCGGGGGGTTGCCGGGAAGCGAATGTTGGCCCATATGGGGTCCTTGAACTGCCGAACCGTGTGCCTTTTGCCAAAGGCTTTGACACGGGCACAGGTCTTATGGCAGGGGACCGCAATTGCCCGCAAGACTGAAAGTGTAAGAGGGACCCAGATGCCCAAGGAAGAATGGGGAACGAAACGCCTTTGCCCGACCACCGGCAAGCGATTCTATGACCTGAACGCCAATCCGATCGTCAGCCCCTATACGGGCGAAGTGCTGGAGTTCGACCAGTCCAAGAACCGCATGATCGAAGCCGATGCCGAGGATGCCGCTTCGGCCAAGAAAGCCGCGCCGGAAGACGAGGTCGTGCTGGACGATGATGATGCGGATGTCGATGTGGATCTCGACGATGACATCCTCGAGGACGAGGATGACGACGACAACGTCCCGCTGGAAGAGATCGCCGACGTTGCTTCGGAAGACGACGACTCCTGATCTGAAAAAAAGTGGCACAGGGGGGAAGATTTTCGCTTGAACCTCCCTGCGCCTTTCCCTAATACGCCCGTCACGAGGACGACGCGTCATCGGATCGGGGCCTTAGCTCAGTTGGGAGAGCGCTACAATGGCATTGTAGAGGTCAGGGGTTCGACTCCCCTAGGCTCCACCATCTCGCTTTTTAGGGTTGAAATTGCCGCTAACACCTTGAATGGAAAGGTGGTTTTCGCGGTTCGATAACCTTCTTCACGGCTGTAGCGCAATGGCTCCACAAAGGCCAATTTAAGCACTGTCCGCTTGAAGGCGAGGCCGCCCTTTTCGTAGAGTTTCCAAGGGTTTGCTAGAAATTCCAGGGCGTGTTCGATAAATTCCTCCAGGTGTCCCTTCGGAGGCACCTTTTTTTGAGCTTGCTCGCTCAATCTGATCTTCTGCCGTTCCAATTTTTCAATCCGCGTCTCATAGGCTTGAATAACGGAAGGGCTGCTCGCATCGACGATCCGGTCCATCAGAGATTCGATCTGATCTTCAACGTCCTTGATCTGAACCTTTATCGTGGTCTGCTCTTGTTGCGCCTCTGACAGCCGCATGTTCCATGCGTCGATGAACATCGCTCTTACGAGTTCGTAGAGCTGCTTGGCGGGCTGCAGTGATCGCAACAGTGCTTCCGCGCCGCCTTCAATATCGGCGCGCGGGATCGATTTGCGTTTCGATGCGCACGTCGGGGTGTCGCATAGGTAGTAGGGATAATGCTTATTGCGTCCTTTGGACCAACACGACGTCATGGGTTCCCCGCAATCGTCACAGAGCACAAAGCCTCGAAGCGGAAAGTCCTCGTTGATATCCTTTCGAGCCGGAGCGTGTGTGGCACCCCGCAAGAGGTCCTGAATGCGCTCATGAGTTTCAAAGCTGATTAGCGGCTCATGATGGCCCTTGCGAAGACCAATGCCCCAAGATGGTGCCTCGACGTATCCTGCGTATGTCGGACGTTCGAGAATCTCTTTAGCCTTGGTAATGCGCACGCTGCCATCGCTTGATGACTTCGGGAAGTCAGGCTTGGACTCGAAGAAGCGCACGACCTCGCTTTGTGAGGCAAACCGTCCCGCAGCGAACCCTTCCAAAGCCTCGGCCACGATGGACGCGACAGGTTCATCGCGCACCAGTAGCTTGCCGTGAACACGATCTTTGGCGAACCGATAGCCGACGGGGGGGCAGAATACGTAGTAGCCTTTTTCAACGCGGGCTTTCATTTTCTGAATCACCTGACGGCGATTTTGTTCACGTTCCAACTCGCCTTGCGCAGCGAAAATCGTTTCGACAAACTTGCCCTCTGGCGTGTCGTCGAGTTTGAAGTTCAGGCACTCGATCCTCGCCCCGCGAGTCTGAAATTCGCGCCGCAACTTGATATGGAATTCCGTATCCCGCGCAAAGCGCTTGAGGTCGTCGAAGATGACGACGAATTCCTTGTCAGGCTGTGCATCAAGGAAGCTGAGAAGCGCTACCATGCCCGGGCGCTTCATAAAATCACCACCGCCCGATGCGTCATCAGGGAATACAGCAGCAACCTCATAGCCCTGAGCTAGCGCGTATTGACGGCAGCGATGTTCCTGGCTTTCCAGCCCGCTGCCTTCAACCTTTTGCTTGGTGCTCGACACACGGCAATAAATGACCGCCGCCGTCCCGCACTCGGACTTAAC
Source organism: Marinovum sp. (assembly GCF_048263515.1). Classification (NCBI taxonomy): domain Bacteria; kingdom Pseudomonadati; phylum Pseudomonadota; class Alphaproteobacteria; order Rhodobacterales; family Roseobacteraceae; genus Marinovum; species Marinovum sp. The sequence goes on along the minus strand of NZ_JBLXEC010000007.1, from coordinate 146,819 downwards.
TCCTTGATCTAATGCGTTCATCTGGACTCCAATCCGCGCGGTGCCCGCCCTTGCGGCCCACGCATTCTTTCTTGTTCTTCTTTTGATCTGTTCCCATTGGAATCCTTTTCACCCTTGTAATCAAGGGCTTCGGCGTCTTTTCCCCAGACTTCTTGCAGCGGATGGACGCCGAAGCCGAGTTCCACAAACGTCATAACAACACTCCAAACGGCGCGCAGATATTCATCCTTCTGCTCGGGCGTCATATCGGCACCGTCTAGATATGCCTGATATTTGTCGACATCGATGGTCAGGGTCTTTTTCGCCACGCGCGAAAAGTCATCACCGATGACCATCGGAGACTCTGCTCTTGTCTCGTCTTTCATTGTTGATCCCTTCCAGGCAAAACGGATTGCCTATACCTCAATTATACCGCTCACAGCCACTTCTCGGCAAATTTCCCAAGAATATTAGGGGGTTCTAATGGGGCGCTTGCGGTGGGATGCGGGGCCAACTTGCGCCAGCCCCGCACTGTCTTATTTCTTGCCGTCTTGGTAACCGGCGTCGTAAGCATTCGCCGCTTGATGCGGCATGTTGCTCGTATTCTTAGGGCCTTTGCCCGATTGGGCATCATTCCGGCCTTGGTCTTGAGGTGTTCCCGACATGAGGTTTCCTTTCTCGGGTTAGTGTTGAAGTAGCTTTCGGGTGCTTGGTGCACCTCTCGCTATTGGACAGAGCCGCCGAACGATGCGTTCGCCGCCTTGTCGATATTCTGGTTGCGGTGATCGGCAAGCAGATCGTCGAGGCGCATTTTAAAAAGGAGCGCGCGCGACTTCTCGCCATGGATGCTCGCGACGTTCAGAACGCCGCCATCGTGCAGGATGACAACCTCATGCCCGTGCGGGCTTTCGGTAATGACCTCTACGCCACGGATGACTTCGCGCTTGATCCTCTTGCCAAGGCTCAGCGCGCGACGTCTGACCGTGATCTCTTCGGCGCTGACTCTGACCGAGACCGTCTCGCGATTCACAAGCCAGCCCAGTAGATCAATGAGCCGCGTTGAGCGAACAGCCCAGGCTCCCGCTGCCCACAGGGCGGCGAGCCCCCAGCCGCGCAGACTTTCAAGTGGCACGTCAAGCGACTGTGCTTCCGCGACAGCAGTAAGACGTTCGGCTGCGTTCAGGAGACCAACAACGGCGAACTCGGCACCGTCGAGCAGAACGTTGCTGGTCGCATTGTGTCCGACATCAGGCCCGTAATGCGCGAGCAAGATCACCGAAATTCCCGCGAAGCCGATGAATCGCACGACGCGCGGCTCTTCTTCGCCGCTGCATGCGCGGCGATGCATCGCGCGCAGTTCGGCGCTCCCGCTCGATTGTTTGATGACGGGCTTGCCCCGCATCAATGCCCAATGATTACTCAAGAGATTCATGACTTGCCTCTGTTCTTATGTTTCGGTGCCGACGATTTGGTTGCGTACGGCCCGCCAATCGACGGGCAGCAAGGTGACGATGCTGCACGCCCCGTCGCGCCCGTACTGCGTGCGCATGCCTTGCAGGCCGAAATAGTTGCAGGACGCGCAGTGGACGTGGCTTCCGCTGCCGCCACAGCGAAAGGTCACGAGCAGGTGCGGCGTGCCGTACGCCAAAACCACATAGAGGATGGTAGCCAGCCCCCAGGTCGCGACGCGCGGCTTGAGCAGCCACAGGACCACACGGAGCTTGCGGAGGCGCGCCGCGCGCCGTGCGTCAAGGATCGTGGGGCGCTTCCCGCCGCTCGGTTTGGTTTTTTTCGGTCGCGGTCCCTTGCGACTGACGACTTCGATCTTGATCTCGCTCATGACTGCCTCTTTTCTTTGGAATAGCGCAGGCGAAAGGCGGTCTTGCCGCTGCGCGGGTGGTCGCCTTCCATCGGGTTCGGATCGGCCCAGTCGCGCCAAGGCGACACGTCCCAGAAGGGAACCTTCTCGGCGAGAACTGGCGGAGCCGTTTTGACGAACAGGAGCTGGCGCTCATCGGGCAGCGCCATGATCTCTTGCGGCAGCATCAGGGGCACGCCGCGCTCCGACACGCTGACGCCGACCTCGTGATCGTCGCGCTGGCCGAGATTATAGTTGCGGGTGATGATCGAGCTTTCGCCAAGGAGGCGTGAAAGCCGCACGGCAAGGTCCATGTCCTGGACGGCGAAGAATTGCTTCACTTCGGATTGGCTCAGGATGATGTTTGTCGTCTCGCGGCCATAGACCTGCACCAAATGCGAAAGGTCTTGCACGATGGCCCAGACGCGCACGCCAAAGCCTGGCAGCAGCGTTAGCGCTTCGGCCAGTCCCGCGATCTTGCCCATGTTGGCAAACTCATCGAGCAGGAACAGCACGGGGCGATTGTTGCGCTCCGCCGCAACGGCATTGATGGCATGCTGCGAGACCAGCGCCAGCCACACGCCATATTCGGCGATGCGCTCGGCTGGGATCATCACATAAACCGTCGTCGGCTGTGTCTTGAGGTCCTGGAAACGCACATCCGAGCGCGAGACGGCATCGGCGAGCGGCCCGCCAGGGCGGAACGGCTGCAATGCGTTCGAGACCGTTGTGCGGAAATCCGAAAACTGCCGCGCGTTATCTTCGAACTGGCTCAGGAACTCTTCGCCGTAATCTGCATGTGAACAGGCGTGCAATTTTGACCCCGTATCGGGGTTATCGGCGTCCAAAAATGACCCCCTTACACTGATGTGGATGATGCCCCTGAGATCATCGGGGAGCACAGTGTGGGATGTTGGTTGTGGAGACGATTGCGAAGATCCGTCGGGCGTATTTTCAGGACAAGAAGCCGATTAAGCAGATCTGCCGGGAACTGCGGGTTTCGCGGAATACGGTGCGGAAGGTGATCCGATCCGGCGTGACGGAGATGACCTATGAACGCACGATCCAGCCTCAGCCGAAGATCGGGCCTTGGAAAGGCATGCTCGACGAGATGCTGGCGGCCAACGCCCGAAAGCCCAAACGCGAGCGACTGACCCGCATCCGCATCTTCGAGGAACTCCGGGCCCGAGGATATGATGGCGGCTATGATGCGGTCCGGCGATATGCGGCCACGTGGTCCAAGGAGGAACAGGAGGCCTCGGCCGCTGCCTATGTGCCGCTGATCTTCGACCCAGGCGAGGCCTACCAATTCGATTGGAGCCACGAGATCGTAGTGATCGATGGCGCAACAACTACTGTGAAGGTTGCCCACGTCCGGCTGTGCCACAGCCGGATGCTGTTCGTGCGAGCCTACCCGCGCGAGACGCAAGAGATGGTCTTCGACGCCCACGACAAGGCCTTCGCCTTCTTCGGCGGCGCTTGCGCTCGGGGGATCTACGACAACATGAAGACCGCGGTGGACACGATCTTCGTCGGCCGCGACCGCGCCTACAATCGCCGGTTCCAGCAGATGTGCGGGCACTACTTGGTCGACCCGGTCGCCTGCACACCTGCCTCTGGCTGGGAGAAGGGACAGGTCGAGAACCAGGTTGGGGTTGTCAGGCGACGGTTCTTCGTGCCCAGACCGAAGTTCAGGAGCTATGCCGAGCTCAACGCCTGGCTCGAGGACCGCTGTGTGGCTTGGGCCAAGTCCCATCCGCATCCGGAACTGCGTAACCGGACAATCTGGGAATTATTCGAGGAAGAGCGCGCGAGCCTGGTGCCTTATGTCGGGCCTTTCGACGGCTTCCATGCCGTGCCGGCGTCCGTGTCGAAGACCTGTCTCGTTCGCTTCGACAAGAACCGCTACTCCGTGGATGGCCGCGCTGTTGGTCGCCCTGTCGAGATCCGCGCCTATGCCGAGTGGGTCGAGTTCTGGCAGGACGGCAAGATCGTGGGGCAACATTCCCGGTCGTTCGGCCGCGACAAGGCTATCTACGACCCGCTGCACTACATTCCGGTGCTGGCCCGCAAACCCGGTGCCCTCAGGAACGGAGCGCCGTTCAAGGACTGGGAGTTGCCGCCCGCGATCAGGCGAGTGCAGCGCAAGCTTGATAAGGTGCCGAATGGTGACCGCCAGATGGTTCAGATCCTGAGCATGATCCCAACCGACGGGCTGGATGCCGTGGATGCTGCCTGTGCCGAAGCCCTGAACGAAGGGGCCCCCGCCGCCTCAGTCGTCATCAACATCTTGGCCCGACATCGTGAACCGCCACCGCCGTTGACCATTGATACGCCGGACGCGTTGCGACTGACCTGCCAGCCCGTGGCCGATTGCCAACGTTACGACAGCCTCAGGAGACCCAACCATGGAAAGATCACAGGTGCTGGACGCGATGAGCCAGCTGAAGCTCTACGGCATGAAGGCCGCCTACGATGAGATCATCACCACGGCGGTGAAGCGGCAGCATGAACCGCAGCAGATGGTAGGCGACTTGTTGAACGCCGAGATCAGCGAGAAGCAGGCGCGTTCGATCAAATACCAAATGACCATCGCCAAACTGTCTCTGGCGAAAGAGATCGACGAGTTCAGCTTCGAGGGCACGCCTGTCAACGAGACGCTGGTGCGCGACCTGGCCGCCGGGGGCTTCCTTGAACAGCAGCGAAATGTTGTGCTCATCGGCGGCACCGGGACCGGCAAATCCCACCTTGCTGTGAGCATCGCTCGGGCGTGCATCCGGCGAGGCAAACGAGGGCGGTTCTTTAACGCCGTGGACTTGGTGAACAAGCTCGATGCCGAAGCTCGTGCCGACCGGCAGGGGCGCACGGCTGACCTACTGTGCCGCCTCGACTTCCTAATCCTTGACGAGCTTGGCTACCTTCCGTTCGCCCAGACCGGCGGCCAGTTGCTATTCCACCTCATCAGTCGCCTCTACGAGCGCAGCTCGGTCATCGTGACCACCAACCTCGACTTCGGTGAATGGCCATCGGTCTTCGGAGACGCCAAGATGACGACGGCATTACTCGATCGCCTTACCCACCACTGCGACATCGTCGAAACCGGCAACGAGAGCTGGCGCTTCAAGAACAGGGAATAATCCAAGCCCCGCTGGCCCGATACGGCTGCGCTGTATGATGGCTACACCGCATCGGGCCAGCTACACGTGCGCCAAACAGGGGGTCATTTTTGGACGCCGATAGGGGGTCAAAATTGCATGCCGATTGACAACCGGAAAACCGTGGAGCTCGATTTCGGCCAGCTTCTGGTCCCGCCATTTCTTTGCGTTTTTCAGATACTGGAAGGACTCGCAAATACTGTGTGGTTTCCCGTTCACCCGGCGGCGGATCTGAACTCGGTAGGTTTCCCGGCCATCAGATGTGGGGATGCGCGTGATGTTGCGCTCATTGAACTTGGTTTTTCCTTTCGACTTGGTCGAATTGGTCTTGTTGTCCTTCTTCGGCGGCTTCGAGCCATCTCCTGCCTTGGGCGCCTTCGCAGGAGCGCAGTCCAGGCGTTCGTTCGCCAGATGGCGCAGTCCGTAGGCTTCTTCTCGACGCGCGGCGTTCTGCGCGGTGATCTTGGCGAGGGTGGCTTTGGTGCTTTCGTCGGTGAATGTCATGTCTAAGTGGTCCTGCTTCGTTAAGGTGAAGAGGAAATCGGTTCGCACCTGCAAAGAAGTTTTCTGGTTTGAATGCCGAATTTCCTGGTCCGATCAGGCGACCCAGACAGGCGGTGCTCGGGCTCGGCGGAGCATCCGGAAGGAGCCGTGTCCTCCCGGGTTTGGTGTGCTACACGGTAGCAACTTGGAATCGAAAACCCCCGGAAATCGGCCCAAATCCCGGGAAATCCGGGGAAATCGTGCAGCGCGACATTCCGCGTGAAAAGAGGTTAAGTTATTGAAAAATAATGCAGAACAATCTGCAAGGCTAAGTGTTGCGCCGATGATGGACTGGACCGACCGCCATTGCCGCTATCTCCACCGCCTGATCTCGCGCGAGACGCTGCTCTATACCGAGATGGTCACCGCGCCGGCGCTGGTGCGGGGGGGCGCGGTGCATCTGCTGGAGTTCAACCCCGAGGAGCATCCGGTGGCCTTGCAGCTTGGGGGCTCCGACCCGGCAGAGCTGGCGGAGGCGGCGCGGCTGGGGGCCGGGGCGGGGTATGACGAGATCAACCTCAATGTCGGCTGCCCCTCGGACCGGGTGCAATCGGGGACCTTCGGCGCGGTGCTGATGAAGCAGCCCGAGCTGGTGGCCGAGTGCTGTGCGGCGATGATCGGCAAGGTCGACGTCGAGGTGACGGTCAAATGCCGCATCGGTGTCGACGACCAGGAGCCGCGGGAGGTCCTGCCGGATTTCCTTGAAAAGGTCTCGGCGGCGGGGGTCAGCCGCTTTGCGATCCATGCGCGCAAGGCCTGGCTGCAGGGGCTCTCGCCCAAGGAGAACCGCGATATACCGCCGCTGGATTATCCGCTGGTGCAGGAGATGAAGGCGGCCTTTCCGCATCTGCATCTTTCGGTCAATGGCGGCATTGCCAGCCTCGAGGCGGCAGAGGACTTCCTTGCGGCCGGGCTCGACGGGGTGATGATCGGCCGGGCGGCCTATCACCAGCCCTGGGATATCCTCGGCCGGGCGGACCAGGTGATCTATGGCGGCCCGGCGCCGCTGGAGGGGCCAAGCGACGCGGTGCGGGCCATGTTGCCCTATATCGAGGCGCATCTGAGCGCCGGCGGACGGCTGCACCAGATCAGCCGGCACATGCTCGGGCTGTTTGCCGGGCGGCCGGGGGCGCGGCAGTGGCGGCGGGTGCTGTCCGAGGGCGCCTCGCAGAAAGGCGCGGGCCCGGACCTGGTGCTGCGCGCGCTGTCAGAGGTCGAGGCGGTCACCGCCGGCTGAGGCGCTTTTCCTTGCCGTCACAGCGGTGTAAGGCGGGGCACGCCCTTCAAGGAGATCCCCCATGCCCGACACGATGTTGCTGATCCAGATGCTTGTCCTGCTGATTGTCATCGGCGGGCTGGCGGGGGTGCTGGCCGGGTTGCTCGGAGTGGGCGGCGGCATCGTCCTGGTGCCGGCGTTCTTCTATGCCTTCCAGACGCTTGGCTATGACGGGCCGCAGCTGATGCAGATGTGCCTTGCGACCTCGCTGGCGACGATCATCGTCACCTCGATGCGTTCGGTGCTGAGCCACAACCGCAAGGGCGCGGTCGACTGGGACATCCTCAAGACCTGGGCGCCGGGCATTGCCGTGGGCGCGGTGCTGGGGGTGCTGGCGGCAGCCTCGCTGCGCTCGGTCACGCTGCAGGCGCTCTTTGGCGTGCTGGGTATCGTCATCGGGCTCTATCTCGGCTTGGGCAAGGCGCATTGGCGGCTGGGCGATGCCATGCCGCGCGGGCTGAGGCGGGCGCTTTTGTCGCCGGCGGTTGGCTTTCTGTCGGTGCTCATGGGCATCGGCGGCGGCAGTTTCGGCGTGCCGTTGATGAGCCTCTACAACGTGCCGATCCACCGCGCGGTGGCGACGGCGGCGGGCTTCGGCGTGCTGATCGCCGTGCCTTCTGTGGCGGGCTTCCTGTTTCTCGAGATCGCGCCGGAGATGCGGCCGCCGCTGACCGTCGGGGCGGTCAACCTCGTGGCCTTTGGCGTGGTCATCGCCATGACGCTGACCACCGCGCCGATCGGCGTGCGGATCGCTCATGCGATGGACCCCAAGCCGCTCAAGCGGGTCTTTGCGGTCTTCCTGATCCTCGTGGCGCTCAACATGCTGCGCAAGGCGATCTGGGGTTAGGCGCTGCTGCGTCTGCCCGCGACGGCAGGCGCAATTCTGCCATTTCCTGATCCGAAACAATCTCATTTCCGTCCAATTCGTCCCCAATTGCCCGGGTATCCCGATCCCGAGGCAAAAGGAGAGACCCATGCTGGAAATGATTATGCTGTTGGGAACCGGGCTGGCCGCGGCAGGCATCGCTGGCATGACCGGAATCGGAAGCCCGTCAGGCAATGACGGCGAGCTGGAAGCGGCGTCGGTCCCGACCAATGAATACCACCTTGGCGACGATTACGAAGGCGGCGAGGGCGAAGACCTTCTGAGCCAGGTCCGCCGGATGGGACAGGCGCTGGACCTCGGCAAGTTCCTTCCCGGCTCTGGCGATGGCGAGGATGCCGCGGCCGAGGAGGCCGAGAGCCTTGTCGCAGAACCCGCCGAAGAGAACGTCGCAGAGGCCGAGAGCTTTGCCGCAGCACCCGCCGCAGAGCCGGTCGAGGAGGCCGCCGCCGACAGCGCGCTGGCCGAGGACGACGACCTTGTCGACTTCGACGCCCTGCTGACCTCGCTTGAGGACGAGGACGAGATCGCCGAAATCGACGCCGACCTCGCGGTTGCAGAGGACAAAGGCGCCGAAGACATCAGCCTGCTGCTGGACGAGGCCGGAGCGGAGGAAGACACCGCCGCGACCGTCACCGAAGTGGCCGAAGCCGAGGCCGAAGACCCCGCCGAGGCCGAAGAATACGCCGAGGACGAAGACGACATCCCGGTGATCACCGATTTCGCCGCCGGCTCCGAGCAGTTGCTGCTGATGCTGCCCGATGGCATGGACGAGGACACCAGCGTCGAGATCCTGCAAGCCGGCGCAGACGGCACGGATGCCGAAGTGGTGCTGACAGACGGGCAGGGCAGTGTGACCGCCGTGATCGTCGCCGGTGCCTATGGCAGCCTGAATGCCGGGGACGTGGTGCTCGAACGCGAGGCCTGAGCCCCGCGCGCCAGATCAGGGGCCCTTGCGCCCCACACGCGCCGCGCGTCCGCCGCGGCGCTTTTTCAGGTGGTTGCGCCGGTTCGGCAGCTCTTCCATGATCGCCGCCCGATCCTCGGGCGTCATCTTCGACCAATGGCTGATCTCGTCGATCGACCGCAGGCAGCCGGCGCAGATCCGCGCTTCGGGATGGATGACACAGATCTGCACGCAGGGGCTTTCGATCTCGTCGCGCTTCCAGACCGCGTCCTTCATCCGTTCCCCCTTGATCATGCGTCCCCCAGATGCCGCATCCGGTCCAGCACCCCTTGCAGGATATAAGAGGCTGCGACGTGGTCGATCACCTCGGCGCGACGTTTCCGAGACGTATCCGCCTCGAGCAGCGCCCGTTCGGCCGCCACCGTCGACAAACGCTCGTCCCAGAAACCGATCGGCCCGTCCCAGAGCCGCGAGAAATTCCGCGCAAAGGCCCGGGTCGACTGACAGCGTGGCCCTTCAGAGCCGTCCATGTTGCGCGGCAGCCCGAGGATCACCCCGCCGATCTGCCGGTTGCTCAGGATCTCCTGCAGTCGCGCCGCGTCCAGCCCGAACTTCTTGCGCCTGATGGTCTCGAGCGGCGTCGCCACCGAGCGAAAGCTGTCAGAGACCGCCACGCCGATGGTCTTGTCACCGAGGTCGAGCCCGGCGATGGCGGTCATCGGCGGCACGGCTCTGGCGAAATCTGTGATGTCTTCCACGATCATGCCCCGTCCTAACCTGTCGGACGGGCAGGGGAAATGCCGGTTTGCGAAGCGATGTCGTGATTAATCGGCATTGTGGCGGATTTGATCGGCGTGCAGAGTGCCGAGGTCCACTAGAAGGACCACAGACAAACGCCCCCGACAGGCGCACCTGGGAGTCGAGCCACATGAAGCGATATTCAGCCTTTGCCGTCGCCCGCGAGGCCGCACGTTACCATCTGGGATGGGAGCGCGCCTGGGCCTCGCCGGACCCGAAATCGCATTACGACGTGGTGATCGTCGGCGCCGGCGGGCATGGTCTGGCGACTGCCTATTACCTGGGCAAGAACTTCGGCATCACCAATGTGGCAGTGATTGAGAAGGGCTGGCTCGGCGGCGGCAACACCGGGCGCAACACCACGATCATCCGCTCGAACTACCTGCAGGACCCCTCGGCCGCGATCTACGAAAAGGCCCGATCGCTCTACGAGACGATGAGCCAGGACCTGAACTACAATGTCATGTTCAGCCCCCGCGGCGTGATGATGCTGGCCCAGACCCAGCACGAGGTGCGCGGCTATCAGCGCACCGCCCATGCCAATGCGCTGCAGGGCGTGCAGACCGAGTGGATCTCGCCCGCCCGCGTGAAGGAACTGGTGCCGATCATCGAGCTCTCCGGCCCGCGCTACCCGGTGCTGGGCGCGCTCTGGCAGGCCCGCGGCGGCACCGCCCGGCATGATGCCGTGGCCTGGGGATATGCCCGCGCCTGTTCGGCAATGGGCATGCACATCATCCAGCAATGCGAGGTCACCGGCATCCGCCAGGAGGCCGGCCGCGTCACCGGTGTCGAGACCGCCAAGGGCCCCATCGGCTGTGACAAGCTGGGCCTCGTGGTCGCCGGCCACTCCGGTGTTCTGGCCGAGATGGCGGGCTTCCGTCTGCCCGTGGAATCGGTGGCGCTGCAGGCGCTGGTCTCGGAACCGATCAAGCCCTGCATGGACGTGGTGGTGATGGCCAACACCGTGCACGGCTACATGAGCCAGTCCGACAAGGGCGAGATGGTGATCGGCGGCGGCGCCGACGGCTACAACAACTACACCCAGCGCGGCTCCTTCCATCATATCGAGGAAACCGTCCGCGCCCTGATCGAGACCTTCCCGATGATCTCGCGGCTCAAGATGCTGCGGCAATGGGGCGGCATCGTCGACATGACCGGCGACCGCTCTCCGATCCTGTCGAAAACCCCGCTCGACGGCTGTTTCATCAACTGCGGCTGGGGCACAGGCGGCTTCAAGGCAATCCCCGGCTCAGGCTGGGGCATGGCGGAACTGATGGCCAAGGGCCATTCGCCGCTGACCGAGGCCTTCTCGCTCGACCGCTTCCGCGAAGGCCGCTTCATCGACGAAAGCGTGGCGGCGGGGGTGGCGCATTGAGTTTAGCGGTATCAGGACTGTGTCTGGATTTGGTAGGCGTTCTTTTTTTAGGCTGGGACGTTCTCAGCATACAGCGAGACCAGCGCTTGTCCGCTCAAAGAAATCGAAAATATTTAGAAGAGGCCTTTCAGGGAGGCGGAAGCATTCCGTTTATTAGAACCGAAATCGAGAGAGGAGATTTCACTGAGGGACTGTTTGAGGGACACGGCGAAGTTAATATCTCTCAACTCGAGACAACTCTTAAAGAAATGAAATGTGAGTTGGAGATGATGAGTGAAGGCTTAGCCAATGCTCTAGATTATCTCAGTTCTTCCGTCGCTCAACACGAACTGACTGCGACGCGGTCAATCCGGCTAACTGCGTTTGGGTTGGGCTTGATTTTTTTCGGTTTCGCCCTGCAGATCGTTGCAAGTCTTGGGTACAGTTTTGATCTCTTGGGAGCAGTTTGAGTATGAGCTTACCAAGCCATAGCGTACAGCCTTTGAATAGCGCATTGACCCCATCGGCGGATTTCCGCAATGCGGCATGTTTTCTCCAAGGGCCTTGGAACCCCCGGTCGGCCCGTGGCGTTAGGCCCGTGAACACATGCTTCACAGGAGAAACACCATGGTCGACCACACAGAACGCGAACACCTCAACACCACCACCACGACCACCACGAACGGCTCCGGCGGCAACAGCGGCCTGGCCTTCATCGTGGGCATCCTTGTCGTCATCGTGGCCGTCATCGCCTGGTTCCTCTTTGCCGGTGCCGATGTGCCCGACACCGCAGGCGGCGCCAATGACGTCAATGTCACCATCGAAGGCGCCGGCGAGGCCGTCGAGGGCGCTGGCGAAGCGGTCGAAAGCACCGGCGAAGCCGTCGAAGGCGCCGTCGAGCAATAAGCCCGAGGCTTTTCCGACCAAAGGTCCGGTCGCGCCCTGCGCGCCGGGCCTTTTTCTGCGCCTCGCCCATACTGGCCTGACCGCACACCACCCCCGGCCATCCGCGACTTTCAGCCGATCGCCGGCGCAAAACCTCCCGTCCCCTGTGAAAGGGCCCGATCCGGCCCTATCTCTTGTCACAGGAAAGGAGGTTCTTTCATGCCAGACCCCGACACCGACCCCATGCACGCCCGCGCCCCGCGCGGCCGTCCCTGGATGTGGATCGTCGCCGCGCTCATCGGCCTTGCCGTCATCCTGTGGATCGCACTTGCCGGCACGGACGGCGATCTCACCGAGACCGAAGCCGACCCGCCGGCCGTCTCGACCACCGATCCAGCCCCGGATGCGCCTGCCGTGTCCGACTGACATCCCGGACATTCTCACACCCGCAAGGCGGGCGCCCCTCGGCGCCCGCCTTCTGCTGCGCCAAGACCGGAGCCTGCCATGCTGACCCTGCATTGCCCCTATTGCGACATCCAGACCGACGAAACCGAGCTCACCCCCGGCGGCGAGGCGCATCTCACCCGCCACGGCCCCGGCTCCAGTGACGGCGACTTCCACGACTACCTGTTCTCCCGCGCCAACCCGCGCGGTGTCCACTTCGAGCGCTGGCGCCACGCCTATGGCTGCGGCAAGTGGTTCCTCGCCGCCCGCGACACCCAGACGCTCGAGGTCTTCGGCACCTATCCGGCCCAGACCACCGAGCCGCCGCAGTACATCGTCGAGGCGATCCGGGTGAAACGCCCCGGGTGGCGCGGCCCCGCCTGATGCTTCTTCTCTTTCCAAAATACGCAACTCCGCAGCCAGCCCCGCACGAAAGGGTCCGATAGATGAGCACACGCCTCGCCACCGGCGGCCGGTTGATCGACCGCTCGAAACAGCAGAGCTTCACCTTCAACGGCAAGCGCCTGACCGGCCATGCCGGCGATACGCTGGCCTCGGCGCTGCTCGCCAACGATCAGGTGCTGGTGGGCCGTTCGTTCAAGTACCACCGCCCGCGCGGCATCGTGGCCTCCGGCGCCGAGGAACCCAATGCTCTGGTGGGCCTGGGGCAGGGCGACCGCTTCGAGCCGAACCAGCGCGCCACCACAACCGAGCTGTTCGACGGGCTTACCGCGCAGAGCCAGAACCACTGGCCCAGCCTCGAGATGGACGTGGGCGCTGTCAACGCGGCCTTCTCGGCCTTCCTGCCGGCGGGCTTCTACTACAAGACCTTCATGAAACCGCGCGCCTTCTGGAAACATGTCTACGAGCCCTTCATCCGCAAGTCCGCCGGTCTCGGAAAGGCCCCTGATCCCGAGGCCCGCGACCCCGACACCTACGAGCACTTTCACGCCCATGTCGACACGCTGGTGGTGGGCGGCGGCCTTGCCGGGCTCGAGGCGGCCAGGCGCGCCGGCGCAGCCGGTGATCGGGTGCTGCTGGTTGAACAGACCGCCCATTGGGGCGGTCGCGCGCCGGTCGATGGCGGTGAGATCGAGGGCCGCAGCACCGAGGCTCATGTTGCGCAGTTGCTGGCGGATCTCGAGGCGATGGAGAACGTCACCCTGCGCGCCCGCTGCATGGGCGCCGGGGTCTACGACCACGGCTATGCGCTGGCCTACGAGCGGCTCACCGACCATCTGCCTGCCGCCCGCGGTCCGCGCCACCGGCTCTGGCGGATCCGCGCCGGCCGCATCATCACCGCCACCGGCGCTATCGAACGTCCGCTGCCATTTGCCGGCAACGATCTGCCCGGGGTGATGCTGGCCTCGGCGGTGCGCGACTACGTGGTCAACTGGGCGGTCAGTCCCGGCGACCGCACGGTGGTGGTCACCAACAACGACGACGCCTATCGCACCGCCCTGGCCCTGCGCCGGGCGGGCCTCGCGGTGCCGGCGATCATCGACGCCCGCGTCCTGCCCAAGGACAGCCCGCTCATGGCCGAGGCCCGCGCCATGGGCATCCGCATCCTGCAAGGCCATGCCATCGACCACGTGAAAGGCACCAAGCGAGTGCTCGGCGTCGGCATCTGCAGCCACGCCGGCGAAGGCGGCGCGGTGATCGAGGAGATCTCCTGCGAGGCCGTCGCCATGTCCGGCGGCTGGTCGCCGGTGGTGCACCTCTGGTCGCATTGCGGCGGCAAGCTCGTCTGGGACGCCGCCCGCGTGATGTTCCGCCCCGATCCCGACCGTCCGCCCCTGGGCGACACGGGCCAGCCGATGGTCACCGCCGTCGGGGCCGCCAATGGCGCGCTGACCCTGCAGGAGGTGCTCGAGGATGCCGCGCGCATCGGCGGCGACCCGAGGACAAGGGACGTGCCGCAGGCCGGCCCGCAGGAAGAGGCGCCGCTGGCCCCGGTCTGGATGATGCCGCAGGGTGCCAGCCTGAAGCACCGGATGAAGGCCTGGCTCGACTACCAGAACGACGTCAAGGTCTCCGACGTGCAGCTCGCCGCCCGCGAAGGCTTCGAGAGCGTCGAACATGCCAAGCGCTACACCACGCTCGGCATGGCCACCGATCAGGGCAAGCTCAGCAACATCAACGGGTTGGCCACGCTCTCCGGCGCGCTGGGGGCCGAGATCCCGCAGGTCGGCACCACCACCTTCCGCCCGCCTTACACGCCGATTTCCATGGGCGCCATCGCCGGCCCGGCCCGGGCCGAGACTTTCCAGCCGGTGCGCGAGACGCCGATCCACGGCTGGCTGGCCGCCAATGGCGCCGAGTGGGAACCGGTCGGCCAATGGCGCCGGCCCTATTGCATCAAACGTGCGGGCGAGAGCACCCATGACGCGGTGATGCGCGAGGTGACCAACACCCGGACAAACCTCGGGCTACTTGATGCCTCGACCTTGGGCAAGCTGGTCGTCAAGGGGCCGGATGCCGGCCGCTTCCTCGACATGATGTACACCAACATGATGTCGACCCTGAAACCCGGCAAATGCCGCTACGGGCTGATGTGCAACGAAAACGGCTTCCTGATGGATGACGGCGTGGTGGCGCGGATCGACGAGGACACTTTCCTCTGCCACACCACCTCGGGCGGGGCCGATCACATCCATGCCCATATGGAGGACTGGCTGCAATGTGAGTGGTGGGACTGGCAGGTCTATGTGGCCAATGTCACCGAGCAGTTCGGCCAGATCGCCGTGGTCGGCCCCAAGGCCCGCAAGGTGCTCGAGGCCATCGGTGGCATGGATGTCAGCGCCGAGACGCTGCCCTTCATGGGCTGGGCCGAGGGCGCGCTGGGGGGCATCCCGGTGCGCATCTACCGCATCTCCTTTTCCGGTGAGCTGAGCTTCGAGATCGCGGTCAAGGCCGGCTACGCCCGCCAGCTCTGGGATCTGCTGTTGACCGTCGGGCGGCAGTTCGACGTCATGCCCTATGGCACCGAGGCGCTGCACATCATGCGTGCCGAGAAGGGCTTCATCATGATCGGCGACGAGACCGACGGCACGGTGATCCCGCAGGACCTCGGCCTCGACTGGGCGATCCCGAAGAAGAAGACCGACTACCTGGGCAAGCGGGCGCAGGCGCGGCCCGACATGGCACGCGACGACCGCTGGAAGCTGGTGGGCCTCGAGACGCTCGACGGCTCGGTGCTTCCGGACGGTGCCTATGCGGTCGACGACGGCGACAATGCCAATGGCCAGCGCAATGTGCAGGGGCGGGTGACCTCGTCCTATCATTCGCCGACGCTGGGCAAGGGCATCGCCATGGGGCTGGTCCGCCACGGGCCCGACCGGATGGGCGAGGTGCTGCGCTTTGCCAAGGCTGACGGCACCACGATGATCGAGGCGCGGATCACCGATCTGGTGTTCTACGACAAGGACGGGGAGAAGCAGAATGTCTGAGATGCTGGCTACACCGGTCACGGCCCTCGGCGGGGCGCGGTTCGACGGGTTGATCTCGGTGCGGGAAAAGCCGGCGCAGGGGATGATCTCGCTGCGCGGCGATCTCTCGGCCGCACCGATCAGGAATGCCGCCACCGGCATCGCCGGTGTCGATATGCCGCCCCGGCGCGCGGCACACACCGAGGGGCAGCGCGGGCTGCTCTGGATGGCGCCTGACGAGCTGCTGGTGCTCTGCCCCTATGGCGAGGTGCCGGGGGCGGCGGCCTCGATGTCCAAGGTGCTGCAGGGGGTGCATGCGCTGGTGACCGACGTCTCGGACGCCCGCGCCATGTTCGAGCTGCGCGGCGGCGGGCTGCGCGATGTCCTGGCCAAGCTGACCCCGGCCGACATGTCCATCACCGGCCTGCCGCCCGGCGAGCTGCGCCGCTCGCGGCTGGCGCAGGTGCCGGCGGCCTTCTGGCTGGAAAGCGAGACCTCGGCGCAGGTGATCTGCTTCCGCTCGGTGGCGCGCTATGTCTTCGACCTGTTGAAGAACGCTGCCCAGCCGGGATCGGCGGTGGGGTTTCACTGAGCGGGCTGGTCCGTCGTCCTCGCGCAAGGGGCTTGGCAGGAGGCCCCGGGTCGAGCCCGGGGCTGCGTCGCGCCTGAGTCTCCCGAGCCGCGCCTCGAGGGGCCGCGGTGCGGCGATCCATCCCTGGTGCGGCAGCGCTTTATCCTCGACAAATCCGAAGATGATCCGAGTGGCGTGCCTGCGGCTGCCAAATCGCCGTGCCGGCGGGCGGCCCGGCGATGCGCGGCGGCCTTTGGCCGCTGTTAACGCGCTGGGTGCGGGGCGTGGGGGTCGGCATGGCCTGAGTTAGACCAAAGGCAGTGCAACGGTGGTCGCGCGTCTACTTTGCGCGCGGTTGTAGGGTGGGCATTTTGCCCACCGCTGCGGCATGGTGGGTTGAAAACCCACCCTACGGGAGCCGTGCAGCGTCGGGCCGCGGTGCGGCGATCTTCGCTTGGTTCGGCAGCGCTTTATCTTGGACGCATCCGGAAGAGATCGGAGCGAAGCGCGCACGTCAACCAAATCGCCGTACCGGGGGGCGGCCCGGCGATGCGCGGCGGGCTGGCGCCCGCTGTTAACGCGCAGGGAGCAAGGCCCGGAGGTGCGCAAAGCCTGAGAGGCCCAAGGCGCGGTCCACCCATCCCGGACAGAGCCCATGCCCAGACCGCCAACCCTCCCGGGGCAGAGGCTTTTATATGCCCCTCTGCAACACGGGCAGGGGTTGACCTCTTCGCCGCAGGCGCTCACTTATACCGGGAACGCGACCACCAGAAAAAGGGGCTGTACCCATGGCTTTCGAACTTCCCGATCTTCCCTATGCACATGACGCGCTTGCCGGCCTCGGCATGAGCAAGGAGACCCTTGAATACCACCACGACATCCACCACAAGGCCTATGTCGACAACGGCAACAAGCTGATCTCCGGCACCGAGTGGGAAGGCAAGACCCTCGAAGAGATCGTCAAGGGCACCTACCAGGACGGCGCCGTCGCGCAATCGGGCATCTTCAACAACGCCTCGCAGCATTGGAACCACATGCAGTTCTGGGAGATGATGGGCCCGAACGACACCAGCATGCCGGGCGAGCTGGAAAGCCGCATCAAGGATGCCTTCGGCTCGGTCGACGACTTCAAGAAGGAATTCGCCGCCGCCGGTGCCGGTCAGTTCGGCTCGGGCTGGGCCTGGCTGGTCGTCGACACCGATGGCACGCTCAAGATCACCAAGACCCCGAACGGCGTGAACCCGCTGTGCTTCAACCAGACCGCACTGCTCGGCTGCGACGTCTGGGAGCACTCCTACTACATCGACTTCCGCAACAAGCGTCCGGCCTATCTGGACAACTTCCTCGACAACCTGGTGAACTGGGAAAACGTCGCGGAACGCCTCGCAAGCGCCTGATCCGCTTGACGAAAGTCTGACAGAGGCCCGCCTGTTGCATGACAGGCGGGCCTTTTTGTTGCGGAAACTTCAGTGCACGGCGCAGGCCAATGCCGCCCGAGTGACCCCGGCAGCAATCGACATTCAGCTCAGCGAAAGGCCGGTCTCAGACCGCCAGCGCATCCGACAACTTGCCCATGCAGTCCTCGACAGTCTCGGCAACCTGCCAGAAGCCCCGCAGCGAAGCCTCGGCAAAGCCCTGGTCGATCACGTGGTCCAGCAGCGCCAGCAGCGGATCCCAGTAACCCGCCACATTGAGCAGCACCACCGGCTTGGCATGCAGGCCAAGCTGCGCCCAGGTCAGCACCTCGAAGAATTCGTCGAGCGATCCCGCGCCGCCGGGCAGCAGGATCACCGCATCGGCGTTCATCAGCATGACCTTCTTGCGCTCGTGCATCGTCTCGGTGACCACAAAGGTCGAGAGATCGCGCTTGCCGACCTCGATGTCCATCAGGTGCTTGGGAATGACACCAAAGGTCTCGCCGCCGCTCTCCTGTGCGCTGCGCGCCACCCGGCCCATCAGCCCGACGTCGCCCGCGCCATAGACAAGCCGCCAGTTCACGCCCGCGAGCGCCCGGCCAAGGGTTTCGGCGGCCTGGGCATAAGCCGGATCGGCGCCGTCGCGAGAGCCGCAGTAAACGCATACGGAGATGTCGGCCATTGTCACTCGCTCCTGATGATGAGGTCCTGTATCCTCTGCCCATGTTGCGCGCGCAGCATCGGAAGTCAACGCGGACCCCCGGGGGCAGGCAGCGCGACCGGTCCCCAGCGGCCGGACTTGTGCGAAAATGTCGCCGGAAATCCACATTTTGACCGCCATGACCGCCCCTGATAGTGTTTTGTACGTTTTTTTCCGGTGGTTAGGCGGTTAATTGTGCATATCTGCCGGAAAACAGGGGAAGCGCGCCTCGGACTAGCCAAAAGCGCGCAAAGGGGATGCGAATGGCGAAGTGGATCGGATATCTGGGCGGAGGCGCCGCCGGCGCGGCTGTGGCCGTGGCGGGATATATCGCCTGGACGCTCTATCCCGATCCCGAGGCCCCGCGCGAGACCCCGGCGGCGCTGGCCAAGCCGGAGAACGGTGCGGGGGGCGATGTAGCGCCGGCTTCGCCCGACATGGCGGCTGAGGCGGAAAAGGCGCCGGCGGACGCAACATCAGAGCGAGAGACAGGCGAGGATGTGGCCGAGACGTCCACAGAGGTCGCGCCCGAAGCCGTCGCTGATCCTGCCGATGATCCGGAGGCGGAAAAACCTGACACGGCAGCCGGGCAGGAGGCCGCCTCTGACCCTGACACCGCCAACGCGCATGAGAAGACTGCCGAGCCCGAGAGCGCCGTGGCGCAGGAGGCCGCTGCCACGCCGGAGACCGTCGGTCAGGATGGCGACCCGGTGACCGAGACTGTCACCGCCGAGGCAGCCGACCCCGAGACCGACACGACCGGTGTCTCTGACGCAGGCTCCCCTGACGCTCGGGAAGCCGCCCCCGAGCAACCCGCGACACAGGACGAAACCCCGGACACTGACACCGCCGAAGCCCCCGCCGGCCTGCTGCCGCCGACCTTCGACCTGGTGCGCATCGAGCCTGACGGCTCGGCCATCGTCGCCGGCGCCGGCTCTGCCAGGGCGCAGGTCCGCATCTTCCTCGACGGCGGCGAGATCGGCGAGGCGACGTCCGGCCGCGACGGGCGCTTTGTCAGCCTGCTGCACATCCCGCCGAGCCGCCAGCCGCGTCTGATGACCCTCGCCATGTCGCTGGCGGAGGAAGAGGTCTTCTCCAAGACCGAGATCATCGTCGCCCCCTTCGGCGCGGTCGAGAAACCCGAGCCGGAACAGCGGGCGTCGCTGGAGGCTGATGCGGAGACCGCTGGAGCCGCGCCCGAACAGACGAAGACAGAAGCACGCGCAAGTGCGGGAGCCGAAGCCGGGGACACCGCGACGTTGGCGGAGTCCATCGAGACGGCCGAGATCGAAACTGACACCGGCGGTAGTTCAAAGCCGGAAGCCGAGGACAGCGCGCGGGAGGGTTCCGCCGCGAGCGACGTGACCGAGGTCGCCGACGCAACCGTCGGGACCTCGTCCGAGACTGTCCCTGCGGCTGAGAAAACCGCGCCTGAGGGGGACCGGAACGCCGAGGCAACAAGCGACATCGCTGCTGACGCGGAGCGCCCGGTGACGGCTTCCGAGGGTCGGAGCGAGGCCGAGGGTGAAACTTCTGAGGCTGTCAAAAACGCCGAGGCGGAGACCGATGATCCCGCGGCGCCTGAGGTGGTGATCGCCGCCGCGGAGCCTCTGCCTGAGCCTGCCGCAGAGCAGGACCCCGAGACCTCCGCGATGCCCGAGACCGACACAACCGTGACCGCCGAGCCGCGCGACAGTGCGCCGGTGCTGCCCGAGCCGCAGGCGCCGCCGCGGTTGCTGGCCTCAGACGACGAGGGCGTCAGGGTGCTGCCGGGGCCGGAGGTGCTGGACCGGGTGGCGATCGACTCGATCAGCTATGACACCGCCGGCGACGTGGCCCTCGCCGGGCGCGGCGTGACGGGCGAGACCGGCGGCTTTGTCAGGGTCTATCTCGACAACACCCCGATCACCACCTCGCGGATCCGCTCTGACGGGTCATGGTGGGTGACGCTGCCGGAGATCGACAAGGGGGTCTATACTCTGCGCGTCGACGAGGTGGACGATGCCGGCGAGGTCAAATCCCGCGCCGAGACGCCCTTCCTGCGCGAGGATCGCGAGACGCTTGAGGAGGCCTCCGAGGCCAGCGCCGAGGGCGGGCCGGTGAAGATCGTCACCGTGCAGCCGGGCAATACGCTCTGGCAGATCGCGCGGGAGCGCTATGGCGAGGGTCTTCTCTATGTCCGGGTGTTTGACGCCAACAAGGGGCAGATCCGCGATCCGGACCTGATTTATCCGGGGCAGGTGTTTGACCTGCCCGAGGAGGGTGCGGCGGAGTAGCGGCGTGCTTTTGGGCTGAGGGGAGTTGGGGGCGCTGCCCCCGTCCGGCAGAGCCGGACTCCCCCGAGGGTATTTGGAGCAAGAGGAATTGGGGGCGGGGGCGTGTTTGCCTCCGCCCTTTGGTTTTGGGGTCAGGCGGCGTCGTCTTCCGACTGCTGGCGGCGCCAGAGGCTGGCATAGCGGCCGTCGCGCGAGAGCAGGTCGGCGTGGGTGCCGCGTTCGACGATCTCGCCGTCCTGCAGGACAATGATCAGGTCGGCCTCGGCCACGGTGGAGAGCCGGTGGGCGATCATCAGCACGGTGCGGCCCTCGGCGGCGCGGTCGAGGGCGCCCTGGATCTCCTGCTCGGTCTCGCTGTCAAGCGCCGAGGTGGCCTCGTCCAATAGCAGGATCGGCGGGTTTTTCAGCAGGGTGCGGGCGATGCCGACGCGCTGTTTCTCGCCGCCCGAGAGTTTGAGGCCGCGTTCGCCGACCATGGTGTCGTAGCCCTCGGGCAGGCTCTCGATGAAGTCATGGATCTGGGCGGCGCGGGCGGCTTCGATGATCTCGGCGCGGGTTGCGCCTTCGCGGCCGTATTCGATGTTGTAGTAGATCGTGTCATTGAACAGCACCGTGTCCTGCGGCACCACGCCGATGGCGTCATGCAGGCTGTCCTGGGTGACGTCGCGCACGTCCTGGCCGTCGATGGTGAGCGACCCGGCGGTGACATCGTAGAACCGGAACAGCAGCCGGCCGATGGTGGATTTGCCGGACCCGGAGGGGCCGACGATGGCGACCTTCTGGCCGGCATGGGCGGTGACCGAGACGCCTTTGAGGATCGGCCGCGCCGCATCGTAGCCGAAATGCACGTCGTTGAGCGACACCTCGCCGCCGCCGACCTTGAGCGCCGGAGCGCCGGGCTTGTCGGAGATCTCGGCCGGCTGGCCCAGCAGGGTGAACATCTCGCCCATGTCGACAAGGCTCTGGCGGATCTCGCGGTAGACGGTGCCGAGGAAGTTCAGCGGCATGGTGATCTGGATCATGTAGGCGTTGACCATGACGAAATCGCCCACCGTCAGATCGCCGTTCTGCACGCCGAGCGCGGCCATCACCATGACCCCCACCAGACCGGCGGTGATCAGGAAGGACTGGCCGAAGTTGAGGAAGGCCAGCGAATAGGAGGTCTTGAGCGCCGCCTGTTCATAACCCGCCATGGCACTGTCATAGCGCGCGGCCTCGCGGCCCTCGGCGCCGAAATACTTGACGGTTTCGAAGTTGAGCAGGCTGTCGATCGCCTTTTGGTTGGCATCGGTGTCCTGGTCGTTCATCTGCCGGCGCAGCTTCACCCGCCACTCGGTGACCTTGAAGGTGAACCAGACATAGAGCGCGATGGTCACCGCCACCACCGCCAGGTACCAGACGTCGAACAGAAAGAAGAGCACCACGGCGATCAGCAGCAGTTCCAGCACCAGCGGCCCGACCGAGAACAGCATGAAGCGCAGCAGGAAGTCGACACCCTTGACCCCGCGTTCGATGATCCGGCTCAGCCCGCCGGTCTTGCGGGTGATGTGATAGCGCATCGACAGGCGGTGGATGTGGGTGAAGGTCTCGAGCGCCAGCTTGCGCAGCGCCCGCTGACCGACGGCGGCAAAGAGCGCGTCGCGCAGCTGCTGGAAGCCGTTGGTCATCAGCCGGGCCATGCCATAGGCGATGGTCAGACCGACCGCGCCCAAGAGCAGGGGCGAGCCTTCGCCGCCCAGAGTGTCGACGGCGGCCTTGTAGAGCATCGGCGTGCCCACCGCGATCAGCTTGGCCAGCACCAGGATCGACAGCGCCGCCACCACCCGGCGTTTCACCCAAGGGTGTTCGTCGGGCCAGAGATAGGGCGCGACGCGGCGGATGGTGCGCAGGGCAGAGCTGCGCTCCTGCCTGGCGATATCGGCGGCGGTGGCGTCCTCGGCGGGTGGCGCGTCGGTGGCTGTCATGGGGGACTTTCTTTCGGGAATGCGGTCTGAGAGGGCGGGCGCCGCCTATTCGGCGGCGCGCAGCGGCAGTTCGGGTTGGTCGCTGTCCGGGGGATCGGCGGCGGTGGCGGGCTGCGGCGCCGGATCGTCGACCCAGAGGATTTCCGGGTGCTTGATGCGACGCGCCTTGCGGGTCAGCGCCCAGTCGCGGGCGGCGCGGCTCGACCGGCCCTGGCCTAGCCGCGCCAGCAGGCGTGCGAACCAGAAGACATAGGTCCAGAACCAGACCCGCATCGCCAGCATTGCCGGGGTGAAGACCAGCGTCAGCACCGTCGCGATGCCCAGACCAAAGACCACCGCCGTGGCCAGCTGTTTCCACCAGAGCGCGGTCGGGCTGTCGATCGAATAGCCGCCGGCCCAGAAATCCAGCGACAGGCCGAACATCATCGGCGCGAGGCCCGCCATGGTGGTGATCGTGGTCAGCAGAACCGGGCGGATGCGATCCTCGGCGGTGCGCACGATGGCCTCGATCCGCGGCATGTACTGGCTGTATTCCATGTAGGTGTCGATCAGCACGATGTTGTTGTTCACCACGATGCCGGCCAGCGCCACGATGCCGGTGCCGGTCATGATGATGCTGAAGGTCTGGTCCATCACCAGCATGCCGATCAGCACGCCGGTGGTCGACAGCACCACGGCCAGCAGCACCAGCACCGAGTTGTAGAAGCTGTTGAACTGCGCCAGCAGGATGATGAACATCAGCCCCAACGCGCCGGCAAAGGCCGACATCAGGAATTGCTGGGATTCCTCCTGGTCTTCCTGGTCGCCGGTCCATTCGGTGTCGATGCCGCTGCCCTGGCCCGGCGCCAGCGGGCCGGTCTCGAGCCAGCGGGTGAGATAGGCGATACGCTCGTTGGCGGTGAGCGGCACGGCGCGCGCCTTTGCCTCCCTCAGGCTGTCCAGCGACTGGCCGGCCTCGAAACTCTCGACGACGTAGTCGCTGGCGCCCAGGGTCAGCGTGTCGCTGTCGCCCTCGACGGCGGGGCGGCCATAGGCCAGGATCTGCTGGGCCTCGCCTTCGCCGGCGACAAAGGTCACAAGCCCCGGCTTCACCCCGGCCTTGATGTCGAAATAGCGCTTCTGGTCGACGCGCGAGATCTCGGCCAGCTTGGCCACCGGCTTGCGGGTGACGAAATTCGACAGCGGCACCAGCCCGTCGGCGGTGCGCACCTTGAGGGTATCCAGCGTCGAGAGCACCCGGTCCTCGTCGGGCAGGCGGACGCGGATCTCGATTTCCTCGTCGGAACTGTCGACGCGCATGGTGTCGAGCAGGATGCCGCGGGTCACCAGCTGCACCATGGCGCCGACGGTGGCGACATCGGCGCCGAAGCGGCCGGCCTTTTCGACGTCGACGTCGATCTGCCAGTCGATGCCGGGCAGGGGCAGGGTGTCCTCGATCAGGGTGAGGCCCGGGGTCGCCTCGAACTGCGCGCGGGCGGTTTCGGTGGCGGCGATCAGCGCATCCCAGTTGTCTCCCTTGAGCCGCAGGTGCACCGGCTTGGCGCTGGCGGGGCCGCGGGCCTGGGCGAGGATCTCGATGCGGACGCCGGGCATCTGCTCGAGCTGCGCCTGCAGTTCGTTGAGGATGATGTCGCCGTCCAGATCGGGGCGGTCTGAGCGGTCCTCCCACGGAATGGTCTCGAGCTGGATCTGGCCGATGGTCTCTTTCGGCGGCTCGGCGCCGCCGGTGTTGGAATTCAGCCCGCCGTCGCCGGCAAAGGCAAAGGCATTGTCGACGCCGGGATGGGACAGCACGATGTCCTCGGCCTTGCGGACGATGGCATCCTTCTCCTCGAGCGAGAGGTTGCCCCGCGCCAGCACGTAGACGATGGCCTGTTCCGGCTCGCTCTCGACGAAGAACTCGACGCCCTTGTTGTTCTCGCCGAAGTAGCCGAAGACCGAGACGACAAAGCCCAGCACCGCGGCGGCGGTGACCAGCGGCATGATCGGGTTGCCGGCGATCAGCTTGATCACCCAGCCGAACAGCGTGCGGCGGCGGCCGGCGCGGATGCGCTTGCGCCGGGGGTGGAACTCGACCGCACCAAGCGTGACCGAGGCCATGAAGGCGCCCAGCAGGAAGATCACCGCACCGGGCAGAACGGCCATGAGGCCGGTGGCGGTATTGTCAAAGAGGTAGTTCGGGTTCAGCGCCTGCATCGCGCCGACAAAGATCACCATCAGCGAGACCGGCACCAAGAGCGCCCGGATGATCCATGGAAAGTGTGCCTCGAGCCAGGCCGAGGAGCGGGCAAACAGCCGGCTCATCCGGCCGGTGACGCCGCCCATGACCGGCAGGTAAATCAGCGCCACGATCAGCGAGGCTGAGAGCACGAAGATCAGGGTGACCGGCAGCATGCCCATGAACTCGCCCGGGATGCCCGGCCAGAACAGCATCGGCAGGAAGGCACAGAGCGTCGTCGCGGTCGATGAGACGATGGGCCAGAACATCCGCTTGGCGGCCTCGACATAGGCGTGCATCGGGCCCACGCCGTCGCGGATCCGCTTGTCGGCGTATTCCACCACCACGATGGCCCCGTCGACCAGCATGCCCACGGCGAGGATCAGGCCGAACATGACAATGTTCGAAATTGTAATGCCCATCACGCCCAGAAGCACGAAACAGAGCAGGAAAGATGTGGGAATCGCAAATCCGACCAGCAGCGCCGGACGCGTTCCCAACGCCGCCAGCACGACGATCATCACCAGCGCAATGGCCGTCAGTACCGAGCCTTCGAGCTGGCTGACCATCGAGGCCACCACGCGGCTCTGGTCATTCGAGGTGCCGACCTCGACCGCAGCGCGCAGTTCCGGCGGCCAGTCGGCCTGCGCCGCCTCGACCTCGGCCTTTACCTGAGCTGCGGTGTCTATCAGGTTGAAACCCTTGCGCTTTACCACCTGCAGCGCGACGGTTTCCTCGCCATTGAACCGCGCGGTGCCGATACGGTCCTCGAAGGTCAGCTGGATCTGCGCCAGATCGCCCAGCGTCACCACCCGGTCGCCATTGGTCTTGACCGGCAGGTTGTAGACGTCCTGCGGCTCGTCAAAGGACGAGGGGATCTTGACCGCGAAGGTGCCCTGCGCCGTCTCGACCTCGCCCGCGGCAATCAGCTGGTTGTTGTTGCGCACCACGTTGATCAACTCGCCGGCGGTGACGTTGTAGGCCTCGAGCCGGAGCGGATCGATCAGCACCTCGAGCATCTCGTCGCGGTTGCCGGCGATGCCGGCCTCGAGCACCGAATCCAGCCCCTCGACCCGGTCCTGCAGGTCTTTGGCCACCCGCGCCATGGTGCGTTCGGGCACGCTGCCTGTCAGGTTGACGATGACGATCGGGAATTCCGAGAAGTTGATCTCGTTGATGGTGTATTGCTCGGCGCCCTCGGGAAAGCTCGCCTCGGCGGATTTCATCGCGTCGCGGACGTCGGCCATGACCTTGGTCTTGTCCCAGCCGAACTCGAATTCCAGCGCCACGCCGGCATAGCCCTCGGCGGCGGTGCCCGAGAGCGTCTTGAGCCCGTCGAGGTCCGACAGCTCGGTCTCCATCGGCTTGACCAGCAGCGTCTCGGCATCGGCGGCGGAAATGCCTGGGAAGGGGACCGAGACGAAAAGCGCCGGGATCTCGATGTCGGGCTCGCCCTCTTTCGGCAGGCCGACATAGGCAAATCCCCCCGCCAGAAGCGAGAGGACGATGAAAGCCATCACCATGCGGGCGCGCGAGGCGGCCCAGTCGACCATGCCGGTCATTGGCCGATCTCCGATGCTGCCTCTTCGTAGGTCGGGATCACCTTGACGCCGGTCTCGACGTATTCCTGACCGAGGGTGATGACCTCGACCTTGTCGGGCAGACCGCCCAGCCAGACACCTTCGCGGGTGTCGCGCAGCAGGGAGACCGGCAGGAACTGCGCGGTGTTCTCGGGCGTGACGCTGCGGATGCCCAGAGCGCCCTCGTCGTTAAGGGTCAGCACCGAGGCAGGCAGCAGATGCGCCGGGACGCCGGCGGTGGAGATCGCGATCTCGGCGGTCTGGCCGTCGCGGATCTTCAGTTCGGAGTTGGCGGCGGTGATCTCCACGCGGAAGGTGCGAGTGGTCGGATCGGCCGAGCGCGACAGGAAGGTGACCTCGCCGGTGACGCGGCTGCCCTCGGCCAGTTCGGCACCCGCCATGGCGCCCAACTCGACGCGGGCGACCTCGGTTTCCGGCACATAGGCCACCAGCTTGATCGGATCGAGCTGAAGGATCGTGGCGCAGAGCGCGCCGGGCTGCATCAGGGTGCCCAACTCGGCCACGTCGGTTTCCAGAAGGCCGGCAAAGGGCGCCTTGACCTGAAGCCGGTCGATCTCCTTGCGCGCCACGGCGACGGCGGCCTCGGCGCTGCGGATCTGCGCCTGAGCGCCTTTCAGACCGGATTTCGCGGTTTCGAGCCCGGCGCGGGCGGCGCTGACCGCGGCCTCGGCGCTGCGTACTGCGGCCAGAGTGGCGGCGACGCGGGTCTCGGTGGCAAAACCGTCGCGTTTGAGCGCATTGGCGGCGCGGGCGTTGATCTCGGCCTCTTCGACGCGGGCCAGCGCCTCTTGCAGGCGGGCCTCGGCCTCGGGCACGCCGGCCTCGATGCCGGGCACGCGGGCCTCGGCCTCTTCCAGCCGCGCCAGCGCCTCGTCAAGTGCGGCGCCGCGGGTGCCGGGGTCAAGCTCGCAGAGCAGTTGGCCGGCGGTGACGAACGTCCCCTTTCGCAGCGGCTCCGAGATCACCAGACCGCTGGTCTCGGCCTTGGCGCTGACCTCTCGTGCGGCCTCGGTCTGGCCGCGCAGGATGACGGCGGTGTCGACGATCTCGGCCTGCGAGGTCCGGGCCACCACGCGCACGCCCTGAGGGGCAGGCGCGGCAGGAGCTTCTTCCACCGGAGCGGGGTCTGCTTCGGTCTCGGCGCCCTCGTCCTCGGGCGTGCCCATCACCAGCGCCAGGTGATTTTCCTGAGCGAAGCGAAACAGCGCGTCGCGTTGCAGCACGGCCAGCACCAGAAATGCTGTGACAGCCAGCGCCGTCAAAATGGGGATAAGTCGCATGCCATGCCTTCTTTGACCATAAAACAACGCATAAATTGCCGTGGCGGATCGCTCCGCCACGTTATGCGGCTGATATAAGGACGATACGCTGAACAGACCAGTTCAGTTTAAACTTTTCCTTGACCGGCGGCAATAAAACCGCAGCGGCGCACGTTCGATGACCAAAGGGCGCGGGCCTTGGCACTTGCACCGACCCGGGGTAAGAGGGGCGGGATCGGCCCGTGGGCCGGGACAACGGCCCCAGAACAAGAGGCAGCGACGTGAGCCAGAACGACAGTTTCATCGAAGAAGTCAGCGAAGAGGTCCGCCGTGACCGGCTTTTCCTGCTGCTCAAGCGCTACGGCTGGATCGGCGTTCTGCTGGTGCTGCTGATCGTCGGCGGCGCGGCCTGGCGGGAATATTCCCGCGCGCAGGACCGGGCCGAGGCCGAGGCGCTTGGCGATTCGATCCTCGCGGCGCTGGAGACCGAGGCGCCGGAGGCCCGGGTCGAGGCGCTTGGCGGTGTCGAGGCCGGCTCTGCCGGTGGCCGGGCGCTCTTGGGTCTTCTGACCGCCGCCGAACAGGCCAGCGCCGATCAGCCCGAGGCCGCGGCCGAGACGCTCTCGGCCATCGCCGCCGATGGCGAGGTGCCGCAGATCTATCGCGACATCGCCGGCTTCCGCATGCTGCTGCTGCAATCCGGCACCACCGAGGCCAACGAACGCCGCACCGGTTTCGAGGCGCTGGCGCGTGCCGGCAGCCCGCTGCGGCTGCTGGCCGAAGAGCAGATTGCGCTGATCGAGGTGGAAACCGGTGACACCGAAGCCGCAATCGAAAGGTTTCAGGCGATCCTTGCCGATGCCGAGGTGACGGCAGGCTTGCGCCAGCGGGTCTCTCAGGTGATTGTCGCCTTGGGCGGAGCGCTTGACGCCGCATAAACTGTGGCAGAACGGCAGCTTGGCCGAGGGATGGACCGGCAACGGATCGGTCGACAAGGAATGACGGGGGCGGTTTTGGTGAAAACGGCAAGAAGCAGGACGGTGTTGGGCGTGACCGCGCTTTGCTTGGTGGCGGCCTGTTCGCAGAACGAGGTGATCCTGCCCGGCAAGCGGGAACCGATCCGCGCCGACGAGGCCACTCTAGCCCCCGAAGCGGCAGCGGCGGACCGCCTGACCCTGCCGGCGGCGCGGCGCAACGCGAACTGGCTTCAGGGCCATGGCACGCCCGCCACCCGCACCGATCACCCGGCGTTCGGAACCGCGATGTCGACGCTCTGGACCGCCGCGATCGGCCAGGGCGAAACCCGCAGGCTGCGCATCACCGCCGATCCGGTGGTGGCCGACGGCCGCATCTTCACCCTCGACGCCGAAGCACAGGTCACCGCCACCTCGACCGGCGGGGCAACGCTCTGGTCGCGCAACCTCGCCCCCGCACGCGATGGCGCCGGGCAGGGGTCCGGCGGCGGGCTGGCCGTGGGCGGCGGGCGGCTTTATGTCACCTCGGGCTATGGCACGGTCACCGCGCTCGATCCCGCGACCGGCGCCGAGATCTGGAGCCAGAAGCTGCAGGCCAGCGGCACCGCCGCGCCGAGCTATGACGGCGAGATCGTCTACCTGGTGGCCGGCGACCGCACCGCTTGGGCGCTTGAGGCCGACACCGGCCGCATTCGCTGGCAGATCGACGGTCTGGAAGACATCAACAACGTGCACGGCGGCCCGGCCCCGGCGGTCACCGACCAGTTCGTGATCTTCGGCTATGGCTCGGGCGAGGTGCAGGGCGCCTTCAAGAAGGGCGGTCTGCGGATGTGGAACGCCACGCTCGCGGGCAGCCGCAACGGCTTTGCCATCAACCGCGTCGACGACATCACCGGCGATCCGGTGGTGGTGGGCGACACGGTCTATGTGGCCAATCACTCCGGCCGCCTGGTGGCGCTGAATGCCGTCTCGGGCACGCGCAAGTGGACGGTGCGGGACGCGGCGCTGCAACCGGCCTGGGTGGCCGGCGGCGCGGTCTTCTTCATCTCGGACCGCAACGAGCTCAAGCGGGTCAATGCCTCGAACGGCGGCGAGGTCTGGTCGGTCGAACTGCCCGGCTATACCACCCAGCGGCCGCGCAAGCGCGAGGCGATCTATGGCAACTACGGCCCGGTCCTTGCCGGTGGCAGGCTTTACGTGGCGGGCGGCGACGGCCAGCTCAGGGCGTTTGATCCCGAGACCGGGCAGCTGTTGAAAACCGCCCCGATTCCCGGCGGCGCGACCTCGAACCCGGTGGTGGCCAATGGCGTGATGTACATCGTCACCAAAAAGGGCCAGTTGCAGGCCATCGGCGGCTGATGTATCGGGGGCGTTTGATGCTTCCGGAGCCCGAGTAGACAGATGTCCTTTTCCCTCGCCATCGTGGGCCGCCCCAATGTGGGCAAATCCACGCTGTTCAACCGCCTCGTCGGCAAACGCCTGGCCCTGGTCGACGACCAGCCCGGCGTGACACGCGACCTGCGCGAAGGCGAGGCGCGGTTGGCGGACCTGCGCTTTACCGTGATCGACACCGCCGGTCTCGAGGATGCCACCGACGACAGCCTGCAGGGTCGGATGCGGCGGCTGACCGAACGCGCGGTCGACATGGCCGACGTTTGCCTGTTCATGATCGACGCCCGCGTCGGGCTGACCCCGGTGGACGAGATGTTCGCCGAGATCCTGCGCAAGCGCGCCAAGCACATCCTGGTGGCCGCCAACAAGGGCGAAGGCTCTGCCGCCGATGCCGGCGTGATCGAGGCCTGGAACCTTGGCCTGGGCGAGCCGATCCGGCTTTCGGCGGAACACGGCGAGGGGCTCAACGATCTCTACACCGCGCTGTTGCCGATCTCGGACGAGCTGGCGCTGACGGCTGTTGACGACACGCCAGAGACCGATGTGGTGGTCGATGTCGACGCCGAGGCAGCGCCGGACCATGCGCCGACCAAGAACAAGCCGCTGCAGATCGCTGTCGTCGGCCGGCCCAACGCCGGCAAGTCGACGCTGATCAACCAGATCCTCGGCGAGGACCGTCTTCTGACCGGTCCCGAGGCCGGGATCACCCGCGATGCGATCTCGGTGCAGATCGACTGGAACGGCACGCCCTGCCGGGTCTTCGACACCGCCGGCATGCGCAAGAAGGCGCGGGTGCAGGAAAAGCTCGAGAAGCTGTCGGTATCGGATGGTTTGCGGGCGGTGAAGTTCGCCGAGGTGGTGGTTGTCCTGCTCGACGCCGCCATTCCCTTCGAGCAGCAGGACCTGCGGATTGCCGATCTCGCCGAGCGCGAGGGCCGGGCCGTGGTGGTGGCGGTCAACAAGTGGGACGTGGAGCCCGAGAAGCAGCAGAAGCTGCGCGACCTCAAGGAGGCCTTCACCCGGCTTCTTCCGCAGCTCAAGGGCGCGCCGCTGATCACCGTCTCGGCCAAGACCGGCAAGGGGCTCGACCGTCTGCACGAGGCGATCATCCGGGCGCATGACATCTGGAACCGCCGGGTGACCACAGCGCAGCTCAACCGCTGGCTCGAAGGGATGGTCTCGGCCCACCCGCCGCCGGCGCCGCAGGGCCGCCGGATCAAGCTGAAGTACATGACACAGGCCAAGACACGGCCGCCGGGGTTCGTGGTGATGTGCTCGCATCCCGACAAGATGCCCGAGAGCTATACCCGGTATCTGGTGAACGGGTTGCGCGAAGGGTTCGACATGCCCGGTACGCCGATCCGGCTGACCTTGCGCGGGCAGGGCGACAAGAACCCCTACAAGGGGCGCAAAAAGCCCGGTCCGTCGAAGCTGCGCAAGCATCTGGGGAAGAACCGGGGGGAGTGATCGGGGGGACTTGCGGGCGCTTCTTCGTCTTGGCCGGTTTGGTGCAACATCCGTACCATGCCAAAGCGCGGAATCAAGGCCGCAAGGCCGCCGCGCATCGCCATGCCGGAGGCA
Organism: Marinovum sp.; assembly: GCF_048263515.1. Taxonomy (NCBI): domain Bacteria; kingdom Pseudomonadati; phylum Pseudomonadota; class Alphaproteobacteria; order Rhodobacterales; family Roseobacteraceae; genus Marinovum; species Marinovum sp. The sequence continues at coordinate 115,358 of NZ_JBLXEC010000007.1, read as the reverse complement.
TGCCTCCGGCATGACGCGCCCCCACGCGGCGGCGATTTGTCTGAGGCAGGCGCGTCGCTCGTAGGTCGTCCTGACACGTCAGAGATAAAGCGCTGTAGAACTACCGTCAGATCGCCACCGCGCGCGCCGGCAATGCGCGGCTCGTGCTCGTAGATACGAAGCTTGGGAACTCTGCCGGCACTTTCAATGCTAATCCAACGTCCAACCAATGCCCAAGCGCGGAATCAAGGCCGCAAGGCCGCCGCGCATCGCCATGCCGGAGGCATGCCTCCGGCATGACGCGCCCCCACGCGGCGGCGATTTGGCTGAGGTAAGCGCGTCGTTCGTAGGTCGTCCTGACACGTCAGAGATAAAGTGCTGCAAGACCACGGTTGGATCGCCACCGCGCGCGCCGTCAATGCCCGGCTAACGCTCGTAGCTACGAACCTGCCGAAACCTGCTCACGCCGCAGCCAGGCCAGGACCGCCAGCCCCAGCGCTCCGACCAGCGCCAGACCCATCACCACCACCGGTCCGTCAGGCCAGTTGCCCACCACGACACCAACCAACGCCCAGACCACCGCGATGGGATAGCCCGGCGCATCGGACCGACGCAGGATCACCATCACCGCCAGCCCCAAGGCCAGGACCAGCGCCAGCAGCGCCGCCAGCACACCGTCTGTCACGCCATATCCCGCCAGCAGCAGGGCCAGCGACACGCAGGACGCCGCCGTCAGCCAGCCGGCATAAAGCCCCAGCGGCCAATGCCCGAACCAGCCGTCCCGCTCCGGCGCGCGCAGGAGGGCCATGACGGCACCGGCCCACATCACCCAGATCAACACCGTCGACCAGACCGGGCTGATCTGCGCCACCGCCAGCCAGGACGTGCCCACCACCAGCGAGACGATCAGCGGCAGGCGCAGCGGTGCCCAGTCGGGCGCATCGGCGCGCTTGAGCAGCTGGAACCCGGCACCGACGATCAGCCAGACATAGATCACCCCCCAGATCGCAAAGGCATAGCCCGCCGGCTGGGCCGGGGGATTGTCTTGCGGAATGGGGAATTGATCGGGGTCGAACCCGTTGAACCCGGGCGCGAGGAAGGGACCCAGGGCAAAGCTCAGGGCGGCGACGAAAAGCAGGATGGCGAGAGCACGTGTCATGCCCCGCCATCTAATGCGCCGCGTGGCTCAGACCAGTGTGCCCTCGGCAGAAAGCGTGGTTTTTCCGCGCAGGTAGGGGTGCAGCGCCTCTGGCAAGCTGACCGAGCCATCGGCCTGCTGGCCGTTCTCTAGCACCGCGATCAGGGCGCGGCCGACAGCCAGACCCGAACCGTTCAGCGTATGCAGGAACTCCGGCTTGCCGCCATCGGCGGGCTTCATCCGGGCGTTCATCCGCCGGGCCTGAAAATCGCCACAGACCGAGACCGAGGAGATCTCGCGGTAGCTGTCCTGTCCCGGCAGCCAGACCTCGATGTCATGGGTGCGCCGTGCGCCAAAGCCCATGTCGCCGGTGCAGAGCACCACGGTGCGGTAGGGCAGACCCAGTCGCTCGAGAATGCCCTGGGCACACTCGGTCATGCGGTCCAGTTCCTCGCGGCTCTTCTCTGGGTGGGTGACCGAGACCATCTCGACCTTCTCGAACTGGTGCTGGCGCAGCATGCCGGCGGTATCGCGCCCGGCGCTGCCAGCCTCCGAACGGAAGCACTGCGAATGGGCAACATAGCGGCGGGGCAGGTAGCTCTCGGCCACGGTCAGCCCGTTGACGATATTGGTCAACGTCACCTCGGAGGTCGGTATCAGCCACCAGCCATTGGTGGTCTGATAGCTGTCCTCGCCGAATTTCGGCAGCTGGCCGGTGCCATACATCATCTCTTCCTTGACGAGGACCGGGGTCCAGGTCTCGGTCAGCCCGTTCTCTTCGACATGGGTGTCGACCATGAACTGCGCCAGCGCCCGGTGGATGCGCGCCACGGCGCCCGAGAGCACCACGAAGCGCGCGCCCGAGAGCTTGGCGGCGGTCTCGAAATCCATGCCGTCTTTGACGCCTGCCAGCTCGTAATGCTCCTTCGGCGTGAAGTCGAAGGCGCGCGGCGTGCCCCAGCGGCGGATCTCGACGTTGTCGTCCTCGTCGGCGCCATCGGGCACGTCGTCGAACGGCACGTTGGGGATCGCCATCAGCGCATCGGTCAGCTGCTGGTCGAGCTCCTTGGCGCGGGCCTGCATCTCGCTGACCTCGGCCTTTTTTTCGCCGACCAGCGCACGCAGCCGCTCGAACTCGGCCTCGTCACCCTTGGCCTTGGCAGCACCCACCTCCTTGGCGGCGGCCTTCTGGTCGGCCTGGGCGGTCTCGGCAGCATGGATCGCGGCGCGGCGCGCCTCGTCGATCGCAAGCAGGGACGACGACGCATTCTCCACTCCACGGCGGGCCATGGCCGCATCGAAAGCGGCGGGATTTTCGCGGATGGCGCGGATGTCGTGCATCTCTTCGTCCTCTGATTGGTGTGAGTCGCGCCCGGGTTATGCAACAAGTCGGGCCAAAGGGGTAGGGGCCGCCTCAGTCGAAGAGCGGCGCGCCAGAGACCACGGCGGCGGCAATCACCGCATAGGCGATCCAGCGATAGGCCTTCTCGTAGGTCGGATCAAACAGCCGCTGGCCGATCAGCGCGGTCACCACGTAAGGCACCCCCAGCACCACGGCCACCAGGATCATCGCCGGATTGCTCAGCCCGGCAAAGACCAGGTTGGCAAAGACCACCACGTCGAGCAGGGCGAGATAGAGGATGGTATTGGCGCGCACCACCCGCGCGGTCTTGAGCCCGACGAGGTAGAACAGGATCACCACCGGACCGGTCAGCCCGGTCATGCCGCCCATCAGCCCGGCCGCGAGACCGATGGTCACCAGACCGCCACGGCTCATGGTTCCGCGAAAGCGCCAGCCGGTGATCAGCGCCAGAAGCGTGCCGCCGGCAATCGCGGTGACCACCCAGCGCACTGTGGTGTCGGGCAGGGCCTGCATCGCCTGCACCCCCAGCGGCACGGTCAGCACCGCACAAAGCGCCATCAGGCCCACCTCGGCGCGGTCGGCATCCTTCCAGGCCCGCGGCAGCAGGGCCACGGTCGATCCGACGCCGGTGAGGGTGATCAGGAGGATGACATCGGCCGGCGGCAGGAACTGGCCCGCAACAGGCACGAAGATCAGCGCAGTGCCGAAGCCGGTGAAGCCGCGGACAATACCCGCCACCGCGATGGTAAAGGCCATCCAGCCCAGCCCCGGCACCGCAAGCACCGGGACCAGCCAGTCAGGTAGGACCATGTTCAGGCGTCCACGTTGCCGAACTGGTTGCCGGTGGTGTCGTTGGTCTTGGTCCAGTCACGCTTGACGCCCAGCATCAGCAGCACCGCCGAGGCCACGAAGATCGACGAATAGGTGCCGACCACCACGCCCCAGATCATCGCGAAGACAAAGCCCCGGATCACGTCGCCGCCCAGCACGAAGAGCGCGATCAGCGCCAGCAGCGTGGTGAGCGAGGTCATGAAGGTCCGGCTCAGGGTCTCGTTGATCGAGAGGTTCATCACCTCGCGCAGGGGACGTTTCTTGAACTTCATCAGGTTTTCGCGCACCCGGTCAAAGACCACCACGGTGTCGTTGAGCGAATAGCCGACGATGGTCAGAAGTGCCGCGATGATGGCAAGGTCGAAGCGGATCTGCAGCTCCGAGAAGACCCCGATGGTCAGGATCACGTCGTGCACCAGCGCCACCACGGCCCCCAGCGCAAACTGCCATTCGAAGCGCAGCCAGATGTAGACCAGCACCGCCGCGATGGCGAGCACCACGGCAATCGCCGCCGTCTGGATCAGCTCGCCCGAGACCTTGGGCCCGACCGATTCCACCGAGATGAAGCGGATGTCGGGCGTGACCGACTGCAGCGCCGCCTCGACCTGGGCCACCACGTCGGCCGAGACGCTCTCCTCACCCTCCTGGGCCTGGATGCGCACCATGGCGACATGCTGGTCTTCGTCGAAGGAGGGATCGAAGACCTCCGAGATCACTACGTCGCCCAGATCGAGCGCGGCCAGCGCGTCACGATAGGCGCCGACGTCGACGGCCTGGGTGCTCTCGGTGCGGATGGTGGTGCCGCCCATGAAGTCGATGCCGTAGTTCAGCCCGCGCACCCCGAAGGAGACGAAGGAGAGCAGGATCATGAACACCGAGATCCCCAGCCACAGCTTCGGCCGCGAGAAGAAATCCCAGTTGGTGTCCTGCGGAACAAGTCTCAAGCGCATGGGCCTATACCTCGATGGTTTTGGGGCGACGGCGTTCGAACCACGTCACGATGATCAGCCGCGTCACGAAGATCGCGGTGAAGACCGAGGTGAGAATGCCCAGACCCAGCGTGATGGAAAAGCCCCGCACCGGACCGGAACCCATGACAAACAGGATCACGGCGGTGATGAAGGTGGTGATATTGGCGTCGACAATCGCCGAGAGCGCCTTTTCATAGCCCAGCTCGATCGCCCGGGCCGGGCCGCGCGCGGTTTTCAGCTCTTCGCGGATCCGTTCGAAGATCAGCACGTTGGCATCCACTGCCATGCCGACCGTCAGAACGATGCCGGCAATGCCCGGCAGGGTCAGCGTGGCGCCGATCAGGCTGAGCAGGCCAAAGAGCAGCGCGACGTTCAGGATCAGCGCGATATTGGCAAAAAGCCCGAAGATCCCGTAGGACAGCACCATGAAGACCAGCACCGCGGCAAAGGCCACCATCGTGGCCACCTTGCCGGCGGCGATGCTGTCGGCGCCCAGTTCCGGGCCGATGGTCCGCTCTTCCAGGAAATCGAGACCGGCGGGCAGGGCGCCCGCCCGCAGCAGCACCGCGAGGTTGGTCGATTCCTCGACGGAGAAGTTGCCGGTGATGATGCCCGAGCCGCCAGGAATGTGGCTCTGGATCACCGGGGCCGAAATCACCTCGTCGTCGAGCACGATGGCAAAGGGGTTGCCGATGTTCTCGGCGGTGTAATCGCCGAATTTGCGCGCACCCGAGGGGTTGAAGCGGAAGTTGACTGCCGGCCGGCCGTTCTGATCGAACGAGGGCTGCGCGTCGGTCAGCTCTTCACCGGTGACCACCGGGTTTTCCTCGAGGATGTAGAAGGTGCCCTGTTCGTCGAGCGAGGGCAGGATTTCCTCGCCGATGCCGGGGGTGGCGGTGCCGTCGGTGGTGCGGCCCACGACCGGCTGGAAGGTCAGCTGGGCGGTGGTGCCGATGATGTCCTTGAGCTCCTGCGCGGAGCCGAGACCCGGCACCTGGATCAGGATGCGGTCGCTGCCCTGACGCTGGATGGTGGGCTCGCGGGTGCCGACCTCGTCGATGCGGCGGCGGATGATTTCCAGCGATTGCTGCACCGTGCGCTCGTCGGTGGCGAGTTTCTCGGCGTCGGACAGGGTGACGATCATCACGTCGCCTTCGCCACGGACCGCGAGGTCCTGCTCGCCTGCCGCAGTCAGCGAGACCACCGGCTGTGCCAGCGTCCGCACCGCGGCCATGGCGGCCGCCATGCCCTCGGCATTGCCGATCTTGACATGCAGCTCATCCGTCGGCGCATTCTGGCGGCGGATGGTGCCGACCTCGCTGCGGAGCGGCCGCAGGGCGTCGCGCACCTCGGGCCAGAGCGCGGTGATCCGGCTCTCGTAGACCTCTTCCACCCGCACCTCGGCCAGGAGATGCGCGCCACCGCGCAGGTCGAGACCGAGGTTGACCAGCGACGAGGGCAGGAAGGACGGCCAGCCGGCGGCCTGATCGGCCAGGAGGGCGGTTTCGCCCTCGACCACGATGGCGGCGCGGGCGTCATTGACGCCTTCGACCCGGCTGTAAAACGCATTCGGCAGGGCCAAGAGAAGCCCCGCCGCACAGAGTGCCCAGATGAGCACCCGTTTCCAATGATCGATCTGCAGCATTCGCCGCGCTCCTTTCAGAGGTCAGGAATTCGCAGGCTCGGTCTTGTTGAGAACCTGGGCGATGGTGTTCTGGACCACGCGGACCTTGACGCCATCGGCAATCTCGACCTCGATCTCGTTGCCCTCTTCCTTGACCTTGGTCACCTTGCCGATCAGCCCGCCCTGGGTGACGACCTGGTCGCCGCGGCGCAGGGCGCTGACCATGTTCTGGTGCTGTTTCATCTTTTTCTGCTGCGGGCGGATGAGCAGGAAATACATGATCGCAAAGATCAGGATCAGCGGGATGAATTGCGCGATCGCATTGCCTTCCATGGAGGCGTCCTTTCAAGATGAGGGCCGCGGGGAGGACCCCCGCCGAATTTTGCCGGAACCTATGCGCGGCAGGGGCGGTTTGCAAGGCGAAGGGGCGGGATTCGCGGCCGTGTGCGTGGTTTGTGAGGGACTGCCGCTGCCGGGGTCACCGCTCCCCTGCGCGTCGACAGCGGCTGCAAGCCGCCGCGCTTCGCCAGGTCGCCCGTCGGCACGGCGATTTCGGTGACGCAAGCGCATCGGTCTGACCATTTGCGGAAGTGGCCGGAATAAAGCGCTGCCGAACTATCGTTTGTCGCCGCACCGCGGCCCGACGATGCGCGTTTCGTATTTCACGCCATCAATTCACCTTCCCCAGCGCGTTAACAGCGGCTGCAAGCCGCCGCGCATCGCCGTGCCGCCCCCCGGCGCGGCGATTGGGCTGACGTAGGCGCGCCGCTCCGATCATTTGCGGGAGTGGCCTGAATAAAACGCTGCCGAACTATCGTTGGTCGCCGCACCGCGGCCCGACGATGCGCGGCTCGTACTTCACGCCATCAATTCACCTTACCCAGCGCTCCGGTCTTTTGCGGGAGTTGCTGATAAAGTGCTGCCGAACCACCCGAAGTTCGCCGCACCGCGGCCCGACGATGCGCGGCTTGCGCTAGGCGACCGCCATCTTCCCTTCCCTAATCAATCCCGCTATCTCTTCCCCATGCGACTGAACGAGATCTCCTATACCGACGCCGAACCCGTTGACGGCTATGGCCCCGGCTTCTTCCGCATCGGCGGCAAGGTCTACGCCGGCCATGTGATCACCGCGCCCTCGGGCACCCGCCTCTGGGACGGGCTCGACGACCGCGACGCCCTGCTGGCCCTTGCCGGCCAATGCGACGTGCTCTTCATCGGCACCGGTGCCGAGATCGCGCATATCCCGGCCGAACTGCGCCAGACCCTCGAAGAGGCCGGCCTCGGGGTCGAGGCCATGGCCTCTCCCGCCGCCTGCCGCACCTACAACGTGCTGCTGTCAGAAGGCCGGCGCGTCGCTCTTGCGGCGTTGACCGTGGCAGCGGCAGAGTGACGCCCGCGCGCCTATCGGCTTGCTGACGCAAGGGTTTTTCGGCAAGTCTCGCGCCATGATATTGCAGGCCGACACTCTCACCGTCACCCGAGGCGGCATCCCGGTGCTCGAAGGCGTGAGCTTTGCGCTGCCGCCCGAGCGGGCGCTGGTGCTGCGCGGACCCAACGGTATCGGCAAGACCACGCTGCTGCGCACCGTCGCAGGCCTGCAGCCGCCGCTGCGCGGCACGCTCACCGGGGCCGAGGACCGGGTGGCCTATGCCGCCCATGCCGACGGGCTGAAATCGACGCTGACGGTGCGCGAGAACCTGACCTTCTGGGCGCGGGTTTTTGGCCAGGCCGAGATCGACGCGGCGCTCGAAGCCTATCAGCTCGACGCCCTGCGCAACCGTGCCGCTGGCCAGCTTTCCGCCGGTCAGAAGCGGCGGCTGGGGCTGGCGCGGCTGATGGTTACCGGACGGCCGGTCTGGGTGCTGGACGAGCCCACGGTCTCGCTCGACCGCGACGCGGTGGCGATGTTTGCCGAGGCGGTGCGGGGCCATCTCGCCGGCGGCGGCTCGGCGCTGATTGCCACCCATATCGAGCTGGGGCTCGACGGTGATGCGCTGGATGTCAGCCAGTTCAAGGCGGTGCCGCAGGCCAGCGACGATTTCGACGAGGTCTTCCTGTGATCGCCTTGCTGAAACGCGACCTCGCGCTGGCGGTCCGGGCCGGCGGCGGCTTCGGGCTCGGCCTCGCCTTCTTCCTGATCGTGGTCACCCTCGTGCCCTTTGCCGTCGGGCCGCAGTCCGAGCTTCTGGGCCGGATCGCGCCGGGCGTGCTCTGGCTGGGCGCCTTGCTGGCCTGCCTCCTGTCACTCGACCGCATCCTCGCGCTCGACTGGGAGGACGGCTCGCTCGACCTCCTGGCCACGGCACCGCTGCCGATGGAGGGCATCGTCTCGGTCAAGGCGCTGGCGCATTGGCTGACCACCGGGCTGCCGCTTGTGCTGGCGGCGCCGGTCTTCGGCGTATTGCTAAACCTCGCGGGGTCGGGGTTTCTCTGGCTCACGCTGTCGCTGCTCTTGGGCACACCGGCGCTGTCGGTGATCGGCACCTTCGGCGCGGCGCTGACCGTCGGGCTGAAACGCGGCGGGCTGCTCCTGTCGTTGTTGGTGCTGCCGCTCTACGTGCCGACGCTGATCTTTGGCGCCGAGGTGGCGCGGCGCGGGGCCGAGGGCATGGAAGTGCAGACGCCGCTGATGATGCTGGCGGGGATCTCGCTGGCGGTGATCGCGCTCCTGCCCTTTGCCAGCGCCGCGGTGCTCAGGGTGAACCTGCGGTGAGGGGTGGTGGGTTGGAAACCCACCCTACGGGGCAGTGGGCTACGAAAATGTCACTGGTGTCCGAACACATTCACGAATAGGTATCTGTCATGGCCAGTGTCTGGGAATACGCGAACCCGAAAAAGTTCATCGACACCAGCGACCGGGTGATCCCGGCGCTCTGGGTGCTGTCGCTGGGGTGCCTCGCGGCGGGGTTGATCTGGGGGTTCTTCTTTACCCCGGATGATTACCGCCAGGGCTCGACCGTCAAGATCTTCTACCTGCACGTGCCGGCAGCGCTGATGGCGATCAACGCCTGGTTCATGATGCTGGTGGCTTCGCTGATCTGGATCATCCGCCGCCACCACGTCAGCGCGCTGGCCGCGCGGGCGGCGGCGCCGGTGGGGATGGTGATGACGCTGATCGCGCTGGCAACCGGGGCGATCTGGGGCCAGCCGATGTGGGGCACCTGGTGGGCTTGGGACCCGCGGCTGACGTCGTTCCTGATCCTGTTCCTGTTCTATCTCGGTTACATTGCGCTGTGGTCAGCCATCGAGAATGACGACACCGCCGCCGATCTGACCGCGGTGCTCTGCCTCGTGGGGTCGGTCTTTGCGGTGCTGTCGCGTTATGCGGTCAACTTCTGGAACCAGGGGCTGCACCAGGGCGCCTCGTTGTCGCTCGATGCCGAGGAGAACGTCGCCGATGTCTTCTGGTGGCCGGCGCTGGTGGCGATGGCGGGGTTCATCCTGCTCTTTCTGCTGCTGGTGCTGATCCGCACGCAGACGGAAATCCGGGCGCGCCGCATGCGCGCGCTCCTGGCACGGGAGCGGATGCAATGATTCCCGAATTGGGCAAATACGCCGGCGCGGTGCTCTCGGCCTATGGTGTCAGCTTCGTGCTGCTGGCGCTGATCATCGGGGCCAGCGTCTGGCGGGCGCGGACCGTCCGCGCCCAGCTCAGGGAGATCGAGGATCGCCTCAGGTCTCAGCGCTCGCAATAGGCGCCGGGTTGGTTGACCGGGCAGTTGGCGCGCTGGCTGTCGTTGCCCTGTGCGCCCATGACAGCGAGCATCAGAAGAATCGCTGCCTGTACCGAAATAACAATCATTCTCATCGTAGGACTTCCATTTCTGCCTCTACGCCCAATTCTACGTGGGCTGAGGGCAGATAAACGGGGAATAGCCAGGCTGTCGCCTCACGAATGCGCGATGGGCGGGGGGCTGCGCAGATTTTGGCAGAGGGGGCGGGGGATGAGCGCAGATGCGGCGTTTGGCGGTGCGTGGGGCTGTCCCTTGAGCGCAAGTCGCGCCATCGCCGCGCGGTGGGCTTTGTTCCGCGCCGGGCCTCAGACAAGGGCGAAGGTCGTGCTATTAACCGCAATGCACACTGCTGCATCGGACGCTGGCCGCTGGCGGCAGCCCGGCCGAGGGGCGGGCTGCACTTGACTGGCTGATCGCGGAGATGTGGGCCAAACAAGCCGAGGACCCGGCGCTGCGAGAACGGGGCGGGACTTGAACGAAAACGGGCGCCCGAAGGCGCCCGTTCCGATCTCTCTCGACGCTCGACTTACGCCGATTTCGCCAGGTTGCGCAGCACGTAGTGCAGGACGCCGCCGTTCTCGATGTATTCGATCTCGATCGCGGTATCGATGCGGCACTTCAGGGTGATTTCCTTGGTGCTGCCGTCAGCATACTTGATCGTGCAGGGCACCATCTTGCCCGGCGTCACATCGTCGAGACCGTGGATCGAGACTTCCTCGTCACCGGTCAGCTTCAGCGTCTTGCGGGTGTCGCCTTCGGTGAATTCGAAGGGGATGACGCCCATGCCGACGAGGTTGGAGCGGTGGATGCGCTCGAAGCTCTCGGCGATGACCGCCTTGACGCCCAGAAGCGCCGTGCCCTTGGCCGCCCAGTCACGCGAGGACCCCGCGCCGTACTGTTCGCCACCGAAGATCACCAGCGGCGTGCCGTTTTCCTGATGCGCCATGGCGGCATCGAAGATCGAGGTCTGCTGGCCGTCGGGGCCTTTGGTGTAGCCACCTTCGACGCCGTCGAGCATCTCGTTCTTGATGCGGATGTTGGCAAAGGTGCCGCGCATCATGACTTCGTGGTTGCCGCGACGCGACCCGTACGAGTTGAACTCGCGCACCGGCACCTGACGCTCGCGCAGGTACTGGCCCGCAGGCGTGGTTTCCTTGAAGGAGCCCGCCGGCGAGATGTGGTCGGTGGTGATCATGTCGCCCAGAAGCGCCAGAACCTTGGCGCCTTCGAGGTTCTCGATCTTCTTGGTCGCCATGGTGATGCCCTGGAAGTAGGGCGGGTTCTGCACGTAGGTCGAGGCGGCCGGCCAGTCATAGGTCTTGGCATCGGTGGTTTCGACCGATTGCCACTTCTCGTCGCCCTTGAAGACGTCGGCATATTTCGACTGGAAGGCTTCGCGGGTCACGGTCCGTTCGACCAGCTCGGCAACTTCGGCGGTCGAGGGCCAGATGTCCTTGAGGTAGACATCGTTGCCGTTCTTGTCCTTGCCGAGGCTTTCCTTGGTGATGTCGACGTTCATGTCGCCCACCAGCGCATAGGCCACCACCAGCGGCGGCGAGGCGAGGTAGTTGGCGCGTACGTCGGGCGAGATCCGGCCTTCGAAGTTGCGGTTGCCCGAGAGCACCGAGGTCGCCACCAGGTCGTAATCGTTGATCGCCTTGGAGATCGGCGCTTCCAGCGGGCCGGAGTTGCCGATGCAGGTGGTGCAGCCATAACCCACCAGGTTGAAGCCGATGGCGTCGAGGTCTTCCTGCAGGCCGGCGGCTTCGAGGTAGTGCGACACAACCTGCGACCCCGGTGCCAGCGAAGTCTTGACCCAGGGCTTGCGGGTCAGGCCCAGCTCGCGGGCCTTGCGGGCCACGAGACCGGCGCCGATCATCACGTAGGGGTTCGAGGTGTTGGTGCAGGACGTGATCGAGGCGATCACGATCGAGCCGTCATGCAGCTGATAGGCGCCGTCGTCGGTCTTGTACCAGCCCTTGTTGTGGTGGCCTTCGTCGCCGGGGATGTCCTGCGGCTCGGGCGCGCCGCCTTCACCTTCCCAACGCACCTCGGCATTGGCGCTGGCATCAACACCGTCGCGCAGGCCCTTGATGTACTTGCCGAACTCGGTCGAGGCGGAATCGAGCGCAATGTAGTCCTGCGGGCGTTTCGGGCCCGAGATCGCCGGCACGATGGTGCCCATGTCAAGCTCGAGCGTGTCGGTGTAGACCGGATCGTAGTTCTCGTCGCGCCACATGCCGTTTTCCTTGGCATAGGCTTCGACCAGCGCCACGCGCGCCTCGTCACGACCGGTGTTGGTCAGGTAACGCAGGGTCTCGTTGTCGATCGGGAAGAAGCCGCAGGTCGCGCCGTATTCCGGGGCCATGTTGGCGATGGTCGCGCGGTCGGCCAGCGGCAGCGTATCGAGGCCTTCGCCGTAGAATTCGACGAACTTGCCGACAACGCCCTTGGCGCGCAGCATTTCCACGACCTTGAGCACGAGGTCGGTGCCGGTGGTGCCTTCCATCATCGCGCCGGTCAGCTTGAAACCGATGACCTCGGGGATCAGCATCGAGATCGGCTGGCCCAGCATCGCGGCCTCGGCCTCGATGCCGCCCACGCCCCAGCCCAGAACGGCGGCGCCGTTGACCATGGTGGTGTGGCTGTCGGTGCCGACGAGCGTGTCGGGGTAAGCCACTTCCTCACCGTTCTGGTCGACGTCGGTCCAGATGGTCTGCGACAGGTACTCGAGGTTCACCTGGTGGCAGATGCCGGTGCCCGGCGGCACGACGCGGAAGTTGTTGAACGCCGACTGGCCCCACTTGAGGAAGGTATAGCGCTCCATGTTGCGCTCGTACTCGCGGTCCACGTTCATCTGGAAGGCGCGCGGGTTGCCGAATTCGTCGATCATCACCGAGTGGTCGATGACCAGATCGACGGGGTTCAGCGGGTTGATCTTTTCCGGATCGCCACCCAGCGCCACGATGCCGTCACGCATGGCCGCGAGGTCGACCACGGCGGGAACGCCGGTGAAGTCCTGCATCAGCACGCGGGCCGGGCGATAGGCCAGCTCGCGCGTGCCCTTGCCGCCGTCCTTGGCCCAGTCGCCAAAGGCCTTGATGTCATCGGTGGTGACGGTCTTGCCGTCCTCGAAGCGGAGCATGTTTTCCAGCACCACCTTCAGGGCGGCGGGCAGGCGCGAGAAGTCGCCAAGACCGGCCTCCTGCGCGGCGGGGATGGAGTAATACGACAGGCTCTTGCCGCCCGCCGAAATCGACTTGCGGGTCTTCGAGCTGTCATGACCGACTGTGATGGGCATGGAATGGCTCCCTTCCGATGATGCCAAGGGGTTTCGCTGAGAGTGCAATAGACCTGTCGGGGGGGCGCAATCAAGGGGGGTGCGACGAATTGTATGCGATAGTATGCAAAAAATTCCGGCTTTCGCGGGGCTGGACGCTGTCACCGAAAATCGCAAAACCTTGATTGGTTATTTCAGCCGCCTGCCTCTAGGTAGGCATATGCGACGAAACGGGGAATTTGAATGCGTTTGAAGGTGATCCTTGGCGCCGCGGCTTTCGGGCTGACGAGCATGGCAGGCGCTTCGGGAGTGCTGGCGCAGGCCGAGGCCGAGCCGGGCGCGCCCGTGGTTGTCGAGCTGTTCACCTCTCAGGGCTGTTCTTCCTGTCCGCCGGCCGACGAGTTGCTGCACAATCTGGCAGGGCGGCCCGACGTCATCGCGCTGGCGCTGCATGTCGATTACTGGGATTACATCGGCTGGAAAGACCGCTTTGCCCTGCCGGGGCACACCAAGCGCCAGAAGGGGTATGCCAAGGCCGCAGGACGGCGGATGATCTACACGCCGCAGATGATCATCAACGGCACTGACCACGTGGTCGGCAATCACCCGATGGATGTGAGCGAACTGATCTCTCAGCACGAGGCGCGGCCGCGGCCAGTGACGCTCTCGGTCGAGGACGAGGGCGGCAAGGCCGTCCTGACGCTGACCGCCTCCGGCGATCTGCCGGCCAATATCCAGGTGATGCTGGTGGATTACGACCCGCAGGCCACGGTCGAGATCACCCACGGCGAAAATGCCGGGCGCACCATCAGCTATGCCAATATCGTTCAGAGCTGGCAGGAGCTGGGGGTCTGGGACGGCAAGCAGGCCTTCCGCGTCGAACTGCCAGAGATCACCTCGGCCGCCGTGCTGGTGCAACAGGCGGGTTATGGACCGATGCTGGCGGCGCATAACCTGCCCTGAGGGCGTCCGCCTCATGGCGTTCTGCTGGCCGCGATAGTGCCCGACTTGGCCCGTTTTCTGCCAAGTCAGCCTGGCTGCCAACCCTGCAGCCCTCTGCCGAACAAGCCGCTGTCGGCGCTATTCCTCCTCATCCTCCGCAATCAACGTGATGGTCCCGGCGTCCGCCTGCCGGCGGATCACCGCGACCACGGCGCTCATCGCGGCCTCGGCCTCTTTCGGCTTCTGATCGCCCACGTCGTTCATCTCGTCGCGCAGCCCCTCGGCCATGCGTTTCGACATGTTGCCGAGCAGGAAGTCGACGATCGCCTCCAGCCCCTTGGCCTTGGCGGCGGCCAGGGCGCGGGCCAGGGTCTCGGCATCGACCTCTCGGGTGATGGTTGGCACGTCGGTGGCCTGCACCCGGTCGCCGATATTCTCGAAGGTGAAGATCGCCTTGCGCACCGCGCCGGCAAAGGCCTCGTCCTCTTCCTCCAACCCGGTCAGAAGCGCGTCGCGGGTGGCGGCGGGCGAGGAGTTGAGGATCGCGCCGACCCGCGCCACAGGCTCGGCCTTGAAGGCGCGCACCGGGTCACGGTCGAGCTGGCTGGCCAGTGACAGCCCGATGCGATCGACCGCCTCGGGCGTGACATTGGCGGTGAGCGAGACCGCATAGGTGATCTTGCGCGCCTCCGGTCCCGGCATTTTCGACAGGATCTCGGCCGCCATCGCGGTGTCGAGCTTGGAGAGCAGCACCGCCGCAACCTCGGTGCTTTCGGACGTGATGAAGTCCAGGATGCGGGCGACGGGCAGGGCGCGGATGCGCAGCCAGGGATCGCCGGTCTGGCGCACGCCGGCCTCCTTGCGCAGCCGCGCTGCCGTCTGCGGCGAGATCCGCCCGTCCAGCGCCGTCAGCGCCCCGGCGATGCCATTGGGAAAATGCAGGCCGACCGATTCCAGCTCATCGGCGAATTCGCTGACCACATCGGCCAGGGTCGCCCGGTCGACATAGCGCATGGCGCCCATCTGCTGGGTCAGGTCCGCCTGCAGGCTTTCGGGCAATTCGGCCAGCGGCACCTCGCTGCCTTCGTTGACCAGCAGCCGCACGATGATCGCCGCTTTCTGCTTGCGCGTCAGCTGCGCCGCGCGCGATCGGCCGGCAGGGGCTGCGCGCGCAACACTCTCCGCGCCACCGGGAACCGATGGCAGGTTGGTTGTCGTCGCGAGCTGGCTCATCCCGTCCCCTCCGGCAGTCTACGGAAACCAGATAGCCGCAGAAGGGTGAAGAAATGCTGAAGCCGCGCCTTGCTGGGCACGGCCCTCCGTCAGCTGGTGGCCTTTTCGACGCAGGCGCCTGCCGCCTGATCCCAGACGCTGCCTTCGGCGCAGGACATCGCCTGGTGCCCGGCGGGGCAACCGGCATAGCCGATCACCGGCAACAGGGCCAGAAACGCGGCACAGAATACGGTCTTGAACATCGGGGTTCTCCCAAGGTGAGGGCAGAGCCGGGCTCTGCCAGGCCCCGAGGGTAGCATGAAGCCGCAAATCCACCAAACATTCGGCCACACTTCGGGAATTCCGACATCGTTAACCTTGAAACAGCCATAATTCCCATTGCATCATCAGGAAAAGATACGGGGCAGCGCAGTGGCCACCTACACCATCGTCGACATGAACAAGGATCCGCTGGGTCCGGACGAGATTCATGCGGGTTCCATCATCGAAGTGACCGACGGTGATGTCTACATCATGGACCCGTCGATCGGCCATGATGTCACCTTCAATGCCACCGGCAATCCGCCCGCGCAGTTCGACGTTCAGTTCAACGAAAGCAACGCCAGCGTCGTAAAGGTCAACTTCACCGGCGACGTGATCCCGACGATCTCGGTCGCCGACGGCGTCCAGCTTCCGGATGTCGACCTGATGGGGACGAATTCCTCCGGCATGAACCTGATGGTCGGTGACAACGTGGTGATGGGCAAGCTCTTCGGGTCCAGCACCGGGGCTGACAATATCCTCGTCGGTGACGGGTTCTTCACTGACCAGGACTGGAACACCGGCGGCGGCAACGACACCATCCGCTTTGGCCACGACGCCACGCTCAAGCACTTGAAGTCCGGTGCCGGCGACGACGTTCTCTATTTCGGCAACAATCTGACCGCCGGCGACATCCAGACCGAAGGCGGCGATGACAACGTTTATGTCGGCCGCAACGCAAGTACGGCCAAGATCGACGGCGGGAATGGCACAGACTCCTACCGAAGCCCGGAGTCCTCGAGCAATACACAGAACTTCGAGTCGACGGCCGTGGTCTGCTATGCCGCAGGCACGCTGATTAAAACCGATCGGGGGCTGCGCCCGGTTGAGGCCATTCAACAGGGCGAGCGGCTGCGCACGCTCGATCACGGGTTTCAACCGGTGATCTGGAGCCGGGCCTCGCAGCATGACCTTCGAGACTTCAGGCGCGAGCAGCACCCGGTCTTGATCCCGGCCGGCGCGCTCGGCCCCGGGCTTCCGCGCCGCAATCTGATCGTCTCGCCGCAGCACCGCATCCTGGTGGGCGGGCAGGGGCAGTTGCAGGGATGTTTCCCGAGCGAGGTTTTCGTGCCGGCCAAGGCGCTGACAATCTTGCCGGGTGTGCGGCACATGCTGGGCCGGAAAGAGATCACCTGGGTGCATCTCCTGTGTCAGGCGCACGAGGTGATCTTTGCCGAGGGTTGCGCCTCGGAATCGCTGTTGCTGGGGCCGATGTCACTGGCCACCCTTGGTGAAGAGGAGCGCGCCCGAATTCTCGGAGCGTTGCGGAACCCCATCGCCAGCAAGACCCCGGCGCGCGCCTGCCTGACGCTGACAGAGACGCGGGAGTTCATCGAGGCCAATGTGAAAAGCCGCGCCCGGGTGGGCGCGGCTTGAACCAGGTCCGAGGGCCGAAGCCTCCGCAATTCAATGCAGGAGGAGCCGCGCAGAGGGGATGACCCGCCGGCGCAGCCGCCTGCATCAGCTCTCGCCGAAGACCCGCTTGAAGATCGTGTCGACGTGCTTGGTGTGATAGCCCATGTCGAACTTTTCCTTGATGCCGTCCTCGCCCAGCGCGGCAACCACATCGGCGTCGGCCAGAAGCTGCTCCTGAAAATCGACCCGCTCTTCCCAGACCTTGAGCGCATTGCGCTGCACCATGGCATAGGCATCCTCGCGTGATACGCCGGCCTGAGTCAGGGCCAGAAGCACCCGCTGCGACATCACAAGCCCGGGGAACTTGTTCATGTTGTCGAGCATGTTGTCGGGGAAAATCAGCATCTTTTCGACCACACCGGCGAGGCGGTGCAGGGCAAAGTCGAGCGTGATGGTGGCGTCCGGGCCGATGGCGCGTTCGACCGAGGAATGCGAGATGTCGCGCTCGTGCCAGAGGGCCACGTTCTCCATCGCCGGGATCACCGTCATGCGCACCAGACGGGCGAGGCCGGTCAGGTTCTCGGTCAGAACCGGGTTCTTCTTGTGCGGCATCGCCGAAGAGCCCTTCTGGCCCATCGAGAAGAATTCCGCGCCTTCCAGCACCTCGGTGCGCTGCATGTGGCGGATTTCGACGGCGATGTTCTCGATCGACGAGGCGATGACACCGAGCACGGCAAAGAACATCGCGTGGCGGTCGCGGGGGATCACCTGGGTCGAGATCGGCTCGGGGGAGAGGCCCAGCTGCTCGCAGACGTGCTCCTCGACCGCCGGGTCGATATTGGCGAATGTGCCGACGGCGCCGGAGATGGCGCCGGTGGCGATTTCCTCGCGCGCGGCCACCAGGCGGGCGCGGTTGCGGTCCATCTCGGCGTAGAAGCGGACGAAGGTGAGGCCCATGGTGGTCGGCTCGGCGTGGATGCCGTGGCTGCGGCCGACGCGCACGGTGTCCTTGTGCTCCAGCGCGCGGGTCTTGAGCGCGGCCAGCACCCGGTCAACGCCCTTGAGCAGCAGGTCCGAGGCCCGCACCAGCTGCACGTTGAGGCAGGTGTCGAGCACGTCGGACGAGGTCATGCCCTGGTGGACAAAACGCGCTTCCTCGGAACCCACATGTTCGGCCAGGTGGGTGAGGAAGGCGATGACGTCATGCTTGGTGACCGCCTCGATCTCGTCGATCCGGGCGACGTCGAACTCCACGTCCTTGGCCTTCCACACCGCGTCGGCGTTTTCCTGCGGGATCACGCCCAACCTCGCCATGGCGTCGCAGGCATGGGCCTCGATTTCAAACCAGATGCGGAACTTGGTCGCGGGCTCCCAGATCGCGGTCATCTCGGGGCGGGAATAGCGGGGGATCATCTGGCGTCCTCTCAGGCTGGTGTCAGGCGGTGGCGAGCATTTGCGCGGGGTCATACGCCCAAGCTGACGGGGGGACAAGAGGACGTGGCATCGCTGCAAGTTTAGGGGAATTTTCAACAACGCCGCGGCCAGTGGCCGCATTTTCGCCCCATTGTTGCGGAAATGAGGTCAGTAACCGCAAAAAGCGAAGAGGATAAGGGCATGTCCGACGCAACGCTCACCGCAGGCATCGAAACCGGGACCATCGTGGCCCGGGATCAGGCGAGCTATTCCGCCAAGCACGAATACAACAGGACCGAGCTCATCGCCCATGCGGCGCGAACCTCGGGGCGGGGCGCGTTCGGCATCGGGCTCGAGGCCGCCAAGTATCGCAAGGGCCGGCAGAAGATCGAGCTGGACGAATACGTCAAGTTCCGGCTCTACGACACCGAGGCCCACAGCGAGGAAGAGCGCGGCGAATTCATCTCTTGGCTGCTGCAGAACGCCATCATCCACGAGGTCAACGACCTGCACTGGTTCGCGGTGACCGAGGACAAGTGGCTCTCGGCCAAGCTGCTCGAGGCCGACGGGCTGCCGGTGCCGGAAACGCTGGGCGTGATCGACCGCACCGGGCGGGCCTACCATGGCAGCACGCCATTCTCCGGGCCCGAAGCCCTGCGCAAGGCGATCGGCGGCGGGATCGACACGCCGCTTTTTGGCAAGAACATGCGGGGGCTGGGCTCTGTCGGGGTCTTCACCATCCTTTCAGCCGATTGCGAAGGGCTGATGCTGCGCGACCACGGGCCGATGTCCTACGAGCATTTCTTTGCCAGCATCGTGGGCGAAAATGCCTTCCTTTTGCAGAAATTCGTCAGCAACTGCAGCTTCCTGCGCGACTATACCGACACCACCGCCACGGTGCGGGTGGTCAACATGGTCGACGGCGACGGCGTCTATGTGCCGGCGGCGGTGCTCAAGCTGCCGTCACAGCGCAATCAGGCCGACAATTTCTGGCGCGACGGCAACATGCTTTGCGACATCGACCCCGAGACCGGCGAGATCCGCACCCTGGTGCAATCCGAAGGCCCCGAGCTGCGCCACCTCGACACCCACCCCGAGACCGACCGCGAGATCATCGGCAAGTGCCTGCCGCATTGGCAAGCCCTGCGCGAGGTCAACGAACGGGTGGCGCGCCTGCATGCGCCGCTGCGCTATCAGAGCACCGACATTGCCCTGACCGATGAGGGCCCGGTGGTGATCGAGGTCAACGCCGGTTCATCCTTCACCCTGCCGCAATACGCCAAGGGCAAGGGCTTCATGACCCCCAAGGTCCGCCAGCTGTTCCGCAGCTGGGGCAGCAAGATCGTCTGGGAATAAGCGCGCTCAGCCGGCCTCGGTCAGCACCACCGAGGTCCGCTCCAGCGTGCGGTGCACCGGGCATTTGTCGGCAATCTCCATCAGTCTGGCGCGTTGTTCGTCACTCAGATCGCCTTCCAGCCGGACCACCCGCCTGAAGTGATCGGCCTTGCCGTCGCTGCGGGCCTGGGCGTCCTGGGCATGCACCTTGTCGTGGCTCACGTCGACGCTGACATGGGTCAGCGGCCAGCCCTTGCGCCGCGCATACATGCGGATCGTCATCGAGGTGCAGGCGCCAAGGCCGGCAGAGAGAAAGCCGTAAGGCGACAAGCCGCGGTTGGTGCCGCCATAGGCCTCTGGCTCGTCGGCCAGAACGTGGTGATAGGGCCCGTTGTTGACGTCCTGCAGAAAGCCCTCGGGATCGGCCTCCGACACCCGCACGATGCCCTCGGGCGCGCCCGGCGGCGGGGCAGGCGGCTTGAGGTCGAGATAACGCCCGGCCCAGGCGGCAATCACCTCGGCGGCATATTCGGCATCACGCGGCCGGCTAAGCAGGTGGTCGGCATCGTCGAGGGTGACAAAGCTTTTGGGGTGCTTGGCGGCCATGAAGATATTGGCGGCATTCTCGATCCCCACCACGTCGTCGAGCGGCGCATGCAGCACCAGCAGCGCTCGGTGCAGCTTGGCGATGGCCGGGGCGAGATTCTGTGCCGAGACATCCTCGACAAAGCCGCGTCCGATCTCGATCCGGTGACCACCGAGCGTGACTTCGGCGGTGCCCTGCGCTTCGATCTCGTCCAGCGCGCCGCCGAAGTTGTGGGTGACATGGCCGGGATCGAAGGGCGCGCCCAGCGTGGCGACCGCCTTGACCGCCGGCAGCCGACCGGCGGCGCGCAGCACGGCGGCCCCGCCCAGCGAATGGCCGATCAGCAGCGACGGCGTCAGGCCACGCGCCGAGAGCGCCTTGCAGGCGGCCTGCAGGTCCTCGACATTGCTGGAGAATGTGGTCTCGGCAAAGGTGCCTTCAGATTGGCCCAGCCCGGTGAAATCGAAGCGCAGCACCGCGATCCCCATGGCCGCCAGCCGCCCGGCGATGCGCCGCGCGGCGGGGATGTCCTTGGAACAGGTGAAGCAATGGGCAAAGAGCGCGGTGGCCAGCAGTGGCCCGTCCGGCAGATCGAGCCGCGCGGCCAGCGGCGCACCGGAATGGCCCTGGAAGGTGAAGCGTTCGGTGGGCATGTCGGCTCCTTTCGTCGAGGCGATGAGCCGAGACTAGGGTGCCTGCGGGCCCGGCGCCACGTTCATGTCAGTCCCGTCACGAGGGTTTGAGAGCCGCCCCGGCGCGGCGGGCCGTTTCGTGTTAGACTGGGGGCCTGCAACCGACAGGAGGCGCGTCATGATCCTGCGCATATTTCAGGTCACCACCCACCCGGGCAAGGAGGCGGAGTTTGCCCGGTTCTTCCACGAGACCGCGATCCCGCTGATGCGATCGACCGAGGGCTGTGTCGAGGTTCTGCCGGGGGCGGCGCGCGCCGATCACCCGCAGGATTTTGCCTTTGTCATGGTCTGGCGCGATCTCGAGGCGCTCAAGGCCTTTGTGGGCGAGGATTACGACAGCCCGCATATTGCGCCAGAGGAGGCAGAGCTGGTGGCCCGGCGGCATATCGCCCATTACGACCTGGTGACCGGCTGACGCCGCGCCGCCCCTTTTTCTTGACTTCCCGGTGCGTTACACCGCGCGGATGATCCTGCACCACCGTATCCCGCACGACCTTTCGCCGCGCCCTCTGCCTGGGGTGCAACCACTCGACATGGCCGATTGGCTGATCGTGGACGAAGTCTATGCGCCGCAGATGGCCGAGCGCCTGCGGCTGCTGGAGGGCTGTCGCGAGGCGGTGGTTCAGCTCGATCCTGCGGCCCTGCCGGCGGCACAGGAGCTGTTGGCGATGGTGGTGGAGCAGCTCTCGGCGCGCAGCGACTTTGGTCTGGGTGAGGGTCGGATGCTCTGTCCTGACGGGCGCGAGGTCGTGCTGGATGACGCGCGGCCGCTCGAGACGCTCGGCCAGCTGGTGCAGGAGGATTTCTGCCTGCTGGAGAGGCGCGGCGAAGAGGCTGTGCTGACCGGCGCGGTGCTCTGTTTCCCGGCGAGCTGGCGGCTGGACGAGAAGTTCCTGCGGCCGCTGACCGGCATTCACGCGCCGGTCGAGGACTATGACGCCGCCATCGCGGCGCGGGTGCAGCGGCTGTTCGACGGGGTGAAACCCGGCCGGCCGCTCTGGCGCAGCAACCTGCTGCATTACGCCGATCCGGCGCTGCACCAGCCCCGGTCGGAAAGGGCGCGGCGGGTGCCGGTCCTGCCGTCAGAGGCGCGGTACCTGCGGTCCGAGCGTCAGAGCCTGGTGCGGTTGCCCGAGAGCGGCGCGGTGGTGTTTTCGATCCACAGCTACGTCTGCGCAGCCTGAGCCGGGGCGCTCCTCCGCCCTTGCGGACGTCCTCGCGAGGACAGGCCGTGAGGGCTGGAGAAGTGGGCTGGTGGCGGGCCTGTGGCTGGCGTTGTGTGGCGTATTTGGAAAGAGAAGAAGGGCTGGGGGGCGCCTAGTGGCCGCGCCAGATCCAGCCTCCACCCAGCACGCGGCTTCCTTCGGTTTCGTAGAAGACGCAGGCCTGGCCGGGGGAGACGCCTTCTTCGGGGGTCAGCAGCTCGACCTCGGCCTCGGTCGCCGAGAGCGGCCGCAGGATCGCCTCGCGCGGGGGGCGGGTGGAGCGGACCTTGACCGCGATCTCGCGTTCCTTCAGGTCGGCAAAGCCGCCGTCGCCCAACCAGTTGACCTCGCGCACCGGGATGGTGCGGGTCGAGAGCATGTCTTTCGGGCCGACGACCACCTGCTTGGCCTCGACGTCGAGCTTGACCACGTAGAGCGGCTCGCTCAGCCCGCCGATGCCAAGGCCCCGGCGCTGGCCGATGGTGTAGTGGATCACCCCGGCATGTTCGCCCAGCACCCGGCCGTCGGCATGGACGATCTGCCCCGGTTCGGCGGCACCGGGGCGCAGCTTTTCGATCACCTTGGCGTAATTGCCGTCGGGCACGAAGCAGATGTCCTGGCTGTCGGGCTTGTCGGCCACCGGCAGGCCGTGTTTCGCGGCCAGCTTGCGGGTGTCTTCCTTGCTTTGCAAATGGCCCAGCGGGAAGCGCAGGTAGTCGAGCTGTTCCTGGGTGGTCGAGAACAGGAAGTAGCTCTGGTCGCGCACCTTGTCGGCGGCGCAATGCAGCTCGGCCTTGCCGGGGCCCATCTTGCGCTGGATGTAGTGGCCGGTGGCCATGCAATCGGCGTCGAGATCGCGGGCGGTCTCCAGCAGGTCCTTGAACTTGACCCGTTCGTTGCAGCGGATGCAGGGCACCGGGGTGGCGCCGCCGAGGTAGCTGTCGGCAAACTCGTCCATCACCGCGTCGCGAAAGACGTTCTCGTAGTCCAGCACGTAGTGCGGAAAGCCCATCTCCTCGGCCACCCGGCGCGCATCGTGGATGTCGCGGCCGGCGCAGCAGGCGCCCTTCTTGGCCAGCGCCGCGCCGTGATCGTAGAGCTGCAGGGTGATGCCCACCACGTCATAGCCCTCGCGCGCCAGTTCGGCGGCAACAACGGAGCTGTCGACACCGCCGGACATCGCCACGACCACGCGGGTCTGCGAGGGCGGCTTGGCGAAGCCGAGGGAATTGAGCGTCTCGGTGGCGAGGGCGGACATGCGAATCTCCATTTCGGAAGTCCGCGAGAATATAGGAAAATCCGACATACTCTCAAGACCGGCTTTCACCTGCGGTTAAACAACCCCGCCCATGCTTTCAGGGAATGAGCGGGAGAGGACGCCATGTACCTGAAGAAAGTCGAAGGTCCCCGGGCCGTCACGCTGCCCGACGGCACCGTGATGACGCGCGCCGATCTGCCTGCGTCGCAGACCCGCCGCTGGGTCGCCTCGCGCAAGGCGGCGGTGGTGCGGGGGGTGATCTACGGGCTGATTTCGCAGGAAGAGGCGCAGAAACGCTATGCGATCTCGGCCGAGGAATTTCGCGAATGGGTGACCGCGGTGACACAATTCGGCGAGGATGCGTTGAAGGCCACCGCCGTGCAGAAATACCGTCAACCTTAAGTTGTGTTCGGCTTATTCCCCTGCTACGGTAACCCTCGGTTAACCTTTCTATCACAGGTTAAGAAGATACCCTGGCTGCCGAGCGGAGACAAGAAAATGCGTGTGTTGTTGGTCGAGGATGATCCCACTACTGCCAAAAGCATCGAATTGATGCTCACCCATGCCAATCTGAATGTCTATTGTACCGATCTCGGTGAAGAAGGGATCGATCTTGCCAAGCTATATGATTACGATCTGATCCTTCTGGACCTCGGTTTGCCGGACATGAACGGCCATGAGGTGCTGCGGCAGTTGCGCCTTGCGCGGGTGGAAACGCCGATCCTCATTCTCTCGGGTTCCGACGATACTGACAACAAGCTCAAGGGCTTCGGCTTTGGCGCCGACGATTATCTGACCAAGCCGTTCCACCGCGAAGAGCTGGTGGCGCGCATCCATGCGATCATCCGCCGGTCCAAGGGCCATTCGCAATCAATCATCCGCACCGGGCAGATCTCGGTCGACCTCGATGCCAAGACGGTGGAGGTCGGCGGGCGGCCGGTGCATCTGACCGGCAAGGAATACCAGATGCTGGAATTGCTGTCCCTGCGAAAAGGCACGACGCTCACCAAGGAAATGTTCCTCAATCATCTTTATGGCGGAATGGATGAGCCGGAACTGAAAATAATCGATGTTTTTATCTGTAAACTACGCAAAAAGTTGAGCAATGCCACCGGAGGCGACAATTACATCGAAACCGTCTGGGGCAGGGGCTATGTGCTGCGCGATCCCAGTCCGAAGGAGCTTGATGGCGGCGACCGCCTGGCCATCGGGGCCTGAACGCAAACCGACTGGACCCTGTGCCGCCAGCGCCCTATCACTTGGGAAGTTTGGCGGGGGGTTAGATGACGCGCGAGATTGCTGTTTCCGAATTGACCGAAGATCAGGCGCGCGAGGAGCTCGCGGCGCTTGCCGATCTGCTGACCGCGGCCAATCAGGCCTATCACGGCGAGGATGCGCCGGAGATCACCGATGCCACCTATGATGCGCTTAAACGCCGCAATGCCGAGATCGAGGCGCGGTTCCCGGCGCTGAAGCGCGCCGACAGCCCGTCCGATCAGGTCGGGGCCGCCCCCGCCGAGGGCTTTGCCAAGGTCACCCACCAGGTGCGGATGATGAGCCTCGGCAATGCCTTCGACGAATCCGACGTGCGCGATTTCGACGCCGGCATCCGCCGCTACCTCAACTGGCCCGAGGATGAAGCGCTGGCCTATGTCGCGGAACCCAAGATCGACGGGCTCTCGCTGTCGCTGCGCTATGAAAACGGCAAGCTGGTCACCGCCGCCACCCGCGGCGATGGCGAAACCGGCGAAAATGTCACCGCCAATGCGCGCACCATCGACACCATTCCCGAAACGCTCGAGGGCGCACCCGAGGTGCTGGAAGTGCGCGGCGAGGTCTACATGCGCCACGCCGATTTCGAGGCGCTCAACGCACGGCAGGCCGAGCGTGGCGGGAAGACCTTCGCCAACCCGCGCAACGCCGCCGCCGGATCGCTGCGCCAGCTCGACCCCGAGATCACCCGCGACCGGCCGCTGGCCTTTTTCGCCTACAGCTGGGGTGTGCTTTCCAAACCCCTGGCCGACACCCAGCATGGCGCCATCGAACGGCTGGCGGACCTCGGCTTTCAGACCAACACACTGACCCGCCGTTGCGAGACGCCGGACGACATGCTGGCGCTCTACCGCGAGATCGAGGAACAGCGCGCGACGCTCGGCTATGACATCGACGGCGTGGTCTACAAGATCGATCGCCTCGACCTGCAGGAGCGGCTGGGCTTTCGCTCGACCACGCCGCGCTGGGCCATTGCGCACAAGTTCCCGGCGGAACTGGCCTGGACCCGGCTGGACGGCATCGACATCCAGGTCGGCCGCACCGGCGCCCTCAGCCCGGTGGCGCGGCTGACGCCGGTGACCGTGGGCGGCGTCGTCGTCTCCAACGCGACCCTGCACAACGAGGATTACATCGCCGGCCGCGACAGCCGCGGCGGCGAGATCCGCGGCGGCAAGGACATTCGCGTCGGCGACTGGGTGCAGGTCTATCGCGCCGGTGACGTGATCCCCAAGGTGGCCGATGTCGACCTGTCGAAACGCCCCGAGGACACCGCGCCCTATGACTTTCCGACCACCTGCACGGAATGCGGGTCAGAGGCGGTGCGCGAAGAGGGCGACGCGGTGCGACGCTGCACCGGCGGTCTGATCTGCCCGGCGCAACAGATTGAAAAGCTGAAGCATTTCGTCTCCCGAGCGGCCTTTGACATCGACGGTCTCGGCGCCAAGCAGGTCGAGCAATTCTATCGCGACGGCTGGATTGCCGAGCCGGCCGACATCTTCACTCTGCGCGACCGCTACGGCAGCGGCATGCAGCAGCTGAAGAACCGCGATGGCTGGGGCGAGAAATCGGCGCAGAAGCTCTTTGACGCCATCGACGACCGCCGCAGGATCCCCCTTGGCCGGGTGATCTTTGGCCTGGGCATCCGCCACGTCGGCGAGCAATCGGCCAATCTCCTGGCCGGTCACTACGGCTCCTGGGCTGCCTTCGATGCGGCGATGACCGAGGCGCAATCGATGGAGGGCCCGGCTTGGGACGACCTGCTCGGCGTCGACGGCGTGGGCCAGGTCATGGCCGCCTCGCTGGTCGCGGCCTTTGCGCAAGAGGCCGAGCGCGCCGCCATCGAACGGCTGGTCGCGCAGCTCGACATTCAGGACGCGGCGAAACCCAAGGTCGAGGGCAGCCCGGTGGCGGGCATGACCATCGTTTTCACCGGCAGCCTGGAAAAGATGACCCGCGCCGAGGCCAAGGCGCGTGCCGAGGCGTTGGGTGCCAAGGTCTCGGGCTCGGTGTCGAAAAAGACCGACCTGGTGGTTGCCGGGCCGGGGGCAGGATCAAAGGGCAAGAAGGCGGCCGAACTGGGCATCGAGATGCTCGACGAAGACGGGTGGCTGGCCCTGATCGGCGCATGAGCAGCCGGCCGGAGCCGCTGTTTCCGCTGTTCGCGGACCTCGAGACCCTGCCCGGGGTCGGCCCCAAGATCGCCAAGTCGATGGCGGGCCTCGGGATCGAGGCGCCGCGCGACCTGCTGTTTACCCTGCCGCATTCCGGCATCGACCGGCGCAAGCGCGACACGGTGCAGGGCGCCGACCTGCCCGGCGTAGTGACCGTCGAGGTAGAGGTGCTGCGGCATGCCGAGCCGCGCAGCCGCTCGGGCGCCTATCGGATCACCGTCGTGGACGCCAAGACCTCGTTCCAGCTCGTCTTTTTCCATGCGCGCGGCGATTATTTGCGACGGATTTTACCGGTCGGCGCGCGGCGCGTGGTCTCCGGCAAGACCGAACTCTTCGACGGCATCGCCCAGATGGTCCACCCGGACCACATCCTGCCGGTGGACGAGGCCGGCGATATCCCGGACTTCGAGCCGGTCTATCCGCTGACCGCTGGCGTGACGCAGAAGGTGATGCACAAGGCCGCCCAGGGCGCGCTGGCCCGGGCGCCGGAGCTGGCGGAATGGATCGAGCCCTCGCTGCTGCGGCAGGAAGCCTGGCCCGGCTGGGTCGATGCCTTGACGCAGGCGCATACGCCTGCCGACGCCAGCGCGATCTCGCCGCAGCATCCGGCGCGGGTGCGGCTGGCCTATGACGAGCTTTTTGCTCACCAGCTAACCCTGGCGCTGGCCCGGCAGCACCGGCGCAAGAGCAAGGGGCGTGGCAGTCAGGGCACCGGTGACCTGCAAGGCAAGGTGCTGAAATCACTGCCTTATGCACCCACGGGGGCACAGGCGCGAGCGATCCGCGAGATTGCTGACGACATGGCGGGTGACAAGCGGATGAACCGGCTTTTGCAGGGCGATGTCGGCGCCGGCAAGACGCTTGTGGCCTTCATGGCGCTGCTGATCGCGGTCGAGGCCGGCGGGCAGGGCGTGATGATGGCGCCGACGGAAATCCTTGCGCGGCAACATATGGAAGGCCTGCAACCCCTGGCGGAAAGCGCCGGCGTGGTGCTGGAATTGCTGACCGGGCGTGACAAGGGGGCGGAGCGCGCGGCCAAGCTCGAGGCTCTGAAACGCGGGGATATTCAAGTGCTTGTGGGCACCCACGCGGTGTTTCAGGACGACGTGCAGTTCCGCGACTTGCGGCTGGCGATCGTCGATGAGCAGCACCGGTTCGGCGTGCGGCAGCGGCTGGCGCTGGGGGCCAAGGGGGTGCTGGCGGACGTGCTGGTGATGACCGCGACGCCGATTCCGCGCAGCCTGGCCCTGGCGCAATATGGCGACATGGACGTTTCGGTGCTCGACGAGAAACCGCCGGGGCGCAAGCCGATCACCACCGCGCTCGTCTCGACCGAGCGGCTTGACGAAGTCGTCGGCCGTATCCGCGCGGCGGCGGATGACGGGCGGCAGGTCTACTGGGTCTGCCCCCTGGTCGAGGAGAGCGAGACCTCTGACATGACCGCCGCTGAAGAGCGCTTCAAGCGGCTGCGCGCGGCGCTTGGCGAGGGCCGCGTCGGGCTGGTGCACGGCCAGATGCCGCCGGCCGAGAAGGACGCGGCCATGCGAAGATTCCAGGACGGCGAGACCTCGGTCCTGGTGGCGACCACGGTGATCGAGGTCGGGGTCAACGTGCCAAATGCCACGATCATGGTGATCGAGCGGGCCGAGACTTTCGGCCTCGCGCAGCTGCACCAGCTGCGCGGCAGGGTGGGACGCGGCGATCAGGCATCGACCTGCCTGCTGCTCTATCAGCCGCCGCTTGGCGAGGCGGGCCGCAAGCGGCTGGAAACGCTGCGCCAGACCGAGGACGGCTTTGTCATCGCCGAGACCGACCTCGAAATGCGCGGCGCCGGCGACGTGATCGGCACTGCGCAATCGGGCCTGCCGCGATTCCGTGTCGCCGACCTGGAAAGCCAGACCGGGCTGATGTCGATCGCGCAGACCGACGCCCGCGCGTTGCTGACCACCGATCCGACACTGGAGAGCCCGCGCGGGCGGGCGGCACGCGTGCTTCTCTGGCTGATGCGGCAGGACGAAGCGATACGTTTGATTTCAGTGGGTTAATTCCTCCCGTTCTGGTTTGTTCTCAAATGTTCTCAAATGTTCTCAGAAAGTTCTTTACAGAAGGTTTCCAATATGAGAACAAAGGGACAACACCGCAACGGAGACCTACCATGCTCAGGAAAGTGACCAAGTCCCGCCGTCGTCTCGATCTCAGCTTCGTCCATGATGCCGCAGGCGCTGTCTCGCTTGTGTTTCTTCTGGTCGCGGGTCTTCACCTGCCGGTGTTCATCTGACCTTGATTCAAGGTTTGCCTCTGCCTGCTCTTGCGTTCCTCGCGCCTGTCCGATCCGCGCGAACCTGCCTTTCCCAATCCCCTTGGGAGTTCGGGGTCTGCCTCAACATACCCTTTCGGGACGCAAGTGCTCTCCTTGGCCGCCTTCTTCGGAAGGCGGCCTTTTTTCTGCGGAGAAGGTCGAGTTGGTTCAGGAATTCGAAAGGAATTTCCGGCAACAGTTCCGACAGGTCGGAAAATCACCCAAGCGCGCGGGCAGGGACCTTGAGACCCTGCGGCTGGATCAGGCCGAGACGGCGAGCGCCTCGCGGGCGGCCTCGACCGTGGCGTCGAGCGCCAGCAGGATCGAGGCATGGCGGTTCTTGTACTCGCGGGCCGGTTCGAGCACTTCGAAGCCGTCGAAGGGCGCCTCCGGCACCGGGCCGCCGTCCTTCAGCATGGCGCGCAACTCGCCCAGGGCTTTCTCGAGTTCTTCCGGGCTGCGCCCGATCACCACAGAGCCCAGCACCGAGGCCGAGGACTGGCCCAGCGCACAGGCCTTGACGTCCTGACCGAAGTCGGCCACCCGGCCGTCGCGCATCACCACGTCCACCGTCACCGTCGACCCGCAGAGCGGCGAGCGTTTCTTGACGGTGGCCTCGGGCGCCTCGAGCCGCTGGCTGTGGGGAATGTCTGCTGCCAGGGCCAGAATGCGGGCGGAGTAGAGCTTGATCAGATCGGTTTCGGCCATGACGGCTTTCTCTTTTGTGCTGCGTTTCTTAAATAGGCGTCCTAAGCGCGCATGCAAAAGGTTTTTCGCCCATGTCCTTCGATCCTTCGACCTTGGTCTACAACGATGCCGGGCTGATCCCGGCGATAGCACAGGATGCCAGCAGCGGCGAGGTGCTGATGATGGCCTGGATGAACGCCGAGGCGGTGGCGCGGACCCTGGCTACCGGCAAGGTGACCTACTGGTCGCGCTCGCGGCAGAGCTTCTGGGTCAAGGGCGAGAGCTCGGGGCATGTGCAGCACCTGGTGGATTTCCGCATCGATTGCGACCGGGACTGCCTGCTGTTGACGGTGAACCAACAGGGGCCGGCCTGTCATACCAACCGGCGCACCTGTTTCTACGTCGAGGTGCGCAGCGGGGCCGAGGTGGAACTGATGCAGCCGGAGGTCTGAAGAGGGGGCTTTGCCCCCGTCCGCCAAGGCGGACTCCCCCAAGGGTATTTTCAAACAGAAGAAGCAGGGGGCGGGAGGCCGGCCATGGCGCGGATCTCGGCGGGCGTTCTGCCTTCGGCGCGGTAGAGCGCGATGGCGCGGGCGTCGTCGCGTTTGGCCAGGCGCTTGCCGGTGTCATCGCGGACCAGGCGGTGGTGGTGATAGCGCGGCGTGGGCAGGCCGAGCAGGTTCTGCAGCACCACGTGGATGGCGGTCGCCTCGAAGAGATCTGCGCCGCGGATCACATGGGTGATCGCTTGATCGGCGTCGTCGATGACGATGGCGAGGTGATAGGCGGCGCCCATGTCGCGGCGGGCGAGAACGACGTCGCCGACGGTTTCGATCATCTGTTCAGGGGTGACCCGGTGCTCGCCGGGCTGAAAGGCCTCTTCGAAGAACGACACGTTGCCAATGGCTTGCATGGCCTTTTTCATGTCGAGCCTGAGAGCGATATCCTCGGGCATCGCCACGCTTCGAGGCCTGTCGCGGCAGGTGCCGGGGTAGACCAACCCGTCGGGGCCGAGGACGGCGGCGCCTTCCTGAGGGGCGTTGGCGGCGGCCTGAATATCGCGGCGGGTGCAGCTGCAGGCAAAGAGCAGACCGCGCGCCCAGAGGGTTTCGAGGGCGGCGCGATAGCGCGGCAGACGGTTCGACTGGCGCCAGACCGGCTGGGGCCAGGTGAGGCCGAGCCAGGCCAGGTCGTCGTGGATCTGCGCCTCCCATTCCGGGCGGGCGCGGCTCTGGTCTAGATCGTCGATCCGTAGATGAAACGTGCCGCCTTCGGCCTGCGCCCGGTCAAAGGCGGTCAGGGCCGAGAAGGCATGGCCCAGGTGCAGCGGCCCGGTGGGCGATGGCGCAAAGCGGGTTCGAAAGCCCATCGCCTCAGGCGGCGTCGGCCATGGCGCCGAGCCAGTCTGTCCAGGCTGCCTTGGCGCGGTCGGTATAGGCCTTGTAGCGGTCCTTGCGGCCGCGGCGCCCGCCCTTGAGCCCGTCGACCGGGCGGAACAGCCCGAAGTTGACGTTCATCGGCTGAAAGGTCTTGGCCTCGGCGCCGCCGGTGATGTGGTGGATCAGCGCGCCCATGGCGCTGTCCTGCGGCACCTCGGGCAGCGGTGTCCCGAGGATTTCGGCGGCGGCCATGCGGCCGGCCAGCAGCCCCATGGCGGCGCTTTCGACATAGCCTTCGACGCCGGTGATCTGGCCGGCAAAGCGGATGTTGGGCCGCGACTTCAGCCGCATCTGCGCGTCCAGCAGCGTGGGCGAGTTGATGAAGGTGTTGCGGTGGATGCCACCGAGCCGGGCAAAGCGTGCTTCTTCCAGCCCCGGGATCATCCGCAGCACCTCGGTCTGGGCGCCGTATTTCATCTTGGTCTGGAAGCCCACGATATTGTAGAGCGTTCCCAGGGCGTTGTCCCGGCGCAGCTGGACGACGGCATGGGCCTTGACGTCCGGCTGGTGCGGGTTGGTCAGGCCCACGGGCTTCATCGGGCCGTGGCGCAGGGTCTCGCGGCCGCGTTCGGCCATGACCTCGATCGGCAGGCAGCCGTCGAAATAGCCGGCGGTCTCGCCTTCGTGGAACTCGGTCTTGTCGGCGGCCAGAAGCGCGTCGATGAAGGCCTCGTATTGCGCCTTGTCCATCGGGCAGTTGAGATAGGCTTTCTGCTCTGCCTCGGTCTCGCCCTTGTCGTAGCGCGACTGCATCCAGGCTTTCGACATGTCGATGCTTTCGGCATAGACGATGGGGGCGATGGCGTCGAAGAAGGCCAGCGCGTCTGCGCCGGTCTCGGCGCGGATCGCCTCGCCCAGGGCGCTCGATGTCAGCGGGCCGGTGGCGATGATCCACTGGCCGTCACGTGGCAGCTCGGTGATCTCGCCATATTCAACGCGGACGTTGGGCAGGGCTTTCAGCGCCGCGGTCACATCCTCGGCAAAGGGGTCGCGGTCGACGGCGAGGGCGCCGCCGGCGGGCAGGCGGTGCTTGTCGGCGGTGGCCATGATGATGCCGTCTGCCGCGCGCATTTCCCAATGCAGCAGCCCCACGGCGTTCTGTTCGTCGTCATCCGAGCGGAAGGAGTTGGAACAGACCATCTCGGCCAGGTTGCCGGTGCGATGGGCAAAGGTTTCGACCTTGGGGCGCATCTCGTGGATCACCACGTTGACGCCCAGTTTCGCGGCCTGCCATGCGGCCTCGGATCCGGCCATGCCGCCGCCGACGATATGTAGCTCTTGTGTCATGGGCGCTGACATACGCCTTTTGACGGTCCTGTCAAAGGGTCACTGCTGCCAAGCGGGGGGGCGCTTGTCGAGGAAGGCGCTGATGCCCTCGGTGGTGTCGCGGTCGAGCATGTTCTCGACCATGACCTCGCCGGTATAGGCATAGGCGGCATCCAGCCCCATCTCGGCCTGGGCATAGAAGGCCTCCTTGCCGATGCGCACCGCGGTGCCGAGCTTTTCGGCCACGCGCTCGGCCAGGGCCGTGGTTTCGGCGGCGAGCGATTGCGCCGGCACCACGCGGTTGACCAGCCCTAGGGTTTCAGCCTCGTCGGCCTCGATGAAGGCGCCGGTGGTGAGCATCTCGAAGGCGCGCTTGCGCGGGATGTTGCGGCTGAGCGCCACCATCGGGGTGGAACAGAACAGCCCGATGTTGACGCCGTTGACACCAAAGCGCGTGCCCTCGGCCGCCACCGCCATGTCGCAGCTGGCCACCATCTGGCAGCCGGCGGCGGTGGCGATGCCATGAACCTGGGCGATCACCGGTTGCGGCAGGCGGGTGAGCCCGGTCATCACCCTGGCGCAACGGGCGAAGAGATCGGCGAAATAGGCGCGGCCGCCGTCCTCGGCCTGGCGGCCCTGGGTCATCTGCTTGAGGTCATGGCCGGCGCAGAACGCCCTGCCGCTGCCGGAGATCACCACGGCGCGAATCGTGGTGTCCTCGCGCAGGGCGTCGATCTGGGCCTGGAAGGCGGCCAGCATCTCGTCGGAGAGGGCATTCAGCCGCTCTGGCGCGTTCATCTGCAGATGGGCCACTGCCCCGGTGTCGCAACGTTCCAAAATCGCCATCTTGCCCTCCCCTGGTCTGGGCGGCAGCGTAGCGGCACGCAGCGCAAGAGGAAAGAATGACAATTGTTCTGAACGCCGAAGAGATGACCGACTTCCTGAGCGAGGTGTTTCCGCAGGTCGAGGGGATGTTCTCGATCGACCGGCTGGACGAAGGCGCGCTGGTGATGCGGTTGCATGCCTCGGAACAGCATCTGCGGCCGGGGGGGACGGTGTCGGGCCCGGCGATGTTCGCTCTGGCGGATGTGGGCGCCTATGTGATCACCATGTCGCGGATTGGCCGGCAGGCGCTGGCGGTGACGACGAATTGTTCGATCGACTTCATGCGCAAGCCTGCGGCGGGGGCCGATGTATTGGGCGAGTTCCGGCTGCTCAAGCTCGGGCGGACGCTGAGCGTGGTGGATTGCCTGCTGTTCTCGGAAGGGCAGGCGGCACCGGTGGCCCGGGCGAGCCTGACGTATTCGATTCCGCCGGTGAAGTAGAGGGGCGTCGCCGGAGCTTCAGACCCGGCGCGGAACAAGGCCGCAAGGCCGCCGCGCCATCGTCATGCCAGAGGCATGCCTCCGGCATGACCCGCCCCCCGGGGCGGCGATTTGTGTAACCTGAGCGCGACGATCTGATCTTTTCCGGACTTGGCTGCCATAAAGCCCTGCCGGACCAACGTAGGATCGCCACCCCGCGGGTCGTCGATGGCGCGGCTCATCGCGGGTGCCAACCTACAAAAAAGGCCCGAGGCTTCAGCCCCGGGCCCAGGAAGAGGTCTGACCGGGGGGGATCTACCCCTGCCAGAACGGGCGAGCGGCCTCTTGATCGGCCAGATCGCGCGTCACGCCGATGTCCCGCAGCATGTGGTCATCGAGATGTTTCAGCTTGGTTCGGGTGCGGTGGTTGGTCTCCCATTTCGCCAGCGCCACGACCAGTTTGAACGCCACCGCTGCAAAGGGGGTCAGCGGGCGGCCGTGAAGGAAGCCTGCGTAGGGGGCGTGGGTCTGATCGAGATGTGCCATGAGAGTACCTTTCCATAATTGTATTGACACAATACGGCTATTCGCCGTAATTATTGATACAATGGCGCAGCTGACGGGTCCACGGAAATATTGTGATGGATACAATTTCAATCGGTGATATCTCCGGCATGGAGGGGCCCAAGTACAAGGCGGTGGCGGAACTGATCCGTGCCGCCATCGGAGCTGGCAAGCTGAACGGCGGCGACCAGCTGCCGCCGGTGCGCGATCTCGCTTGGGAACTGAAGATCACGCCGGGTACGGTGGCGCGGGCCTATTCGCTGCTCACCGACAAGGGCGTGCTGCGTGCCGAGGTCGGGCGCGGCACCTTCGTGGCCGAACCCGGCGGCGGTGCAAGGCCCGAGCCGCATCTGCTGATCCGCAACCCGCCGCGCGAGACCGGGATTGTATCGCTTTTCAGCCCGCACCTGCCAGACGTCGGCCAGGTTGACGCCATCCGCCGCACCCTGCGCGACGTGGCCGAAAGCGATCAGACCGACCTGCTAAACTATCCCTCCGCCGGCGCCTCGGAAGAGGCGCGGCAGGCGGCGGCGCGCTGGCTGTCGACCGCGCGGCTGGGTCCGGTCGATCCGGAACGGCTGGTCTTCACTCATGGCGGCCAGAACGCCGTCTCACTGGTGATGCAATGCGTGCTGCGCGGCCGCCGCCCGGTGATTCTGGTCGAGGAACTGTCTTACCCCGGCTTTCGCCGCGCCGCCGAGCTGCTGCGCGCCGATGTTGTGCCGGTGCCGATGGACGGGCACGGGGTCATCCCAGAAGAGCTTGACCGGCTGGCCCGCACTCACGAGGCGCAGCTGTTCTGCACCTCGCCCGAGGTGCAGAGCCCGACCTGCCTGCACACCCCGCTCGACCGGCGCGAGGCGATTGCCGCCGTGGCTCGCGCGCGCGGCTTTCACATCCTCGAGGACGATTGCTACCGGCTGTCGGAGGCGCGGCTGCCGGGCTATCGCATGCTGCTGCCCGAGCAGGCCTGGTACATCGCCTCGATCTCCAAGCTGCTGACCCCGGCGTTGCGGGTGGGCTTTGCCGTGGCGCCCCGGGGCTCTGACACCATGCTGCGGCGGGCGGCGGAATACGGCTTCTTCGGCCTCTCGGCGCCGCTGGCCGAGATGATCGGGCGGCTGCTCGGATCGCCGATCGCCGACCGGTTGGTGGCCGAGGTTCGCGCCGAGGTGCACCGCTACATCCGCGTCGGCGTCAATGCGCTTGGCGGCTACGACCTGACCTGGAACCCCGATGTGCCGTTCTTCTGGCTGCGCCTGCCAGAGGGCTGGCGGGTCTCGGCCTTCTGTCAGGCGGCCGAGGCGCAGGGGCTCAAGATCCGCAGCGCCGAGGATTTCGCCATGCGCGATGCCAGGGTGCCGCATGCGGTGCGCATCGCGGTCAATGCCGAGGTCACCCTGGCCTCTTTCGAGGACGCCATGCTGCGGCTGCGCGGCCTGCTGGACAATCCGCCAGAGAATATCGGCGTGTGACCGCCGATTTGTGGGGTATATTGATACCTAATTTGCAAGCTATTGAAATCGCTATTTTAATTCGCGTAAAGCCATCTTGACTGTGCCCCGGCAGTCTTTATAACCCGCCCATCGAATTTGGTGCCGGGGTCTCCCCGATGCGCCGGAACTCAAGACCCAAGGGTAGACCCGATATGAAAACCTTCTCTGCGACCCCGGCAGACATCGAGAAGAAATGGATCGTCATCGACGCCGAAGGCGTGGTTCTCGGTCGTCTCGCCTCGATCGTCGCCACCCGCCTGCGCGGCAAGCACAAGCCGTCCTTCACGCCCCACATGGATTGCGGTGACAACGTCATCATCGTCAACGCCGACAAGATCCAGCTGACCGGCAAGAAGCGCGAAGAAAACCACTACTGGCACACCGGCCACCCGGGCGGCATCAAGTCGCGCACCAAGCAGCAGATTCTCGAGGGCAAGTACCCCGAGCGCGTCGTGACCCTCGCGGTCAAGCGGATGCTGCCGGGCAACCGTCTGGCCAAGCAGCAGATGACCAACCTGCGCGTCTACGCCGGCACCGAGCATCCGCACGAGGCGCAGTCGCCCGAAGTGCTCGACGTCAAGAACATGAACTCGAAAAACACCCGGGTGGCGAAATAATGGCTGAGCAAGTGAATTCCCTGGAAGACCTGAACGCCGTCACCGGCGGTGTCGAGGCCGTGGAAACCGAAATCCAGCGTGAGCCGGTCCGCGACGACCTCGGCCGCGCCTATGCCACCGGCAAGCGGAAGGACGCGGTTGCCCGCGTCTGGATCAAGCCGGGCTCCGGCAAGGTCTCGGTCAACGGCCGTGAGCTGAACGTCTATTTTGCACGCCCCGTGCTGCAGATGATCCTGCGCCAGCCCTTCACCGTGGCCGGCGTCGAAGATCAGTTCGACGTGCAGGCGACCGTCAAGGGCGGTGGTCTCTCGGGCCAGGCCGGTGCGGTCAAGCACGGCATCTCGAAAGCGCTGCAGCTCTATGATCCCTCGCTGCGCGGTGCGCTGAAAGCGGCAGGCTTCCTGACCCGCGACAGCCGCGTGGTGGAACGGAAGAAATACGGCAAGCGCAAGGCGCGCCGGAGCTTCCAGTTCTCCAAGCGTTAAGCTTTTCGCTTATTCTACGGAAAGGCCGTCCCTCGGGGCGGCCTTTTTCGTTGCGCGCTTCGGACCCTCCGGCGGGTCCACTTCGCGAGGAAAGGCCGCGAGGGCTTGACGCGCGCCGCCGGACATCCGAAGCCTGCGACATGAGCACATACAGGATAGAAGACGCGGGCCGGCTGGCGCGCGTGGTGAGCGGGCAGGTCGATGCCGGCAAGCTGACGCTGTTTTCCACCATGAAGAACGAGATGGGCTTCCTGCCGGCCTTTCTGGCGCATTACCGCGCCATCGGCTTCGAGCAGTTCCTGATCTTCGACGATGCCTCCGACGATGGCACCACCGCCTATCTGGCGTCCCAGCCTGATTGCGTGGTCATGCACTCCAATCTAGGTTTCGGCGCCGAGATCCTCTATCGCGACCCCGACGGTGAGACCCGCAAGGAACGCGCCGGCACCTATTTCAAGATCGCCCTGCCGCACCTCTTCTTCGACGGCGCCTATGTCGCTTATGTCGATGCCGACGAATTCCTGCTGCTGCCCCCCGGTGTCAGCTCGATCGCCGAGGTGGTGGACCGGCTGGCGGCCGAGGGCGCGCCTTCGGCCATCGCCACGGTGGTGGAGTTCTTTCCGGCGGACGTCTCGGGGCTGTCCGGCGCCCTGCCGCAGAGCTTTGACGGGCTGATCGAAGCCTATCCGTATTTCCAGGCAGAGAAGCTGGTGCACTTGGTGCCCGGGGCGCAGCCCGAACTTCTAGGGAAATCGAAAACCGCGCGGCTTTTCAAGCAGTTCGAGATCGAACCGAAGGTGGAGCGCCGGGGGTTGCAGCGGATCTACATGTCGTCGAAGGCCAGAAAGGCGCAGCAGTTCCAGAAGTCCCCGCGCCACAAGACGCCGCTGGTGCTGCGCAATGCCGAAAGCCGGCTGACCGGCTCGCATTACGCCAACCTCGCGCCCAGCAGCACAGTGTTGCTGACCGTGGCGCATTTCGTCTTTACCGCGCAGTTCGCCGACAAGATCGCCCGTGCCATGACCTGGGGTGCCCATGCCAATGGCGCCTCGAAATACCGCTATTACGCCGAGCTGCTGCAGCGGATGCAGGCGAAAGAGGGCAGTTTCCTGGACGAGAACTCCCGGCGCTACGAGGGCCCGCAGCAGCTGATCGACGCCGGGCTCATGCGCTGGTGAGGAACCGCGCGCTGGGCCAGACCTCGGTGATCTGCGGCAGGCGCTCGGCCACCGCCGCGTAGACCGGCGCGTAATGCCGGGCGATCTCGGCGGTCAATTCGTCGGATATGCCGCCGGCCGAGCCGCGAGCGTTGACCTTCTTGCCGCCGGCCTCGGCCTCGACCGGGACGCCGGCGAACTCCGCCAGCGCGGCGATGCCCTCGGGCGTGAAGAGCTCTTCGAACAGGCAGAGAAAGCGGTCCTCGGGGGCGAAGACCTCTTCGATCGCGGCCAGCGTCATGTCGTATCGGCTGCGTGCGGCGGCTTCGGCCCCGGGGTAGAAGGCGCGCAGGCCGGCCTCGAAATCGCCGGTCTCGGGCGCGCTGCCCTTGTCCAGATCCATGCGATATTGTGAGCGGATGCGGGCCACCGGATCGCGCATCGAAAACAGGACTTTGACTTTTGTCCCAGAGGCTTCGAAGCCGTCCTTGATCTTGGCCAGCAGCGGCGCGGGCAGGGCGGCATAGCTGGGCGTGATGTCGCCGGTCATGGTGATGCCGGGCTGCGCCAGCAGCTTTTCGAAATAGGCGAAATACTGCGAGCGGTCGTTCTGCAGCCGCCAGCGCAGGTACTGCGCAGGTTCTGACAGGCCCAGCTTTCGCTTGGCTTCGGCGCGCAGCGTCTCGAGCGCACCGGGCGCGGCCACTCGGTAGCGGGTGAAGACCGAACCGAGGTCGGCCTCCCAGATCTGGTATTCGCCCAAGCGGCCGAAATCAGCCCCCTGCTGCCGGTTCAAGTAGGCCTGAATCCAGCTCGATCCGCATTTCTGGCCGCCGAGGCCGAGGAAGAAGGTCTTGTCACTCATGTCGCAGCCTTACGTGTCAGGCGGGATCAGGCCAAGACCCCTGAGGTAAATCCCGATGCCGGTTTCCAGCAGGTCTTCGGGCGGATAGGGGCTGCGGGTGCCGGGCGAGCCGCGCGCGAACAATTCGACCACGCCATGCGACATCGCCCAGATATGCGCCGAGAACATCGCGGCGGGAGGGCGTTTGTCAGCCGGGATATGCTCTGACAGGCCCACGGCGGCCTTTTCCAGCACGCCGCGCGCCCGGGACGAGGCGGCGGCGAGATCGGGCGTCTTGTTGACCGAGACGCCGCTTTCGAACATCGCAATGTAATGGCCCGGGTGCTTGCGGGCAAAGGCCAGATAGGCGCGGCCGGTGGCCTCGAAGGCCGCCAGCGCCGAGGGGCGGCCATTGTCATAGGCATATTCCATCACGTCGGCAAAGATCTCGTAGCCCTGCAACGCCGCCTCGGCGATCAGGTCCTCGCGCCCCTCGAAGTGGCGATAGACCGCCGCCGGGGTGACGCCGGCCTGCTTGGCCGCCTCGGACAGGGTAAAGCCGGTGGGCCCCCGATCCTCGATCAGCTTCAGCGCGGCATCGATCAGCGCCTGTCTCAGATTGCCGTGATGGTAGCCCCGTTTAGGCATCTTGCGCCCGCGCCTGCCAGAGCTCCGGGCCCCCGGCAATCAGCGGATCGATCGGGCCGATGGCATGGGCGTCCTTGTTGTCATAGTCGATCCGGTGCAGCACGTGGCGCAGGGCGTTGATCCGGGCGCGGCGCTTGTCATCGCTGCGCACCACGGTCCAGGGCGCGGTCTCGGTATGGCTGCGTTCGAAGGTCTCGGCGATGGCGGCGGTGTATTCGTCCCAGCGCTTGAGCCCCTCGACATCCACCCAGCTCAGCTTCCAGTGCTTGAGCGGATCGCTTTCGCGGCTGAGAAAGCGGCGCAACTGCTCGGCCCGGCCGACATTGAGCCAGAGCTTGATCAGGATGATGCCTTCGTCCACCAGCATGTCCTCGAAATCCGGCACCTGGTGAAAGAAGCGTTCCCGCTGCGCCTCGGTGCAGAAGTCAAAGACCTTTTCCACCACGGCGCGATTGTACCAGGAGCGGTCGAACAGCACGATCTCGCCGGCAGAGGGCAGGCGGGTGATGTAGCGCTGGAAATACCATTGCCCGGCCTCGGTGTCGGACGGTTTCGACAGCGCCACCACCTGGGCGACCCGCGGGTTCAGGTTCTCGCGGAAGCGCTTGATCGTGCCGCCCTTGCCGGCGGCATCGCGGCCCTCGAAGACAACGGCAACACGCGCGCCGCTCTGCTTGGTCCAGGCCTGAAGCTTGACCAACTCGATCTGCAGCGCCGCCATCGCCTTGTCATAGGCCTTGCGCGGCATGCGGTCGGAATAGGGATAGCCCTCCGACAGCATCTCGCCTTTCTCGGCGCGCTTGATGGCGTTGCGGATCTCTTTCGGGGCGTCGTTCTCGAAGTAGGCGCTGATTGCGCCGTCAAAGGGCTTTGCCATGGGGCCTCACATATTTTTATTGAAATATGGCCTCTTACCCCGGGTGTTGCAATGTTAATGGCTTTCACGAAGCCCGGCGCGGGCGGCGGCGCGGTGTACCGCCTCGATCGTCGCGTGGGGATCGGCGTGATGCGGCATGTGGCCGACGCCGGGCATGCGCACCAGGTTGGCGCCGGGGATCTGCCGGCTGAGCGGTTCGGAATGGACGGTGAGCGGCACGATGGTGTCGGCCTCGCCATGCAGGATTTCGACCGGCATGTTGAGCGTGGGGTAGAGCTTCGACATCTCGACCACCTCGGGCCTGAGCTGGGTGATGTGCAGGGCATTGGCGCGCAGGCTGTCGCGGCGCAGGGTCAGACCGGCGCCGATGTGGCGGGCATAGCCCATGGGCACCGGCTGGGGCGCAAAGATCGCCTCGAGCGCGCCCCGCACCCGTGTCAGCGGCGCGAAGGCGGTGATCAGCGGCACCACCGTGGCGCTGCCCAGCATCGAAGAATTGACGTGGTAGAGCGTGTCGAGGCCACCGGGCCAGGGGTTTGACACCGCGCCCAGCAGGATCAGCCCGGCGGTGTCCTGCGGCCGCTCCAGCGCCCAGGCCAGCGCCACGGCGCCGCCGAAGGAATGGCCTAGCACCAACGGGTTGCTCACGCCCAGCCGGTCGGCGGCCTTCTGCATCAGCTTCGCCTGTTCGCGCGGCGTCTCGCCCCTGGCATGCAGTCGCTCGGTCCAGCCAAGCCCCGGCCGGTCGATGGCGATCACCCGGTAATGCTGCGACAGCGGCTCGACCAGGTCATAGGTGAAATCGCGCAGATTGCCCGAGGCGCCGTGGATCAGCACCAGGTCCGGGCCGCTGCCGGTCACCAGCGCATGCACGGTCACGCCGTCGATGTCGATCAACTCGCCCGAGGGGCCATAGAGCGCCTCGGCCTCAGCCTCTCGCAGGTCTGCCCGCCGGTCGATCAGGAAGGCCACGCCGGCAATCAGACCGACGGTGAGCAGGGCGAAGGCGAGGTTGCCCGCCATGTCAGCCCCTGAGGTCCGTCGATTTCCGGCCGATCTCGTCCATGTCGAAGGGCGTGGTCAGGTAAATCTCGCTGATCCAGTTGCCGTAGAGCAGGTGTGCATGGCTGCGCCAGCGGTTCTGCGGCTTCTTCGACGGATCGTCGCCGGGGTAGTAATTGCGCGGCACGTTGATCGCGGTGCCATTGGCGACGTCGCGGTCGTATTCTTCCTTGAGCGTGCCGCTGTCATACTCGAAGTGGTTGAAGATATAGAGCGCCCGGTGCCCCGGATCCTCGACCAGACAGGGCCCGACCTCGTCGCTGCCCAGAAGCGTGCGCAGACCCGCGGCCGCGTCGATTTCCGGCTGGCGCATCTCGGTCCAGCGGCTGACGGGAATGACGAATTCGTCAGAGAATCCGCGCAGATAGGGCGAGGCGGGGTCGAGGTTGGCATGGCGGAAACAGCCGAAGGCCTTGTGATCGAGGATGTGCTTCTGCACCCCGTGGAAGTAGTTGATCATCGCCATGCCACCCCAGCAGACGCCAAAGGTGGAATGCACGTTGGTCTGCGTCCAGTCGAAGATCTGGGTGAGCTCTTCCCAATAGGTCACGTCCTCAAAGGGCAGATGCTCGATCGGCGCGCCGGTGATGATCAGCCCGTCGAACTTCTGGTCCTTTATCTCCCGGAACGGGTGATAAAAGCTCTCCATATGCTCGGCCGAGGTGGTCTTGGTCTCGTGCTCGCTCATCCGGATCAGCGACAGCTCGATCTGCAGCGGCGAGGCGCCGATCAGCCGGGCGAACTGGGTCTCGGTGGCGATCTTCTTAGGCATCAGGTTCAAGAGCCCGATGCGCAGGGGGCGGATGTCCTGATGCTCGGCCTGCTTCTCCGCCATGACCATCACACCCTCGCGCGAGAGCACGTCGAAGGCAGGCAGATCACTTGGCAGTTTCAGCGGCATCGGAGGTCCTTTCTGTGGCGTCCGAGAGATAGGCCAGAGCGCGCCGCGCCACAAGACGTCAGGCGGCGGCGGTGGCGCGGGTGATTGCGCTGGCGATGACCTCGGTGAAATCGGCCTGATCGCGGATGGTGGCGATCTCGTCGGCGCTGACCGTCACACCCCAGTTGCGCGCCATCGCGGCATAGAGCGGCTGGCGGTGGGCCAGCGCCCGGCCATAGGTCCAGCGGATGAAGGCATCGGGGTCGACCTCGCCCGCGTCGCAGCCCTGTTCGGCCAGGTAATCCTGCCAGCAGCGCGCGAGGAAGGCGGGCTGATAGGCCATCGGCTTGGGCGCGCGGTTGAAGCGGCGGATCAGCTCCTGAGTATGGGCCTCCGAGCCTTCGATCCAGATCATCAGCGTGCGGTCCGACAGCGCCTTGAGCACCGGATCGGCGGGGTCCTCGGGATCGACCCATTCGCAGATCGACCCGCCGGTGTCGCAGATGAAATGCGGATAGTCATAAAGCGCCTGCGCCCGGTCGATGAAATAGCCGGTGTCCTGCAGCGCATGGATCTCGGCCTGGCGGAACTGCTCTTGCCGGCGGGTGTATTCCTCCATCGGCAGACCGCCCTTGGCCGGATCGCCGGGCTTGCCCAGATAGGCCGAGACCGGCGTCAGGTTGTGAAACGAGATGTTGGAGCCGATGTAGATGCTGTCAGACAGCAGCAGATCGCGCAGAAACGGCACCTGCATGGCATGGGCCTTGGCGTTGTCGGCGATGTATTCGCCCATGTAACGCGTGCCGATGCGGTAATCGATGGAATAGTGAAACCAGTCACCATTGTCGCGCAACAGGTTGGAAACATGCGTCTTTCCAAGACCGGACATGCCGAAGAACAGCACTCTTTTCTTGGGCGCGCGGCGCCAGTCGTCGGCAGTTGAATAGAGCATGTCAGTTGTCCCGCAGAGCCTCGCGCTTCGCCTAGCATACCCATGGGGCATGAAAAAGCCCCGCCGCGTCAGACGCGAGCGGGGCCGATCCGTGAGCGGATTTGCAGGCCGGCTTCAGAAGGAGAAGCCGACGCTGATGCCGAAACCGGTGGCGGTATTGTCGCTGAAGTCGGTGGGCGTGCTCGATTCCGCGTCGCCCAGCCAGGCGTGTTCGACACCAGCGGTGATCTTGGCCTGGCCCATGGTGTAGCTGCCGCCGAGACCGATCGAGGTATAGCCGTCGGTGGGCGAGAGGCGCGAGCTTTCGCCGCCCTTCTTCGACTCGTAGCCGGCGCGGGCAAAGACCGAGAACTGCTCCGAGAGCTGACGGCCGACACCCAGCTGATAGGTGAAGGTGTCATTGTCGAAGCTGGTGATCTCGCCGCCGGTTTCCGCCTCGTAGGCGCCGGGCTTGACCTGCCACTTCGACCATTCGGTCCATTTCACCGAGCCGAAGACCAGGGTCTTGGGCGCAACGCCGGTCTGGAAATCCAGGGTCAGCGATTGCGGCATGATCACCGGCGTCTTGGTGGTGGTGCTGATCGCCGTGAAGGTCGGCGCGCCGCCGGGCAGTGACAGCTGGGTATAGCTCTCGCGAGCGTCGAATTCATGCTCGATCTCGGAGCGATAGGTCAGCGCCACGCGCATGGCGTAGTCGGGGATCTCGTAGGCCGCACCGACGATGAAGCCGAGGTCGGTCTCCTGCGAGCTGTTGGCGGAATAGTTGCTGACGATCGAGCCGGGCTGCGGGCCGCCGCCAAGGGCCGCCGGGCCGTCCGGGTCCGACGCGATGTTGGCCAGAGCCACCGGAATGGTGATATCCGCCGAAGAGGTGAGCACGCTGGCACCACCATAGACCGACATGCGGTCGGACAGATTGTATTTCAGGATCGCGTCCACGGCGGTGCTGCGCCACTTGGCGGTCAGACCGTTGTAGAAGCCCTGGCCATACTCGGCGTCGGCCGCATAGGGCTGCGACATCAGGAAGGCGAAATCCAGCTGATCGTTGATCGCCATCTTGAGGCCGAAGCCGATGTGCGATGTCGCATTCGCCATGTCGCCGGTGCTGCCGCCTCCGACGAAGGCCGGGTAGTCGCCCGACACGTCGGCATCCGTCTGCGAAAACGAGAAATGCGCATAGTTGCCCTTTTCGAACAGAATCGACTCTGCCGGGCGGGCGCGTTCGAGGCCACCAGCCTGGGCGATACCTGCGAACAAGCAGGCCGCGGAGGCGGCACTGGTTACATATTTCATCTGGAATTTCCCTGTCTCTTCCCTGCCTCACAGCTACGTGCAGAGGGAGATTTCGGTCAATCTCTGACCCAACGTCACACCATAGGTTGTTCCGTGGCGTTACTTCTCTGTAACGTCAACCGCGCGCACCGGCCCGCGAACCCGCGATGCGGACCAGATGTTGAGGTAATTCCCGCCGAAGATGATCACCGCGCCAAGCAGCACCAGAAGGTCCAACGGCTCGTCGTAGAACCACATGCCGA
The DNA here is from genome assembly GCF_048263515.1 of Marinovum sp. NCBI lineage: Bacteria > Pseudomonadati > Pseudomonadota > Alphaproteobacteria > Rhodobacterales > Roseobacteraceae > Marinovum > Marinovum sp. Next base: position 70,563 of record NZ_JBLXEC010000007.1, on the reverse strand, counting down.
CCAGCGCGATCACCGGCAGACGGGCGAAATCGATCGGCATGACCACCGCCGCAGGCGCCAGCTTGAGGGCCGTGGTCAGGCAGAAATGCGCCACCAGCCCGGCACAGGCGATCAGCACCACCCAGGGCAGGGTGGCAGTGGTGGGCAGGGCGATATCGCCGTCGTAGCCGGCGCAGACCAACCCGAATACCGCTTGCATTACAGTGAGATAGAACAGGATGCAGGTAATCGTCTCGGTCCGGGTCAAGAGCCGGGTGAAGACCGCCGACCCGGCAAAGCCGATGGCCGCCAGCGCCGCGGTCAGCTGGCCGAACTCCAGCGTTTCGGGGTTGGGCCGGGTGACGATCAGGATACCGACAAAGCCGATGGCCGCGGCCATCACCCCGACGCGGGTGAGCTTTTCGCCGAGGATCAGCGGTGCCAGCACGATGACCCAGAGCGGCGAGGTGAACTCCAGCGCGAAGACCTGCGCCAGGGGAATCGCGGTGATCGAATAGAACCACAGGTTCTGCCCGACGAAGTGGCTCAGGTTGCGGATGGCGTGCACGCCCAGGTTGCGCCGGGTCACCTGGCCGAGGGTGCCGGTCAGCCGCGCCACGGTGATGACGATGACGACGCCGATCAGGCTGCGAAAGGTCATGATCTCGAAGGTATCGAGATCAAGGCTTACCGCGCGGCCGGCAATGGCCATGGCGGTGAAGCTGACGATGGCGCCGATCATCCAGAGCGCGGCCTTGATGGTATCGCTCATTCCACCACCGCGCAGCAGCCGGTCAGCAAAAGCGGCGTGGTGCCGCGCTGGGTGAGCACCTGCGCCTCGATCGGAAAGGTGCCGTCGGCGGCGCTGCAGCTCCGTTCATTCAACAGCACGATGGCGGTGTCGCGCGGGCCGGCCAGCGTCTTGGCCACCGGCCAGTCGCGACCCTCGGCCGGGGTGATCAGCTTCACATCCATCTCGCTGCGCGTGGGGAAGTGGAACACCGCCACGGGCCCCAGCAGATCGAGCCGCCAGTCCGGCGCGGTGCCGCTGCAGCTGAGCGGCAGGTCGCGCGCCAAGGCGGGCGCGGCAGAGAGCGAAAGGATCAGGGCGGCACGGCACAACATGGCCGCGACAGGACCATATGGAAACGGAATTGAAAAGGGGTTCAATTCCGTTTCCGGGTGCTCAGTTCGATCCGGCTTCGAGCGGCAGGCGGCAGCAACCTTCGAACAGGATCTGCTCGGCCGCGGCCTGGACCCGCAGGACGATGGCATAGGGGTAGTCGCGGTCGCTCATCCCGTCGGAACAGAGCTGCGCGCGGATCACCGCCGTCACCGCCGCACCGTCGCCACCATGGCTCAAAAGCGCCGGAAAGCCGTTGCGCCCGGCGGCGGAAAGCTGGTCGGTCAGCGGCAAGGTGGCGGAATTGTTGTTGAAATCGGAATAGAGCGCGGTGTCGGCGGTATACCGCAGCGACCAGAACGGTTCCGTCCCGGTGCAGAGCAGCCCTTCGGGCAACCGGCTGTCGCCGATCATCGGCAGGTCTTCGGCCTCGAGGAACCGCATGGCGATCCAGCCATGGCCTTCCTCCCAGCCGATCCGGCCCCAGTCGCCGCTCTCGTCGGTCTCGATCACCTCGACGGCGGTCTGGTCATGGGCGAGGTCGCCGATATCCTCGCTGTCGCCATCGGGCGCGGCGCGCACGTTGAGCGTATCGTCCGAGGCGACGCCGGTGACCCGGTAATAGCCGGGCTCGGCGATGGCGGCGGTGCTGGCAAGCAGGCTGGCAAGAAGGGCGAGACGCAACATGGCAATGGCTCCGATTCCATGGGGGACGCAGTTGAGTATAGCGCGTTTTCTGCGTCAGGCGCGTGACCTGCGCCCCTAATGGGTGCGCAGGTATTCCATCACTGCGGCGCGCACCGATTCGGCCCCGGCGCGGCGTTCGGCGTCGATCACCTCGCGCAACTCGTCGAGGTTGGTGCGGCGCAGCAGGTGCTTGACCGGCCCGATCGACGCCGGGCGCATCGACAGGGTGCGCAGGCCCATGGCCGCCAGGCAGATCGCCTCGATCGGCCGCCCGGCATCCTCGCCGCAGAAGCTGACCTGGGTGCCGGTGCTGTCGCAGCGGGCGATGATCATCTCGATGAAGGTCAGGAACGAGGTGTTGAGCGTGTCGTAACGCCGCCGCACCCGCTCGTTCTCGCGGTCGGCGGCAAAGAAGAACTGCTTGAGGTCATTGCCGCCGATCGACAGGAACTCGACCTCCTCGAAAAACGCATTGGGTGCAAAGGCCAGCGAGGGCGTCTCGAGCATCGCGCCGACCTCGAGCTTGGAGGGCAGGGGATGGCCGAGGATGCGCTCGCGCTCCAGCGCCTTGTCCATCTCGGCGCGGGCCTGCTCGTATTCGCTGTACTGCGCGATGAAGGGGAACATCACCGCCAGCGGCCGGCCATTTGCGGCGCGCAGCAGCGCCTGCAACTGCATCCGCATCACGCCGGGCCGGTCCAGCGCCACCCGGATCGCCCGCCAGCCCAGCGCCGGGTTGGGCTCGTCGGTGGCCTTCATGTAGGGCAGCACCTTGTCCGACCCGATGTCGAGCGTGCGGAACACCACGCGCTTGCCCTTGGCGGCGTCGAGCACGCCGGAATAGATCTGCGCCAGCTCGGTCCGCCGCGGCATCTGGTTGCGGATCAGGAACTGCAGCTCGGTGCGGAACAGGCCCACGCCCTCGGCGGCAGAGCTTTCCAGCGAGGGCAGGTCGGCCATCAGGCCGGCGTTCATGTGCAGCGAGATGATCTTGCCGCAAAGCGTCTCGGCCGGCTTGTCCCGGATCGAGGAATAGCGTTCCTGCGCCTTGTGCAACATCGCCATCTTGTCACGAAAGGCGGCAACGACGTTGTCGTCGGGGCGCAGGTGGACCACGCCCTGATCGCCGTCGACCATGATGTGGTTGCCGTTCAGCGCCTCGGTGGTCACCCGCTTGGCCTGCAACACCAGCGGGATCGCCAGCGCCCGGGCGACGATCGCGGCATGGCTGCCGACAGAGCCTTCCTCGAGCACGATGCCCTTGAGCCCGCGACCGTATTCCAGAAGCTCGCCGGGCCCGATGTTGCGGGCGATCAGGATCGGGTCCTCGGGCATCTCGGCGCCGGTGACCGCGCCCTGACCGGTCAGGATGCGCAGCAGCCGGTTCGACAGGTCGTCGAGATCGTGCAGACGCTCGCGCAGATAGGCATCGGGCACCTGGCCCAGCCGGGTGCGGGCGGCGGATTGTTCCTTTTCGACCGCGGCTTCGGCGGAAAGGCCGCGGGCGATGTCTTCTTCCATCCGCCGCATCCAGCTGCGGGAATTGGCGAACATGCGATAGGCCTGCAGCACCTCGAGCTGTTCGGCATCGCCGCCCATCGCGCCCTCGAGCATCTCGTCGACGCCGATGCGCAGCTTGTCCACCGCCTCTTTCAGGCGCTCGAGCTCGCGGTGCGGATCGTCGGCAATCGGGTTGGTGACAACCACGCGGGGTTCATGCAGCCAGACATGCCCCTCGGCCGCGCCTTCCTGTCCGGTAATGCCGCGGATCAGGAACGGCTGGGTGTGCCGCGCCGAGAGCGCGGCACCTTCGCCGACGAAAGCGCCCAGCTCGGTCATCTCGGCCAGCACCATGGCGACCACCTCGAGGGCATAGACCTCGTCGGCGGTGAATTCGCGCGCCTGCTTGGACTGCACCACAAGAACGCCCAGCATCTCGCCCAGCCGCTGGATCGGCACGCCGAGAAAGGACGAATAGATCTCCTCGCCGGTCTCGGCCATGTAGCGAAAGCCCGGCGCCTGTGGCGCATTGGCGGTGTTGACGATATTGCCGTGCCGCGCCACGCGGCCGACCAAGCCTTCGCCGATCCGCATCCGCGTCTGGTGCACGGCTTCCGCCTTCAGACCCTCGGTAGCGCAAAGCTCCAGCGTGTCCTCGTCGCGGAACAAATAGATCGAACAGACCTCGGTCTTCATCGAATCCGCGGTCAGATGCACGATCTTGTCGAGCCGCTCCTGGCCTTTGGATTCCTCGGCCATGAGGTCGCGCAAGCGTCTGAGAAGCTTGCGGCTTTCGCTTTCCGTACCTTCTGGCATCTGTCGATGTCCCCTCGTTCGGACCGATCTGTCTCTGGCGGGCCTCGGCCCTCGGCCCCAGTCTCTTGGCTAGCCGCAGATCGCGGCGCTGTCTTGTGTGTCTACCGGCTGGTCCAGCTGGTCCAGCAATTCAGCAATGAATGCCATGCGATGTGGCACTTTTTCACGCAGGGCTTCTGCAACCTCTGCGGGCAGGCGTTCGGGATGGCGGAGCGCGGTGTAGGCCACCAGCATGGTCTCGGCCAAATCCTCGCCCTGGGCGTTCTCGGCGCCATAGCTGGTGAGAAAAGCGCCATCGGCCTGCTGCGCCGCGCGCCAGCCGTCGCTTGCGGCATGCGGATGGTCGATGGTGGCGTGAACGCTCTCGTGGAACACGGTCTCTTCGAGGTCATGGGTCGAGATGCGCCGTGCGACATTTTCGGAATAGACAATAAAGAACCGCCCGCGATCCTCGGCAAAGGCGCTTTCATCGCCGGCCAGCACCACCACGTGATCGAGCTTGGCACGCATGAAGGCCGGCAGCTTGCCGATGGCGTGGGCCAGCGGTGTCACGGTCTCCAGCGCGCTGGTGCGGTCGCCCAGGGCGGGATGTGCCCAGATCGGCACCACTGCACCGTCGAGATAGCGCGCATCGAACAGATGCACGCCCTCGACCATCAGGGGGCCGCCGCGTTTGTCGGGCATCTCGCGCGTGCCATCGCCGCGATCGACCAGGCACGCCAGCGCATCGGGGTCGTCGCTCAGGATATAATCAATGTCATTCGAGGTGACCGAAGAGAAAAACAGCGGCTCCGCTGCCGCCAAAAGCGGCAGGCAGGCACCCAGAGCGACGGCAAAAGCCGCGTGTCGCATCACCGATCTCCCCGTTCGGACCCGACTTTCCCAGGCCCGTCACAGGGCAGGAGCGTCAGGCCGCGTTTTCCAATTCGAACGCATCATGGAGCGCTTGCACGGCGAGTTCCATATATTTCCGGTCGATCAGCACGGAAATCTTGATCTCGGAGGTTGTAATCACCTTGATGTTGATCCCCTCATTGGAGAGTACCTTGAACATCTTGGCCGCCACGCCGGCGTGGCTGCGCATGCCGATGCCCACGACCGAGACCTTGGCGACGCCGGTATCGGCGACGATGTCATGGAAATTGATCGCACCGCTGGTCTTGGCGTCGGACATCGCCTTTTCCGCCCGTTTCACCTGATCGGTGGGGCAGGAGAAGGTCATGTCGGTGCGGCCCTCTTCCGAGATGTTCTGCACGATCATGTCGACGTTGACGCCGGCATCCGACAGCGGGCCGAAGATCGCGGCGGCAATGCCGGGGCGGTCGGCGACCGAGATCAGGGTCATCTTGGCCTCGTCACGGGAATAGGCCACGCCAGAAACGACATTGAGTTCCATGATTTCATCCTCATCGCAGACGAGCGTTCCGGCCGCGTCGTCCATTTCCTCGAAACTCGAGAGCACCCGCAGTTTCACGTTATAGCGCATTGCCAGTTCGACGGAACGGGTTTGCAGCACCTTGGCGCCCAGCGACGCCAGTTCCAGCATTTCCTCGAAGGCGATCTTGTCGAGCTTGCGGGCCTTTTCGCAGATCCGCGGGTCGGTGGTATAGACGCCGTCGACGTCGGTGTAGATGTCGCAGCGCTCGGCCTCGAAGGCGGCGGCAAAGGCCACGGCGGTGGTGTCCGATCCGCCCCGGCCCAGGGTGGTGACCCGGCCATCGGGGCCGATGCCCTGAAAGCCCGCGACCACGGCAACCTTCATGCCTTCGCCGAACTTGGCGTTGATGTTGTCGGTGGGGATCTCGGTGATCCGCGCGGCGGCATGGGCGTTGGTGGTCTTGAGCGGCACCTGCCAGCCCTGCCAGCTGCGCGCCGGCACGTCCATTTCCTGCAGCGTCAGCGCCATCAGACCGGCGGTCACGTTCTCGCCCGAGGACACGATGGCGTCGTATTCGCGCGCATCGAACAGCGGCGAGGTCTCGTTGACGAGGCCCACGAGCTTGTTGGTCTCGCCCGCCATGGCCGAGACGATGACAATCACGTCATAGCCCTTGGCCACCTCCACGCCCACGCGTTTGGCGGCGCGGCGGATACGGTCGAGCGTGGCGACGGAGGTTCCGCCGAATTTCATCACCAGAAGGGGCATGGGATCGTCCTGCCTGAAATCGTCCGGCGCGGTTTACGCAGATGCTTGCGAAAGGGCAAGAGCGCCGATGTGCCGCAAGGGCAGGAAGTGGCCCGGCCGCGCCAGCGACCGGGCCAAATGTTGCGTCAGCTCAGGCGTAGAGCGGCTGAACCCCCATCTGCAGGTGCAGCATGTTCACCGTCTGCTGGTCGAGCCCCAGCTCGGACGCCAGCTCGTCGAGGTATTTCGCCTCGGCCTCGGTATCCACCCGGATCGACATCAGCGACATCGAATAGACCTGCATCTTCTGCGCATCGGGCGTGTCCTGCGCCAGCGCCTTGGGATCGACCTTGGCGGCAAGCTGCTTCTTGACGAAGGCCAGGCTTTCCTCGTCGGCATCCTCGCCCACGGTTTCGAGGATCTTCTTCTTTTCCTCGGCGTCGATGCCGCCATCGGACTTGGCCGCCTGGATCATCGCCCGCAGCATCAGCCCGGCGGCTTCCTCGGCCTCTGGCGCGGCGGTCGTGCCGGAGACCTGATCCAGCAGGGCGCCGACGCCCTTGCCCTGCGCCGCAGCCGCACCGCCGGCCATCGACAGAAGACCGGCAAGGCCCGCGCCACCGGCGCCCGAGAGCAACCCGCCGCCCTTGGCATCAGACGACTGGCCGCCGCCCATCAGGTTGCCCATCATCTCCTGCAGGTTCATGCCGGCGCCACCACCGGCGCCCATCATCTTGGAGAACATGTCCTGCGCCTGGCCCATGCTCTGGGCGCCGCTTTCGCGCATCTGGGCCATCATGCCGCGCATCTGTTCCATGCCCGGCATCTTGCCCATCGCCTCGGCGGTGGGGTTCTGAGTGGCCCTGGCCTGATCCGAGGGCACCTGCGCCCCGCCCAGCAGGCCGCCGAGCCCCTGGTTCTTGCTCATGTGATCCACGCCGCGTGCGGCGGCATAGCCCAGCGCGACCTTGGCCAGAGTGCCCATCAATCCCATCACGTATCCTCCCGTTGAAAATGGATTAAGCCCACTCTGTCAGGTTTTTGCGCGCAAGTAAGGGGGGAAATCAGATTGGCCTAGATCAGCCGCAACAGCCGCAGCACCAGCAGCACCAGGATGACCGAGACGGCCATGCCGAGGCAGACGATGACAAAGCCCCAGGGCGTCGCATCGAACGGCAATCCGCCGACGTTCATGCCGAACAGCCCGGTGACAAAGCCCAAGGGCAGAAAGATCGCCGCCACCACCGAGAGCCCGTAGCCGTTGCGTGACAGCTGGTCGGCCTTTTGCGCATATTGGTGATCGGCCAGCGCGCCCAGCCGCTGGTGCACGGCGTCAAGCTCTTCCAGCGCGCGCTGCGCGCGGTTGGCACTTTCGCGGATCTCGTCCTGCGGCAGGGCAAAGCCGCCGGGTGGGCGGGCTTCGAGCTTGCGCAGGGTCTCGCTCTGCGGCCGCAGATACCGCAGCAGCCGGATCGAGGCGCGGCGCAACTCGGGCAGGGGGGCCAGCACGTCGGGCGGGCAATCGGGCTCGAGGATCGCCACCTCGATCTCGTCGACCTGATCATCGAGCCTGAGCGAGACCTGTTCGATCCGGTCGACCAGCCGCTCGGTCAGTTCGGCCACCAGCTCTCCGGGGCCGCCGGGGATCAGCCGCCCGGCCTCCAGCTCGCCCTGCAGGTCGCGCACCGCAAAGATCGGCCGGTTTCGCAGGGTGACCACCAGCTCCGGCCCGGCCCAAAGCCTGAGCGACACCATATCGTCGGCCTTTTGCCCCGGGTTGAAGTTGGCCCCACGCAGGATCAGGATCAGCGTCTCTCCCAGCGCGAGGTAGCGCGGCCGGGTTTCCGGCTGCACCAGGATCTCGGCGGCCTCGTCAGAGACCAGCTGGCCGACCCGCGCCACCGTGCCGGGGGCGGCCAGATCGAAATGCACCCACCGCCAGTGCCCCTCCGGCACGTCGCGGTCCAGAGCGCCCTCGTGGGCCCGGCCCTCGGCGTCGATATCAAAGACAAACAGCGCCATCACACGAGGTCCGGCTCGCGGCCCAGGCGGTTGGCCAGGCGGGTGACCGTCAGGCCTTGGCCGATGATCGAGAAGATCACCACCACGTAGGTCGCGGTCAGGATCAGCGGCTTCCACTCGCCGTCGGGCAGCGACAGCGCCAGCGCGACCGAAATGCCGCCCTTGAGCCCGCCCCAAGTCATGATCGGGATCACGTCATGCGGAAAGCTGCGGAAGGGGCGCAGCACCAGCACCGGCACCGCCACCGCCACCATCCGCGCCACCAGCGCCAGTCCGATCGACAGCACGCCGATCATCAGGTCGCTGACGTCGAAGGCCAGGGCGAAGACCTCGAAGCCGATCATCAGGAAGAGCACGGCATTGAGGATCTCGTCGATCAGCTTCCAGAAGGCATCGACATAATTGCGGGTTTCCTCGGTCATGCCGTGCTTGGCGCCGATGTCGCCGATCAGCAGACCGGCGCAGACCGCCATGATCGGCGCCGAGACATGCAGGTACACCGCCAGCTCGTAGCCGCCAAAGGCCAGTCCCAGTGTCAGCAGCACCTCGAGCGAGAAATCGTCGATCAGCCGCATCAGCCGGAAGGTCAGCCAGCCCAGCACGATGCCCAGAACCGCGCCGCCAAGCGCCTCCTGCACGAACAGCAGCGCCGCCGCCTCGAGCCCGCTGCCATGGCCCTCGCCGGTCGGAAAGGCCAGCCCGACCAGCACGAGGAAGACCACATAGCCGACACCGTCGTTGAACAGCGACTCGCCGGCAATCTTGGTCTCCAGCTCCTTGCGCAGATTGGCCTCGCGCAGCACGCCCAGCACCGCCACCGGATCGGTGGGCGAGATCAGCGCGCCAAAGACCAGCGCGATCAGGAGCGGCATGCCGGTGATCCAGTAGAAACCGACGCCCGCGATCACCGTCGACAGCGCCACCCCCAGCGTCGCCATCAGAAAGACCAGCTTCCATTGTTCGCGCAGGTCCGACAGCTTGACATGCAGCGCACCGGCAAAGAGCAGCAGCCCCAGCATCCCCTCGAGCAGCGCGTCCGAGAATTCGAGCCCCTGCACCGTGGTGCGCACCGTGTCGGCCAGCTCCAGCGCCGGCCAGACCATGTCGAGCAGCATGATCCCGAAGGAGGCGAGCAGCGCCACCACAAGGATGCCGATCGCCGCCGGCAGCTTGAGCACGAGGTAATTGATCGCCCCGAACAGCCCCGCCATGACGATCAGTAGCGATGTGATCTGCAGAAAATTCATGGCTCTACCTGCTCTGGACCCTGTGTCCCAAGCGGTAGCATGCACCCCGCCACGGGGCCAGAGCCGATGCGCGCGTCCGTAGGGTGGGTTTGCAACCCACCAGTCGCTTACAGCTTGAGTGACATCAGCGAAAACCCGTCCCGCAGCTCGAAATGCGCCTTGCGATAGAGCCTCTGCGCCGACTTGTCCTCGCGCTTGACCTCGAGGTGCAGCGCCTTGAGCCCGGCATCCCGCAGCGCCCGCGGCAGGGAATAAAGCACATCGGTCGCCATGCCGCGCCCGCGCACGGCGGGGCGGATGTAGAGTTCGTCGACGAAACCGTCCATGCCGCCGAATTCCAGCGACCAGCCGAAGCTGAGGATGATGTAGCCCACCGGCGCCTTCTGCGGCCCGATCAAGTAGACCGCGCCATGCGGGCAACCTTCGAGCAGCGGCGTCACCGCGGCGCGGCGGTGGTCGTCGTCGGTCTCGATCCCGGTCTCGGCGCTGAAGGCCGCGGTCAGCGGCATCAGCCGTTCGAGGTCGTCGGGGCCTGCGAGGTGCAACCTTGTGCTCATAGCCGGGCCAGCCTTTCCGTCAGCAGGTCAAAGAACCCATCGGCATCGACGTCACCGATGAACAGCGCATTGGCCGGCCGGTCGGTCACGCCCCACCAGTCGGCCACGGTCATCCCGAGGGTCAGCTCCGACGTGGTCTCGATCTCGACATTGATCCGCCGGCCCGAGAACAGCTCCGGCTTCAGCAACCAGCCGATGACGCAGGGGTCATGCAGCGGCGCGCCGTCGGAGCCGTATTTCTCCTTGTCGAACCGCTCGAAGAAATCGGTCATCTCGGCCACCGCCTGACCGACCGGCGTGCCAAGTGCCCGGAAGGCATCGTTGCGCGCCTTGGTGACCAGCGCCTTGTGGGTGACATCGAGCGGCATCACCGTGATAGGCGCGCCGGATTTGAAAACGATGTCAGCGGCTTCCGGATCGACGTAGATGTTGAACTCGGCCGCCGGGGTGATGTTGCCCACCTCGAAATAGGCGCCGCCCATCAGCACGATCTCCTTGACCCTCCCGGCAACCTCGGGCGCGCGGGCAAAGGCCGTGGCGATATTGGTCAGCGGCCCCAGCGGGCAGAGCGTGACGCTGCCTTCCGGCTCGCGCTGCAGCGTCTCGATGATGAAATCGACCGCATGCTGGTCCTGCAGCGCCATCTGCGGATCGGGCAGCACCGGCCCGTCGAGCCCGGTCTTGCCGTGCACATGTTCCGCTGTCACCAGCGGCCGCCGGATCGGTGCATCGCAGCCGGCAAAGACCGGCACCTCGGGCTTGCCCGCCAGCTCGCAGACGATCCGCGCGTTCTTGGCGGTCAGCGGCAGCGGCACGTTGCCGGCCACGGCGGTGATGCCCAGAACCTCGATCTCTTCGGGGCTGGCCAGCGCCAGAAGGATCGCCACCGCGTCGTCCTGTCCGGGGTCGGTGTCGATGATGATCTTGCGTTTGGTCATGGGAACTCGTTCAGGGCAGGGCAATTTGGCCGCCAACTTGTCAATCGCGGCGCTGAGAGTCCATAAGCGGTTTACTGCCAGAGGCACAAAGCGCAGGGTATCCGCGTACACAAGGCCCCGAGTATTGATGACCAAAGTGATTTACCTGCATGCCGGCGCGCACCGCACCGGCACCTCTTCGTTCCAGATGTGCCTCAGCCTGAACCAGTCCGCCCTGGCCGCAGCGAACGTCGACGTGGCCTATCCCGGTCGTGACGACATCCCCGGCGGCACGCTGCGGCTGCCTTTGTCGCCCGATGGGCAAGCGGGCGTGGCGCGGCGGCTGCGCTATCACAGCCCCGATCCGAGGCGCGCGCTGCTCCTTTCAGAGGAAAACGTGACGGGGCAGATGTTTCCCTTTCTGCGCGGCCAGTTCTATCCCAAGGCGGAAGAGCGGCTGAATGTTCTGGCCGCGGGCCTCGCCACCGCCGAGGCCCGGATCGCCCGGCTGCTGCTGGTGGTGCGGCGCTACGACGACTTTTTCGCCAGCGCCTATCGTAAACGCGCCGAGGACCATCCAGTGGCGTCTTTTGACAAGCGGGTGCCGGACTTTCTGGCGATGGACCGCGGTTGGCCGGAACTGGTGGAGGCGCTCTCGGCGATCCTTCAGCCGGTCGAGTTTTTCGTCGTGGATTACGAGCGCAGACCCAGCCGGGCCGGCCTGTTGCGGCTGCTTTTGCCGGGCTATGCCGGGCCGGTGGAGGAACCGCAGAGGGTGATGAACCTCAGCGCCACCGATGTGGCGCTAGAACATCTGCAGGCGCGTTATCGGGCTGGGGAAGAACTGGAGCGACCGGCTTGGCAGGCCGTCATCGCCGAACATGCCGATCAGCGCGACGGCACCGGCTTTGCCGAGTTCAAGGAGGCGGATCGTAGAGTGTTGTCAGAGCGTTACGCCGCAGACCTCGACCGGATCGGCGCCATCCCCGGCGTCACATTGCTGCGCTGAGCCTCACTCGGCCGCGCGCCGCTCGGCCGCCTTGGCGGCTTCCCAGAGCGCGTCCATTTCCTCGAGGTTCGAGTCCGAGGCGCTCTTGCCATTGGCTGCAAGAGCGGCCTCTATCGATTTGAAACGGCGTGTGAATTTCGCATTGGCCTTGCGTAGCGCCGCCTCTGGCTCGACATCCAGATGCCGGGCGAGATTGGCCATGACAAACAGCAGATCGCCCATTTCCTCTTCGACCTCGTCCTGGGTCAGGGTCTCGCGCGCCTCGACCAGTTCGCGGGCCTCCTCGGCGATCTTGTCGAGCACCTGTGTCGTCTCGGGCCAGTCAAAACCTACCCGCGCCGCACGTTTCTGCAGCTTGTAGGCGCGCAGGAGCGCCGGCAGCCCGACGGCCACGCCATCCAGCGCGCCTTTCTGCGCCTTCTGCGCCCGTTCGGCGGCCTTGATGGCCTCCCAGTCGCGGGTCTGTTGTACGGGGCTCTTGTCGCGGCTCTCGTCGCCAAAGACATGCGGATGCCGCGCCACCATCTTGTCGGACATGGTGTTGGCCACATCGTCAAAGCTGAACAGCCCGGCCTCTTCGGCCATCTGCGCGTGGAATACCGACTGGAACAGCAGATCGCCCAGCTCGCCCTTCAGCTCGGCCCAGTCCTGCCTCTCGATGGCATCGGCAACCTCATAGGCCTCTTCGATGGTATAGGGGGCTATGGTGCTGAAATCCTGTTCAATATCCCAGGGACAGCCGCTTTCGGGGTCGCGCAGCCGGCGCATGATTTCGAGCAGCCGCGGCATGCCGCCGGCCGGATCGTGGATCAAAGCGTCGTCAGCCATTGCAGCCCCCGGTCAATTGCGCTTGTCTGCAATCTGTCGCGGGGCGGGCACGAAGTCCAGACCCCGGCCGGCCGAAAGGGAGAAACGATGGCGCTTGAAGACGCAAAAACCAAGGTAGATGAGGCCTTTACGCGGCAAGGTTACACCGGTCTCGGCTTCGAGAACACCTTTGGCGGTGCCACGTCGTTCCTGCGTCGACGCTACAGCAAGGACCTCGCCGGCGTCGATCTGGCGGTGACTGGCGTGCCCTTTGACCAGGCGGTGACCAATCGCCCCGGCACGCGCTTCGGCCCCCGGGCGATCCGCGAGGCCAGCGCCCTGCAAAGCCCCGACGCGCCTTATGGGTGGGGGTACAACCCCATGGAAAAGCTCAATGTTGTCGATTACGGCGATCTGGCCTTCGACTATGCCAAGGTGTCTGAATTCCCCGACACGCTGCAGCGCCACATCGCCGGTATTTTGGCGCAGGGCGTGGGCACCGTGACGCTGGGCGGCGATCACTTCATCACCCTGCCGATCCTCAAAGCCTATGCCGAAAAGTTCGGCCCTCTGTCGATCATCCAGTTCGACGCCCATTCCGACACCTGGACAGACGACGATTTCGACCGGATAGACCACGGCACTTTCCTCTACAAGGCGATCAAGCTGGGCCTCGTCGATCCCGCGCGTTCGGTGCATGTGGGCATCCGCACCGACAACCCCGACCGCCACGGCATGCAGATGATCGACGCCCGCGAAGTGTATGACATCGGGGCGAAAAGCACCGCCGCCAAGGTGCGCGAGATCGTCGGAGACCATCCGACCTACCTGACCTTCGACATCGACTGCCTCGACCCGGCCTTTGCCCCCGGCACCGGCACCCCGGTCTGGGGCGGGCTGAGCACGGCGCAGGCGGCGGTGGCGCTGCGCGAACTGGCGGGGATCAACATGCTCGGCGGTGATATCGTCGAGGTCTCGCCGCCCTTTGACACCACCGGCGCCACCGCGATTGCCGGGGCGCATGTGGCGGTGGAACTGATCTGCCTCTGGGGCTGGAACCATCTGAAGAAGAGCGGATAACCTGTTGAAGATATTATTTCTTGTCGCGGTCTCTGTGGTGCTTGCCGGCTGGGCCTGGGTACGCTTTGCGCCGGATGATCCGGCGCGGTGGCACCGGGGTTCGGGCCGCACCGAGACCGGTCCCCAGTCCGGCAAGAACTCGCATGTCTACCGCGAGAGGCCCGACGATGCGGCGCGGCGGCTGGCGGCCTTCGATGCCGTCATCCGCGCCACGCCGCGCACCACGCATCTTGCCGGATCGCTCGAGGAGCGCCGTATCACCTATGTCACCCGTACCAGGCTTGTAGGTTATCCCGACTACACCACGCTCAGCCTGGAGGAGACCCCAGAGGGGCCGGTGATCGAGCTCTTCGGTCGGGCGCGCTATGGCCGCTCAGATCTCGGCGTCAACCGCGGCCGTATCGAGGCCTGGATCCAGGCTCTGCGGCAATGAGGCGCCAAGACAGCCCTGCGCCACCTCGCGCCACATTGGCACGTTCAGCGACATCTGGCACTGCGCCATGAACATTCGTCCGTCGACCTGCAGGCAGATGGTCTCGCCCAGTTCTACCCGGGCGCCGCTGCGGTCGGTGCAGTAGCAATCAATGGTGCGCCCGCCGGGGCCGGTAACATCCGCCAGCGCCGGCGTGGCGAGCAGCAACAAAAGGGTACTTCCTCTCATCATGCGGGCAGTTTATCACGAAATTTCCGAATTCGACATCATTACAGAGCCAAAGCCCAGCACATGATCCCCGAAGACCGCCTGCGCCAGATCGAAGACCGGTTCCAGTTTCTGGAAGCCAAGATGAACGCGGGCGCCGAGGCGGGCGAGATCGCGGCTTTGGCCAAGGAATATTCCGATCTCAAGCCGGTGGTCGACCAGATCAGCCACTGGCGCCAACTGCTCGAGGACATGGCCGAGGCCGAGGCGATGCTGTCAGACCCCGACATGCGCGAGCTGGCGGAAGAGGAGATCCCGGCGCTGAAGAAACGCCTGCCGGCGGCGGAACACGCGTTGCAACTGGCGCTGTTGCCCCGCGACGAGGCCGATGCCCGGCCCGCCATCGTCGAGATCCGCCCGGGAACGGGAGGCGAGGAGGCGGCGCTCTTTGCCGGCGACCTGCTCAGGATGTACCAGCGCTATGCCGAGGCCAAGGGATGGAGCTTCGACATCATCGAGGAGAACGCCACCGAACTGGGCGGCATCAAGGAAGTGGTGGCGCATGTGAAGGGCGAGGGGGTCTTTGCCCGGCTGAAATACGAATCCGGCGTGCACCGCGTCCAGCGCGTGCCCACGACCGAGAGCGGCGGGCGCATCCATACCTCGGCCGCCACCGTGGCCGTGCTGCCGGAGGCCGAGGATGTCGATATCCAGATCGACCCGGGCGACATCCGCATCGACACCATGCGCGCCTCCGGTGCCGGCGGCCAGCACGTCAACACCACCGATTCGGCGGTGCGCATCACCCACATCCCCACGGGCCTCGTGGTCACCAGCTCCGAGAAGTCGCAGCACCGCAACCGCGAGATCGCCATGCAGGTGCTCAAATCACGGCTTTTCGATCTGGAACGCAGCCGCGTCGACAGCGAACGCTCGGCCGACCGCAAGGCGCAGGTGGGATCGGGCGACCGCAGCGAACGCATCCGCACCTACAACTTTCCGCAAGGTCGCATGACCGATCACCGCATCAACCTGACGCTCTACAAGCTCGACCAGGTGATGCAGGGCGATCTTGACGAGATCGTCGATGCGCTGACCGCCGATGCCCAGGCGACGCTGCTGGCGGCGATGACATGACCGGCTCTGAACTGCTGGCGCGGGCCACCCGTGCGCTCAAGACCGCCGGGATCGACGGGGCCGGGCGCGATGCCCGCAGGCTTCTGGCCCACGCGCTGGGAGAGGACGCCGGGCGGCTGACGTTGGTGCTGCCGGAACCGGTCGACCCGGAGATCGCCAGTCGCTTCGAGGCGCTGATCGCGCGCCGCGTGGCCCGCGAACCTGTCTCGCATCTTACTGGAAAGCGGGCGTTTTACGGCCGCGAGTTCGAGGTGACGCCGGATGTGCTCGACCCGCGGCCGGAAACCGAAACGCTTATCGAGGCGGCGCTGGCGCAGCCCTTCGAGCGGGTGCTCGACCTTGGCACCGGCACCGGCTGCATCCTGCTGACGCTCCTGGCCGAGAGCCAGGGCGCCTGGGGGCTCGGCGTCGATCTCTCGCCCGCAGCACTCGACGTGGCGGCCCGCAACCGCGCGGCGCTGGGGCTTTCGGAATGCGCGCTGCTGCGGCAGAGCGACTGGTTCACCCAGGTCGACGGCAGCTTCGACCTGATCGTCTCGAACCCGCCTTATATCGCCGATCACGAGATGGCAGCCCTGGCGCCCGAGCTTGCGCACGAACCTCGGCTGGCGCTCACCGACGAGGCCGACGGCCTCTCGGCCTATCGCGCGATCACCGCCGGGGCGCGGCAGTTTCTCGAACCCGGCGGGCGGCTTCTGGTCGAGATCGGCTGGCAGCAGGCCGCCGCCGTCTCGGCCCTGACGACCGAGGGCGGCTTGTCCGAGGTCGTGGTGGTGCAGGATCTCGATGGCCGCGACAGGGCCGTTAGCGCTCGCAACATTCAGTGAGTTTGCGTCAGAATCGGTGCAAAAGTGCCGCTTTTGCCGGTTTCGGACCGCTTGTGCGACAATTACCCCCTTGTAAGGACGGTCTTGTCGTGGTTAGTGCTTGGGTGTCGTCGCAGATGGGTCGCGCTCCGCGCCCCGCGAGACACTCGCCGCACAAGAGCATGATTGTCGAATGCATCGCGCCTCTGCACCGCGTTTGGCACACCGGCTAGAGACTATCCAAAAACGGGCTGGATAACAGTATAATGAGATCATCCAAGTCACGGTCGCGGTCGCGATCGAACCGCAACAAGCCTTCTGGTGGCAACATCATCAACCGGGTCTTCGACAGCTCCGGTCCCGAGGGCAAGGTGCGCGGGACGCCGCAGCAGATCATCGACAAGTACAACCAGCTGGCACGTGATGCCCAACTGGCCGGTGACCGGGTGGCAACCGAGAACTTTCAGCAGCACGCCGAGCACTACCTGAGGCTTCTGGGCGAGGCCCAGAAGGAGCAGGACTCCAAGCGCGAAGAGCAGGAACGCCAGAACCGCGAGCGCCAGGCGCAGCGTGACCGCGAGCGGGCCGAACGGCAGGAACGCGATTCCTCCGGCGGTCAGGACAGTCCGGCACCGCAGGACAGCTCCGATCCGGCCGATGCGCCGCAGCCCGACGTGCTCGACCTTGACGACGATTCCTCGGACAACCTGGTGGAAACGCCGGAAAGCCGCGTCGAGGAAGACAAGCCCAAGCGTCCGCGCCGCAAGCCTGCGCGCAAGAAGTCCGACGCGCCCGCCCAGGGTGACGAGGCTGCTGACAAGGGCGAGGGGGGCGAGGCCTCTGCCAATGAGGCCCAGTCCGACGCCCAGCCCGAGCCCAAGGCCAAACGCCCGCGCAAGCCCAAGGCCCAGGCGCCCGCACCCGAGGCGGCACCGTCTGACACCCCGGCCTCTGACGAGCCGTCGCAGGCCGCCGAGTAGGCCGGCCTCGCAGGCTCTCTGACCCAGACTTTCAAGGGCTGACCGGATCCTCCGGTCGGCCCTTTTCCTTGTCCGTTAGCGGTTCTGCGCCAGTCCCGGCACCTGTGGCACATGCCCCCGCCGGATCGCCCTGACCCTGGCGTTCATCCAGTGCCGGATCACCCCGCGATAGGCCCGCTCGCGAAACCAGCCCAGCTGCTGCCGGTGCCGGCCATAGAATTGGTCCGGCGTGTCGAAAATGCCGAAATCCCGCGCGATCCCGGTCTTCTGGATGAAGGTATCGCCGCCCTCGAAGACCACCGGCGGCGCATCCAGCCGGTCGGTGCCGACGCCATAGCCGCACAGCGCCCGCCGCCCGGCAAAGGCGCTCTGAAGGGCGCTCAGAAAGGCCTGGTCGAGGATGAACCCCTCGAGCGTGATCCAGCGGCCCTCGTGTTCGACCTCGACCCAGGAATGCACGATCTCGCGCGGCGCCAGCGGATAGACCAACTCGGGCACCACGCCGCGCTGCAGGGCCTTGCGGATGGTGAAGCCGTGCAACCGACAGCGCAGCCCCAGCGCCCGCAACAGCGCCATCAGCAGCGTGCCCTTGGTGTTGCACTGGCCATAGCCGTCGCGCAGCACGGCGCTGGCCGGAATGTCATCGGCGCGGTTATAGCCAAAGGCGATGTCGTTGCGCACGAAGTCATAGGCCGCAGCCAGCCGCGCGGTGGCGGGCAGGCGGGTCCAGCCGCGCTCGGCGATCAGCCTGGTCAGCGCGGGCGTGGTGAAATCGAGCAGGGGGGTCGGGGCGGTCAGAGGGTCAAATCGCTGCATCAAGAGACTCGTCCAGGACAATGGCCTCTTTTTCTAGAGGCCACCCCCGCTGTATACTCAAGCGCTATTTCCGGCCGTGACCCGCGATCAGCGGCGCGCCGCCACCAGCTCTCGCGCCAGCGCACAGAAGGCCTCGAGCGGCACCTGTTCGGCGCGATCGGTGGGCTTGATCCCGGCGGCACGCAACAGGTCCTCGACCGCCGGATGCAGCCCCTTGAGGCTGGCGCGCAGCATCTTGCGCCGCTGGTTGAAGCCGGCGGCCACCACCTCCTGCAGCACCTTGGCATCGGCCGGAAAGCGCGGCTCTGGCAGGGCGGTCAGATGCACCACGGCCGAGGATACCTTGGGCGGCGGCGAGAAGGCCTCTGGCGGCAGATGCATGACGATTCGCGGATCGCTGCGCCACTGCGACAGGATCGCCAGCCGGCCATAGGTCTTCGAGCCTGGCTCGGCGACGATGCGCTGCGCCACCTCGCGCTGGAACATCAGCGTCAGCGATTGCCAGAACGGCGGCCACGCTGGCGGCGTCAGCCAGCGCACCAGGAGCTCGGTCCCGACGTTGTAGGGCAGGTTGGCGGCAATGCGGATCGGCGGCATCAGATATTGCCCGGGGTCGACCTCCAGCGCGTCGCCGTTGATCACCTCGAGCTGCCCGGGATAGCGCGCCGCGATCTCGGCCAGCGCCGGCAGGCAGCGCGCATCCTTCTCGATCGCCAGCACCTTGCGCGCGCCCTCGGCCAGCAGCCCCCGGGTCAGACCACCGGGCCCGGGACCGATCTCCAGCACGTCGCAATTCGACAGCTCGCCCGCCAGCCGCGCGATCTTGGCGGTCAGGTTGAGGTCGAGCAGGAAGTTCTGCCCAAGCGCCTTCTTGGCCACCAGCCCGTGATCGGTGATCACCTCTCGCAGCGGCGGCAGATCGTCAATCGTCCCCATCAGGCTTCTTCTCTTTCCAAAATACGCCTCACGCCCTCGGCGCCCGCGCGGCACCCGCCATCTTCAGCGCCGCGATCAGCGAGGCCGGGCTGGCCACCCCGCGACCGGCAATGTCAAAGGCGGTGCCGTGGTCCGGCGAGGTGCGCAGAAAGGGCAGGCCCAGCGTCACATTGACTCCGCCGTCGAAATCCAGCGTCTTGATCGGGATCAGCGCCTGGTCGTGGTACATGCAGACCGCCACGTCATAGCGCGCCCGCGCCGGCGGGTGGAACATCGTGTCGGCCGAGAGCGGCCCGGCAATCGTCAGCCCCTCGGCCCGCAGCCGGTCGAGCACCGGGGTGATCACCTCGATCTCCTCGCGCCCCATCCGCCCGCCTTCGCCGGCATGCGGGTTGAGGCCAGCCACGGCGATCCGCGGCGCGGAGAGCGAGAAGCGCTCGACAAGCCCGGCGTGGGTGATGCGCAGGGTCTCTTCCAGCAGCGCCGGTGTCAGCGCGGCGGGCACCTCGGCCAGCGACAGGTGGATGGTTACCGGCACGACGCGCAGCGCCGGCGCGGCCAGCATCATTACCACCCGCTCGACACCCGCCAGCGCGGCCAGGTATTCGGTATGGCCGGGATAGGCAAAGCCCGCCCCCTCGGCCAGGGCCTGCTTGTGGATCGGCGCTGTGCACAGCGCCCACGCCTGTCCCGCCATCACCAGCGAGACACCCTCGGCAATGGCGTCGATCACCGGCTGGGCATGGGCGGCCTGTGCCTGGCCCGGCGTTGCCGGGGGGCCGAAATCGCGGTGCAGCACTGGCAGGCCATGGGCCATCGCCACCGCGGCCTCTGACGGGTCGTCGATGCGCAGATGCGGCGCGCCCTCCGGCAGGTGCCTGGCATCGCCGATCAGGAAGAACGGCAGCTCTTCGCGCAGCGCCTCCCAGGCCTTGACCGCCAGCTCGGGGCCCACGCCCGCCGGCTCGCCGCAGCTCAGCGCAACGGACAGGCTCATTCCACGGTCACGATCCGCGCATTGGCGCGCAGCTGCTCGAGGTAGCTCTCGGTCAGCCCGCCGACGCGGCGATTGCGCAACCCGGTGGCCACGGCCTCGCGGTCGGGCGCCTCGTCGGTGGCCGGGCTGCGGCCGCAGAGCATCAGCAGCACCAGCGTCTGGCCGCCGGCGCGGGTCAGCGCGGTCGAGGTCTCGCCGGGATCGAGCTTGGCCAGTTCCAGCGCGATATCGGTGGGGATCTGCTCTGGCGGCAGCGCGTTGCGGTCGAGCACTTCCTCGGGCTGGCCCTTGGCCACGCCGTAGAGGTCGTCACAGGTGTCGACCCGCGCCTCGATCTCGGCCGCCTGGGCCAGGGTCTGCGGGCTGCGACCGCCGGCCATGTAATAGGCGGCATATTCCACCGCCGAATAGCTCGGACGGGTGAACGCGGTCTCTTCGAGCGCGCGCAACTGGAACAGCGCCACGGCATTGGGAATGGTCAGCGGATCGGTCACCTGGCCGGGCGAGAGCGCCAGCACCAAGGGCCGCAGCACCGGCGGCAGGTCCTCGATCTTCTGCCAAGGCAGCTTGCCGCCGGCGCGGGCGGTGGCGGTGGCGGAATACTGCCGCGCCGCGGCAGAGAACTCGGCCTCCGACGTGGTCTGGGCAATCCGCTGCGCCCGGGCCAGCACGGCCTCTGCCTCTGGCGGCGGGGCCGGCATGATGATCTCCGACAGCAGCACCCGCACCGAAGAGCCGCCGCCGCCAGCGCTGACCGCGCGGTCGATCTCGGCTTCGCTGACCTGGGCCTGTCCGGCAAAACGCACCCGCACCACCTCGCGCCAGGCCATGCCGGCCTCGACGAAGTCGCGGAAGGTCTCGGTGGCGATCCCGAGCTTGGACAGCTCGCCGATCAGCTGATCGGCGGTCAGGTTGGCGCGACCGGCGAATTCCTCCATTCCGGCGGCGATCTGTTCCGGCGTGACGGTGATGCCAAGCTCCTGCGCCGCGCGCATCTTCAGCCGATCGTCAATCAGCTGCTCGCGCGCCAGCTTGCGGGCATCGCCGGGCGCGCGCAGCACCTGAAGGAAGGCCAGCCGCTGGTTGATCTCGTAGTTGGTGATGACCATCTCGTCGACCTTGACGGCCGGCGAGAACAGCCCCTGGGCCGGTGCGGTCAGGGGCGCCATCGGCGCAAGCAGAAGCGCCGCGGCCGCGGTTCTGAGGAATCGTGAAATCATTGTCTGCATGTCCTGCTGTAGCTGCCTGCGTCGCCGCCGGTGCTGAACCCTTTTAGCGATATAGTTAGCCCGAAAGTGGTGAATGGGTCCAGATTGGATGAATCCGCGAAGGTGCGGTCGGCGGTAAAGGCCGCCTCGACGCATTCGTTGCGATAGGCGAGGCCGATCCCGGCCTCGACGGCGCGATTGTCGGCGATGTCGTATTGCGCATCGGTTGAGACGGTCCAATGGGTGTTGAACCGGTAGGAGCCGTCGACCGACCATTCCGCCACCTTCTCGTTGCGGTCCTCGTCGGAATCGGACGGCAACAGGATGAAGGACGCCCCGACATCGAGCCGGTCGTTCGACCAGGCGCCGCGCGCCGCCGAGCGGCTGACCTCGCCGGTTTCCTTCACCAGCGTGCGCGACTGGATGTAGAGCCCGTCGGTGTTGCGGAAGTGACTGGCCAGCAGCCAGTCCGACGTGGCCTCGCCCAGCCCCGAGGTGGCGGTGAAGTCGCTGTTGTCGGTGGCGCGGTAGACCCGGCCCACCGCCAGCCCGGCCTCCCAGCCGCTGGCCGCCTTGTGAAGGAAACGCAGCCCCAGCACCGTGGCCAGACCGCGTTCGCGCCGATCCTCGGCCGGAAAGCGCGAGAGCGAGAGCAGGTTGCCTTCGTCCAGCTCCTGGCGGGTGCTTTCGTCATTGGCGACATCGGCATCGGCGCCGCCGACCCAGCCGATCTGCGCCACCGGTTCCAGCAGTTGCCGCGCGCCGCCAGCCCCGCGCCGCAGGAAGGGATAGCGCAGGGTCACCGCGGCCGAGGGGGTGACGGAACTGTCGTAGTCCGCCACCGTGGAATCGTCGCCGGTCGAGAAGTGATCCAACGCCAGCCCGGCCTGGGCCGCGACCTGCAGGCCGGACCCGAAGGTCCACTGGTTCAGCCAGCTGCCCTCGACGCCGGCGCGGCCCACGTCACGGCCGCTGACGTCAGAGCTGGAATAACGGATGTGGCTGTGGCCCAGCAGACCCAGTCGGAACTCGCCGCCAAGCGCATTGTCCAACTGGTAACGCCGCTCGTAGCGCAGGTCGGGGATGATGGTCGGCTGGGTCGAGTTCAGTTCGTTGTCGCGCAGGGTGTTGTAATGCACCAGCTGGGCCAGCAGGTTGCTCTGCCGGGTGGTGCGGGCCAGGGTGACCTCGCTGTCGAGCCGGTCCTTGCCGGAATAATCGTATTCCGAAAGGTAGGATTCGTCGGTGGTCACCTCGAAGTTGAAGCTCAGCTTGTAGCGGTTGCCCAGATCGAAGGCACCTTCGCCGAAGAGATAGCCGCGCGTCTCGTCGGGCAGCAGCGTGTCGTTGGTGACGGCGCCGTTCAGCTCGATATCGCCGGTGCGGAACGCCTGACGATAGCGCAGCTCGACGGTGCGGGTCTCCTGCGACAGGTAAGGCGTGACCGTCAGGTCGGCGTGATCGCCCAGCGGAATGAAGTAGGGCAGCTTGATGCCGGTGCCGAGCTCGGTGGTGGTTCGGATCGAGGGAAACAGGAAGCCCCGGGCGCGTTCC
Organism: Marinovum sp.; assembly: GCF_048263515.1. Taxonomy (NCBI): domain Bacteria; kingdom Pseudomonadati; phylum Pseudomonadota; class Alphaproteobacteria; order Rhodobacterales; family Roseobacteraceae; genus Marinovum; species Marinovum sp. Next base: position 47,620 of record NZ_JBLXEC010000007.1, on the reverse strand, counting down.
AGCGTCGGATCGGGCAGGCGCAGGCGCGGGATGTACATGATCGGCACGTCGAGCACGCGAAAGGTCGCGCCGTCGAAGTAGAGCTGCTGTTCCTCGACGTCGTGGATTGCCCGCCGCGCCCGGATCGACCAGAGCGCCACGCCCTGCGGCCCGCAGATCTGGCAGGAGGTGACGGTGACCTTGGAAAGCTGGGTGTAGCGTCCCTCGACGCGGGCCAGCTGCACTGCCGCCAGTTGCAGCTGCTGGTCGAGCACCAGCCGCGCGCCGCTGATCAGCCCGTTTTCCAGATCGCTGTCCAGCTCGGCCCGGTCGGCCAGCACGACAGAGCTTTCGCCATCGTCGATGCGGATCGGGCCTTCGATGATCAGGCTGTCGGTCTCTCTGACATAGATGATCCGGCTGGCCCAGATGCGGGTGCCGTCGTAAAGCGCCTCGACATTGCCCTCGGCGATCAGCCGTTCATCGGGCGTCACCACCACGGTATCGGCCACCAGCAGCGCCGGGTCGGCGTCGGTGCCCTGCGCCGAGATCGCCAGCGGCGAGAGCATCAGATACAGCGCGAAAGTCAGGCGGCGCAGCATCAGCCGTCCTCCATCTGAAGTATGAGGCCGAGGCCGATCATCACCGCCGCGACCGGCGGCGCCCAGGCGGCCAGCAGGGCCGGGACCTGGCCGTTTTCGCCAAGGATCTGCGCGAAGTTGCGCAGGTAGTAGAGGCCGAAGCCCAGCATCAGCGCCATCAGCACCGCCAGACCGGTGCCGCCGAAACGGGCGTGGCGCATGGTAAAGGCCGCGCCCACCAGCACCATCGACACCAGAAACACCGGCCGCGCCAGCTCCATCTGGAACCAGACCGCGTGGCGCTGCGCCGAGAAGCCGGCCTTTTCGAGCTGGGCGATGAAATCCGGCAGGTCCCAGATCGACACCGCCGAAGGCTTGCCGAAACTGTCGCGGATGCGCTCCTGCGTCAGGGTCGAGGGCACGCGCAGCTCGGGGTGGGTGGAGGAATTGGTCTCGGGGTTGAGCCCGGCCACCAGCGGCCAGACCTTGACGTTGGTCAGCACCCATTGCCCGGTCATCAGCGCCGCTTCCTCGGCCGCGATCCGGCGCACCGGCCCGCCGCTGGCGGCATAGGCGGTAAAGGTCACGTCATGCAGCACCGTTGCCGTCGGGTTCGAGCGGGCAGCATGGATCACCGTCTGTCCCATGACATCACCCTGCCGCAGCCAGAGCCCCTCGCGGCCGATCGACAGGGTCGAGGTGCCGCCGCTGTCATAAAGCTCGCGCAGGTCGTGGTAGCGCTGCGACGTCGCGGCGACGATCGGGTTGAAGGCCGCCACCGCGATGCCGCCGATCAGCGCCGCCACCAGCACCGGGCCGGTCAGTGCCGACAGGCCCGAGCGCCCGGCGGCGCGGCTGACCACCAGCTCTGACGAGCGCGCCAGCGCCAGGCAGAGCGCGATCGACGACAGGATCATCACCAGTGGCAGCATCTGGTAGAGCCCCTCGGGGGTGTTGAGCAGGGTCACCTGCAGCACCTGGCCAAAGCTCACCTCGTTGCCGAGATTGCGCAGCTGCTCGACAAGATCGAGCAGCATGACGAAGAGAAAGAAGATCGCCAGCATGCCGCCGAAGATCGTGGCATAGCGGCGGGCGAAATAGGCGTGCAGCGTCATGCCAGACCCTCCGCCGCCGGGCTGCCCGGGGGCTTGCGCCGAAAGGCCGCCGGATGATCGGCCCGCCAGTAAAGCGCAAGGGCGATCACCAGACCGATCAGCACATGCACATAGGCCAGCGGCCAGAGCGTCATGTCACCGCGCACCGGCTCGGTCATCGCGCCTTCGATCAGCTGCACCACCACCAGCAGGAAGATTGCCAGCACGATCTGCCGGGTGACGCCGAAGCGGCTGAAGCCGCCCGCCAGCAGCGCCGAATGGCCGATCAGCGCCGCGACGATGCAGACCAGCGCCGAGGAGATGCGCTGATGCCCTTCGAGCAGCACCTCGCCCGGCGGGTCGTTGACCTCTTCCGACACCGCCAGAGTGTCGAACAGGGTCTCCAGCGTCGGAATGTAGCGCAGCTTGCGCGAGCCTTGCCCGCCCTGGGCGATCAACCCGCTGATATCACGCGAGAACTGGGCGAAATTGGTGGTCGAGAGCTGGCCGGTATCCGGGCTCAGCACCTGCGCCATGCCATCGCGCATGATCAGCTTGGGGCCCTCGTCGTCGCGCAGCAGGTAGGCGCGTTCGGCGGTATAGGTGATGTGGCGCTTGTCGTTGCGCACATCCGACAGGAAGACATCGGCCAGCTCGCCCTGGGGCGAGATCTCGCGGATGTAGAAGGTCACGCCATCGGCGGGGTGCAGGAAGACGCCCTCGCGCAGCAGTCGGGCGCTGATCGAGCCGGCGATCTCGCGCTCGCGCTCCTTGAGCTGCTCGAGGCTGGCGGGGATCAGCAGATGGGTCAGCACCGACATCATCACCGCCAGCAGCAGCCCGTAGACCAGCACCGGCCGCGCCAGCCGCCAGGGCGAAAAGCCGGTGGCCTGCATCACCGTCAGTTCGCTGTCAGCCGAGAGCCGGTTGGTGACATAGATCGAGGCGGCAAAGCCCGCCATCGGCAGCACCATGCCGATCACCTGCGGCAGCGACAGGGCGGTGAATTCGAGAAAGACAAAGGCCGAGTGGCCGTCGGCGATCAGCTGGTCGAACAGGATCACCGCCCGGTTGACCCAGTAGACCGCGACCAAGACCAGCGCGAAGAAGCCGAAGAGCATGAAGAGCTGCGACAGCATGTATCTGTCGAATCTGGCCAACAGGTTTCCCCAACCTCTTACCTTTTCCGCGACCCTAAAAGATTTCTCCCCAAGGGAAAACTGGATATTGCCGGCGCCCACACATAAAGGGGTGGTTCAGCGGGGGTCCGCGCACTAGGACTAGTGGCACTCACCGTAATGTTCCTCGTACCGGAGACCTGACAATGACCACCCCCGCCAAGATCACCTTTGCCGAGACCGAGTTGGACCTCGTGGCCGAAGCGCCCGGGCGGGTGGCCGTGATCATCGATGAGGAGGGCCGGCTCGACCCCGGGGCGCGGCGCGTCAACCGGCTGACCCGGCAGGCGCTGAACCGTTTTGCCGAGAGCAAGGCGTTTGCCGATCTCAAATTCGGCGAGATGGCGACGCTGGCCTCGCCCACCGGCATGGCGGCCGATGCGCTCGACGTGGTAAAGCTGCCGCGCCGCCCCGACGTGGTGACCGCCCGCAAGGCTGGCGCGGCGCTGGCCAAGGCGCGTGGCGAGGCCGATCTGCTGCTGCTGGCCGGGGGCCGGGCCAAGATCACCGATCTGGCCATGGGCATCGCCCTGCGCGGCTATGAATTCGCCGATCACAAGACCGGCCGCGACGCGCCGAAAGAGACCAAGGTCACCGTGATGTGCTCCAAGCCCGAAGAGCTCGAGGCCGAGTTCGCGCCGATGGCCGCCGTGGCCGAGGGCGTGTTCTTCACCCGCGATTTGGTGAGCGAGCCCGCCAACGTGCTGACCACCACCGAATTTGCCAACCGGCTCGAGGCGCTGCGCGATCTCGGTGTCGAGGTCGAGGTGCTGGAAGAGGACAGGCTGGCCGAGCTCGGCATGGGCGCGCTTCTGGCCGTGGGGCAGGGCTCTGACAGCCCCTCCAAGGTGGTGGTGATGAAATGGCTGGGCGGCACGCAAGGCGGCGAGGCGCCGCTGGCGCTGGTCGGCAAGGGTGTGGTCTTCGACACCGGTGGCATCTCGCTCAAGCCCGCCGCCGGCATGGAAGACATGACCATGGACATGGGCGGTGCCGGCGTGGTGTCGGGCGTGATGAAGACGCTGGCCCTGCGCAAGGCACCGGCCAATGTCGTCGGCCTTGTCGGTCTGGTCGAGAACATGCCCTCGGGCAATGCCACCCGGCCCGGCGATATCGTCAAGAGCATGAAGGGCGACACCGTCGAGGTGATCAACACCGACGCCGAGGGCCGGCTCGTGCTCTGCGACGTGATGTGGTACGCGCAGGAGACCTTCCAGCCCGCCGGGATGATCGATCTGGCGACGCTGACCGGCGCGGTGATCATCGCGCTGGGCCATGACAACGCCGGGGTGTTTTCCAACAACGACGGGCTTTGCAACGATTTCCTGAAGTCCGCCGAGGCCGAGGGCGAGGGCGCCTGGCGTCTGCCGCTGGGCCCGAGCTACGACGAGCAGCTCAAGAGCCAGAAGGCCGACATGAAGAACGTCGGCGGCCGGCCCGCGGGCTCGATCACCGCGGCGCAGTTCCTGCAGCGGTTCGTCAAGGAAGAGACGCCCTGGATTCACCTCGACATCGCCGGCGTGGCGCAGGTCTCCAAGGACACCGACCTGGCGCCCAAGGGGGCGACGGGTTGGGGCGTCATGGCGCTTGACCGTCTGGTGCGCGACCGTTTCGAGCAGGGCTGAGACCTTGGGCGCCGCGTTCTTCTATCACCTGACGCAGAGGCCGCTCGAGGCGACCCTGCCGATGCTGCTGGAGAAAGCCCGCGGCGCCGGCTGGCGCGTCGCGGTGCGCGGCGTGGACGAAGGCCGGCTCGATTGGCTGGACGAAAAGCTGTGGCAGGGGCCCGAGGACAGTTTCCTGCCACATGGCCGCGCCGGCGGGCCGCATGATGCGCTGCAGCCGGTGTTGCTGACCTCAGGGGCGGCGGGCAATGACCCGCAGTGCCTGATGCTGGTGGACGGCGCCCTGGTGACGCCCGAAGAGGTGAGCGCGCTTGAGCGGGTCTGCGTGCTGTTCGACGGCAGCGACCCCGAGGCCGTGGACCGCGCCCGGGCGCAGTGGAAGGCCCTGACCGCGGCAGGCTGCGCCGCGCAATACTGGTCCGAAGAGAGCGGCCGCTGGGAGAAGAAGGCGGAGACGGGGTAAGGTCGGAGTTACGGGCGGTCATTGCCCCTGCCCGGAACAAGGGCTTCAGCCCGCCGGGCAAGCGGCCTCCTGGGCAGCCGCAGCCCTGAACCACGGGCCGCTGGGTGGCTGGCAACGATTGATTGGTGCCGAGGCCCGGAATCAAGGGCTTCAGCCCGCCGGGCCAGCGGCTGCCCGCCCCACCGGGCTGCCGCTTCGGCTGGGTTTGGCGCTTCGCTCGGAGGTTTTCCGGAGCTGGCTGGGATAAAGCGCTGCTGAACGCCCGTAACTGCGGCACCCCGCGGGCAGCCGCTGGCCCGACGCATGTGGCGCCAAATGGCTGAGTGCAGTTGATTGGTACCCGGGCCCGGAATCAAGGGCGCAAGCCCGCCGGGCCAGCGGCTGCCCGCCCCACCGGGCTGCCGCTTTGGTTCACGTATGCGCCTCACTCTGATGTCTTCCGGACTTGTCCGAGATAAAGCGCTGCAGAACTTCCGCCGCAGCGGCACCCCGCAGGCAGCCGCAGTCCCGACGCATGTGGCGCTGGGTGGCTGACTGCAGCTGATCGGTGCCCCGGCCCGGAATCACGGGCGTCAGCCCGCCGGGCCAGCGGCTGCCCGCCCGACCGGGCTGCCGCTTTGGCTAAACTTGATGCTCCGCTCGAAGGACTCCCGGATCTGGCTGAGATAAAGTGCTTCTGAACAAAGGTCGCTGCGGCACCCCGCGGGCAGCCGCTGGCCCGGCGAGCGACCCGCTCCGGAGCACGCGGCACCCAACCCAAGCCGCATTCACACGTGCTGATCCACCAGCACCGGGTTGCCGTCCGGATCGATCACCACGAAGCTCGCCGGACCCGCCCCCTCGGGATCGGCCTCCTGGGCAAACGCCACCCCTTCGGCCTTCAGCGCCGCCTGCAGATCCCGCACGTCGGTGAACCCTTCGACCGGCTGCGCGCTCTGGTCCCAGCCGGGATTGAACGTCAGCATGTTGCGCTCGAACATCCCCTGGAACAGCCCGATGACCACCGCGTCGTTCTTCAGGATGAGGTAGCCGCGCTCGGCCTCTCCGGCCATCACCGAAAACCCGAGCTTTTCATAGAACGCCCGCGAAGCCTCGAGGTCCTTGACCGCGAGGCTTACCGAAAACGCACCCAGTTTCATGATCTTTCCTTTCCCGTAGCACGGCCGTCCCGACATGACGGCAGAAATCATTTGAGCGGCCAGCCCCCCGGGTTACCCTGCGGCATGCGCGTTCTTTTGTCGATTCTCCTGCTGCTCCTGCCGGGGTTTGCCCTCGGCGAAACCCGCGCCGCGCTGATCCTCGCGGCCGAGCGCTACGAGGCGCTGCGCCCGCTGGCCAACCCGGTCAATGACGCCCGCGTGCTCGAGGACAGGCTCACGGCGCTGGGCTTCGAGGTCTTTGTCGAGACCAACCGCGACCTGCGCCGGATGCGCCGCGCGCTCGAGGATTTCGCCTATGACGCCGAAGGCGCCGATGTGGCGCTGGTGTTCTTTGCCGGCCACGGGATGGAGGTGGGCGGGCGCAACCTGCTCTTGCCCGTGGATGCGCCCACAGGCTCGGTGGCCGAGCTTCAGGAAGGTGCCCTGGCGCTCGACGAGGTGGCAGAGGTGCTGCAGCAGGTGGCGCCGGTGGGGCTGTTGATCGTCGATGCCTGCCGCTCCGATCCCTTCGGCGACGAGGGGCGCGGCGCCAGCGTGCTCGGCAAGCGTGCCGAGGTCAGGCCGGGGCTGGCGCGGCTCGGACGGTCCGACAACCTGCTCTATGCCTTCGCCGCCGCGCCCGGCCAGGCGGCGCTGGACGGCAGCGGCGACAACTCGCCCTTCACCGAGGCGCTGGCCCGGCATCTCGCCACCCCGGGGCTGGAGATCCGGCAGGTGCTGACCCTGGTGCAGCAGGACGTCTACGACCGCACCCGTGGCCGCCAGCTGCCTTATGTGGAAAGCGGCCTGCCGGCACTGGTCTTTGCCGGCGGCCTCTCGGAGCTGCCGGAACGCGAGTCGCTGCTTTTGGCCATGGCCGGGTTGCAGCCGGCTCACCGGGGCTTGATCGAGCGCATCGCGGCGGAAAACGACATGCCGCTGGCTCCGCTCTTCGGTGCCTTCCTGTCGGCCGATCTCGCCAGCCGCACGCCGCCGGACCAGACCGCCGAGCTGACCGCCGCCGCCCGGGCCTTTACCGAGCTGCGCCGGGACATGACGACGCTGGCCTCTGACGATCCGGCAGTGACCGCCCTGCGGCAGGAGGCCGAGCGCCATCTCGAGCTTGGTGCCTTTGACACCGCCCGCGCGCGGCTGACCGAGGCCGCCGGGATCGACCGTGGCTCTCGCGAGACGTTGAAGGAAAACTACCTCGCGCGCACCCTGTCAGAGGCCGAGACCCACAGCCTCAACGCCCGCGCCGCAGAGGCCGACCTGCGCCGCGATCTGGCGATTGCCGACTACCGCCGGGCAGCGGAACTCTTTGCCGAGGTCGCGGCGCTGGGCGGCGAGACGCCCGAGCAGTTGCGGCTGGTGACCGACCAGCTGGGGCGGGTGCTGATGACCACCGGCGACCTCACGGCGGCGGAACAGGCCTTTGGCCAAGGCCTTGCGGCCTCACAGGCGCGACTGGCGGAGGCGCCGGACGACATCCTGCGGCGGCGCGCGGTCTGGGTGGCGCAAACTGCGCTGGGCGATGTGGCGCGGCTGGCGGGTGACGTGGACGGGGCGGCCGGCTTCTTTCAGGCGGCACTGGCGGTGATTGCCGAGGTTGCCGCTGCCGACCCCGAGACCCTGGCCTATCAGAGCGATCTGGCGATCAGCCACGAACGCCTGGGGCTGGTGCATCTCGATCTCGGCGCACTGGCTGAGGCGCGCGCCTCCTATCAGGCAGCGCTGGCGCTGTCGGAGGTTCTGGTGGCAGCGGACCCGGGCAATACCGACTGGCAGCGCGGGCTTGCCCTGTCGTACCGGCGGCTGGCGGATGTGGCGGTGGGGCTGGGCGAGGTCGCGGCGGGGCAGGCGGGCTACGAGCGCGCGCTCGGCGTCTTCGAGACGCTGGCCGCCGCGCAACCCGACGAGCCGCTCTGGCAGCGTGACCTGTCGATCATCCGCACCAAGCTGGGCGAGATGGCGCTGGCGCAGGGAGACCTCAGCGCGGCGCAGGCGCATTTCGCCGCCGCTCTCGCGGTCTCTCGCGCGCTGGCGCAGAGCGATCCCGGCCAGACCGAATGGCAGCGCGACCTTGCCATCGCCTACGAGAAATCCGGCAGCGTGCTGCAGCAGGTGGGCGATTTGCGGGCGGGGCAAGCGGCCATCGCCGCCTCGCTGGCGGTGCGCGAACAACTGGCGGCGCGCGATCCGGCCAATGCGCAATGGCAGCGCGACCTGTCGATCGGCCACAACCTGACCGGCGACGTGGCGCTGGCGCTGGGCGATGCGGCGGCAGCGCGCGCGGCCTATGAACGCTCGCAGAGCATCATCCTGCCTCTGTCAGAGGCCACCCCGGGGCTCGAGCGCGACGTCTCGATCACCTACAACAAGATCGGCCAGGCGGCGCTGGCGCAGGGCGACCCGGAGGCGGCGCGCGATGCCTTTCGCGCGGGTCTCGCGCCGATGCAGGCGCTGGTGGCGCGCAACCCGGCGCATACGGTCTGGCAGAGCGATCTTGCGATCAGCCACGATCTGCTGGGCATCGCGCTCTGGCAGACCGGCGATCTGGAGGCGGCGCGGGGGGCGTTTGAAGAAGCGCTGGCGCTGCTGCAGGATCTGCTGGCGCGCGATCCCGGCAACCGCACCTGGCAGCGCAGCCTGGCGCTGAGCCATGACCGGCTGGGCGGGCTGGCGCAGGCGGGGGGCGATCTTGCAGCGGCCGCCACGGCCTTTGGCGCCGCGCATGACCTGCGGGCGGGGCTGCTGGCGACAAACCCCGGCAACACGCTCTGGCAGCAGGACGTGGCCTACAGCCTCGGCAATCTCGGGACGGTGGCGGTGGCGCAGGGCGATGCCCCGGCGGCGCAGGCGGCCTTTGCCGAGGCGCTGGCGCTGCAGCGGGCGCTGGTGGCGCGTGATCCGGCCAATGCCAGGTGGCGCCACGACCTGGCGCTGACCCTGTCTAATTTGGCGCTGAGCGGCGACAACGCCGAGGCGCATCTGACCGAGGCCATGGAAATCGTCAGCACCCTGCGCCGCGAAGGGCAGCTGCTGCCGATGGCCGACGGCTGGAGCGCCTATCTCGAAGAGGCGCTGGCCGCGCTCAACGCTCCAGAATGAGCCTGCCTCCGGTGATCTCGAGCCGGTCGAAGCGCTGCAGGTAGGACATGCCGAGCAGGCTCTCGGCCATCTCGCCCTCGTTGACAAAGGCGGTCACCCGCCGGTCGATCATGTCCTCCAGACCGATCTCGTCCAGCACCACCCGGGCAGTGCGCACCGCGCCATTGGCGGTCATCGCGGTGCCGGAATAGCGCAGGCGCGCAGGATCGATCCCTGCGGCGCGGGCGTCTTCCTCGAGCAGGACAATCGACGACGCGCCGGTGTCGACGACAAAGCGCGTCGGATGGCCGTTGACCTCGAGCGTCAGGTAGTAATGCCCGTCGGGGCTGCGCGGCACCTCGATCCGGCCCTGGTCGGAAAACACCGCCTGCCGTGGCATCACCGTCTGGCGGATGTCACCCCAGAGCCCGACCGCGGCAATCGCGCCCAGAAAGATCAGCCCCCAGAGCGCGGCGTGCTGCAACATCTTGCCCAGCGAATTGCGGTTCGCCACCACGAACCAGAAGACCACCGCCGCCAGCAGCATCACGAGATAGATCAGGTGTCCGGTGTCCATGGCCGACATGCGCGCGCTCCTTTGTCCATGACATAGGGCGGGGTGCGCGGCTTTACGAGGCCAGCCCCGAGGCCAATCCGTAATCGCGCAGCCCGTCGAGCACGAATTGCACCGCCAGCGCCGCCAGCAACATGCCCAGAAGCCGCGTCACCACGACGATGCCGGTGCGCCCGAGGCCCCGTTCCAGGAAGCCCGAGATCAGGAACAGCAGAAAGGCGATGGCCACCACCGCCAGCATCACGCCGGTCACCCAGAGATAGCCCTCGATCCCCGGCCGCGCGCCGGTCAGCAGGATCATCGAGGCGATCGAGCCGGGCCCGGCCAAGAGCGGAATGGCTAGCGGAAAGACCGAAGGATCATGGCCGTCGTCCTCTTCCTCGGCCTCCTCGGCACGGTCCTCGCGCCGCTTGGTGCGGCGCTCGAACAGCATGTCGAGCGCGGTGAGAAACAACAGCAGCCCGCCGGCAATGCGGAAGGCCGGCATGGATATGCCGATAAAGCCCAGCACCGATTCCCCCAGCGCGCCGAAGAGCGCGAGGATCGCCACGGCCACCACGCAGGCGCGGATGGCAATGGCCCGGCGTGCGCGGGACGACATGCCCGAGGTCATCGCCACGAAAAGTGGCGTGAGACCTATGGGATCGACCACAACAAAAAGAGTGACGAAGGCGGAGATGAGAAAGGCGCTGTCCATGGCCCTAGGCACCACGGCAGGCGGGATTCGGCAAGGGGCGAAGACGACAGACGAAGCGGTTGCCGCGACACGTTTGTTGCAGCTTTGTGGTGAGGCCCCGGGTCAGGCCCGGGGCGGCGCGCGCCTTACCCGCCCGCCTTCTCCAGCTTTTCCAGCGCCGCCATCCACAGCGCCTCGGCGCGCTTCAGCCCTTCCTCGACCTCGGCGAACTTGCGGTTCCACTCGGCCAGCTCGGCGGTCTTGGCGTCGTCGTAGATCGCCGGATCGGCCAGCTTGCGCTGCAGCTTGCCGTGCATGTCGGTGATCTTTTCGACCCGGTCCTCGCATTTGCGCACCTCGGCGCGCAGTGCCATCAGCTTTTCCCGGGTGGCGCGGCGGGGCTTGTCGTCCTTGGGTTTGGCAGCCTTGGGCTTGTCGGATTTTGCCGGCTTGTCTGAGGACAGCAGCAGGCGGCGATAGGCCTCGAGATCGTCCTCGAAGGGTTTGACCCCGCCGTTCGAAACCAGCCAGAGCCGGTCGGCCACCATCGACAGCAGGTGCATGTCGTGGCTGACGAGGATCACCGCGCCGCCATAGGCGGTCAGCGCCTCGACCAGCGCCTCGCGGCTCTCGATATCTAGGTGGTTGGTCGGCTCGTCGAGGATCAGCAGGTGCGGCGCATCGAGCGTTGCCAGCAGCAGCGAGAGCCGCGCCTTCTGGCCGCCGGACAGCCGGCCGACCTCGGTCTCGGCCTGATCGGCACCCAGGCCGAAGCCCGCGAGCTGGGCGCGCAGCTTCGACTGCATCGTGTCGGGCCGTTCACGCTGCAAGTGCTGCAGTGGCGTCTCGTCAATATGCAGCTCGTCCACTTGGTGCTGGGCGAAATAGCCGATCCGCAGCTTGGCAGACCGGGTCATCTTGCCCGACATCAGCGGCAGCCGGTCAGACAGCAGCTTCGACAGCGTCGACTTGCCCTGGCCGTTCTTGCCCAGCAGCGCGATGCGGTCATCATGGTCGATCCGCAGGTTCAGCCCGCGCAGCACCGGCTTGCCGTCATAACCGGTCTCGCCGCCCTCGATCGAGATGATCGGCGGCGACAGCTCTTCGGGCTGCGGAAAGGTGAAGACCCGGCGCGCCACTTCCTCGGGCGCGGCCACCAGGTCGATCTTCTCGATCATCTTCAACCGCGCCTGCGCCTGCTTGGCCTTCGAGGCCTTGGCGCGGAAGCGGTCGACGAAGCTTTGCAGATGCGCCACCCGGGCCTGCTGCTTCTTGGCCATCGAGGCCTGCACCGCGCGCTGTTCGGCGCGCTGGCGGGCGAACTGGTCGTAGGGGCCCTGGTAGAAGGTGAGCTTGCGCTCCTCGAGATGCAGGATCGCGCCCACCGCCCGGTTCAACAGCCCGCGGTCGTGGCTGATGATGATCACCGTATGGGGATATTTCGCCAGGTAGCTTTCCAGCCAGAGCGCGCCTTCGAGGTCGAGATAGTTGGTCGGCTCGTCGAGCAGCAGCAAGTCGGGCTGCGCGAACAGCACGCCCGCCAAGGCCACCCGCATCCGCCAGCCACCGGAAAAGGCAGAGCAGGGCATCAGCTGCTCGGCATCGTCGAACCCCAGGCCCTTGAGGATCGACGAGGCCCGCGCCTCGGCGCTCCAGGCGTCAATATCCGCCAGCCGGGTCTGGATCTCGGCGATCCGGGTGGCGTCCTGGGCGTGTTCGGCCTCGGCCATCAGCGCGGCGCGCTCGGTGTCGGCGGCCAGCACGGTGTCGAGCAGGGACACCTCGTTGGCCGGCACCTCCTGCGCCACGCCGCCGATGCGGGCGCGCTGGGGCAGGGTGATCGCCCCGCCCTCGAGCGCGAGCTCGCCGCGGATCAGCCGGAACAGGGTGGTCTTGCCGGTGCCGTTGCGGCCGATCAGGCCGACCTTGTGGCCCGCCGGAATCCGCGCGCTGGCGCCGTCAAGCAGCAGGCGCCCTTCTACCGAGTAGGTGATGTCATCAATCGTCAGCATGGCCGCGCTCTAGCAGAGCCGCGACCCACACACCAGCCACGCCCCGAGCTTCTTCTGTTTAAAAATACCTTGGGGGGCAAGGGGGCAAAGCCCCCATCCCCGTCTCACGCCAGAGCCCCCCTTCCCAAGCCGGGAGACCCGTGTTATCGCACGCCCGATTTCAGACCGGCCGGGGCGCATCCCGGCGTTTCAACAGGAGACCGCCCCCATGGCAGTTCAACGCACGCTCAGCATCATCAAACCCGACGCCACCCGCCGCAACCTCACCGGCAAGATCAATGCCAAGTTCGAGGACGCAGGCCTGCGCATCGTCGCGCAAAAGCGCATCCAGCTGACCAAGGCACAGGCCGGCAAGTTCTACGAAGTGCACGCCGAGCGTCCCTTCTATGACGAGCTCTGCGAATTCATGGCCTCCGAGCCGGTGGTGGTGCAGGTTCTCGAAGGCGAGGACGCGATCCAGAAGAACCGCGAAGTGATGGGCGCCACCAACCCCGCCGATGCGGCCGCCGGCACCATCCGCGCCGAGTTTGCCGAATCCGTGGGTGAGAACTCTGTCCACGGCTCCGACGCGCCGGAAACCGCCGCTGTCGAGATCGCCTACTTCTTCTCGGGTCTCGAACTGGTCGGCTGAGCCGGCAGACCCCGGGTCCCGCGACAGGCGCCGCCCCGGCAGCGGGGCGGCGTTTTCCGTTTCCAAGACAGATGCAAGTGACAAGGTGAGGTGGGACAATGGCAGACAGGCACTGGAAGACCCTTCAGAAGGACATCGTCTATGCGGCGGAGCCCTATCTGCAGGTCGCGCGCGAGAGCGTCGAACTGCCCGATGGACGGGTGATCGATGATTTCTACCAGGTCCACCTGCGCCCCTTCGTCTCGGTCGTGCCGGTCACGCCGGAGGGCCGCATCCTGATCCTCGAGCAATACAAGCACGGGCCGCGCTGCGTCTCGATCACCTTCCCCGGTGGCTTTGTCGACGAGGGCGAAGCGCCCGAGGAGGCCGGGCGCCGCGAGTTGATGGAAGAGACCGGCTACCGCGCCGGCGCCTTCGTTCCGATGGGCAGCTACGTCGACAACGGCAACCAGCGCGGCTGTTCGGGGACCTACTTCCTCGCGCTCGACTGCGAAAAGGTGGCCGAGGCAGACCCCGGCGACCTCGAGGAGATGGAGGTCAGCTTTGCCAGCCCCGAGGAGCTCGACGCCGCCCTCGGCACGCCGCGCTTTGCCATCACCCACATGGCCGCCGCATGGGCCTTTGCACGAATGAAGCTTCCCCGCTAACCTGTGCCGACCCCAGGCAAGGACAGCGGCAGATGGCAGACACTTCAGGGCTCAACCACCTCGGCCTCGCGGTCAGGGACCTCGACAGAACCACCGATTTCCTGACCTCGGTGCTGGGCTGGCAGGAGGTCGCCCGCGACGATAGCTATCCGCGCAATTAGGTGACCGATGGGCATCTGCGCCTGACCCTCTGGCAGGTCGACTCCACGTCCGAGATCACCGCCTTCGACCGGCGCCACAACATCGGTCTGCATCACCTGGCGCTGGAGGTCGAGAGCTCGGAAAAGCTCGATGCTCTGGCGGAAAAGGTCAGCGCCTATCCAGGCGTCGAGGTCGAATTCATGCCGGAGCTCATGGGCAGCGGTCCGCGCCGCCACATGATGTTCGCCGAACCCGGCGGCATCCGGCTGGAGCTGATCTGGCCGGCGGGCTAAGCCTCAGCGTCGTTCGATCACGCCGATCTCGTTCAGGATGCGCTCGATGCCGCTGTCGGGCGCCTTGGCCGGCGCATGGGCCTTCTTCAGCGCGTCGAAGCGTTTGCGCAGCGCCTTCTTCTCCTCGCCCTGGCAATCGTTCCACGGCCGGCCCTGCAGCGCCATGACCAGTACGTAGTAGCCGATGAAATGCGGCCGCATGCCGCTGGCGATCAACTTGCCATAGGCCGCATCCGCCCCCAGTGCGCGCAGCTCCTCGGCGCTGTTGATGCCGACGCGGGCGCAGGCGGTCTCCATCGCCGGGCCGAGATTGCGGATCGAACTGACCGGATCGCTCATGGCGCCATCGCCCGCATGTCGCAGAACGCGCTCATGTCTCGTCGGCCTCTGCCAGTGTGGCCTGCACCTTCTTGGGCAGCTTCGACCGGACCAGGTGATAGGAGGTGACGATCCTGTCGCGCAGCTCGTCTTCGGTAATGCCCTCGGGGCCGAATTGATCGAAGGGCAACTTCACCCACGAGCGGTGGAAATAGGGCGCCTTGATCGCGCGGCCCATCTCGATCAGCGCCTGCGCGGTCTCGGTGTCGGCGGTCTTGAGCGAAACGCCATCGCCCATGGCGCCGGTATTGGCAAACATCTTGCCGCCGACCTTCCACGCGTCATGGCCGCCGCCCCAGGGGTCAGAGACCTCGGCGCCGGGCAGGGTGGCACAGATCGCATTTACCAACTCGCGTGACATGGGATCAGACTGGCCGCTGGCCGCCCGCCGCGCAAGTCATTCCGCGTCCGACGGTCGGTCGCCCAGCAGGAATCGCGGGCCGTCGCCCAGCCTGGCAGCGCGATCGTCCGGGTTGTAGAGCTTGCAGCGCTCCAGCGAGAGACAGCCGCAGCCGATACAGCCGTCGAGATTGGCCCGCAGCGCCTGCATCTGCGCGATCCGCGCGTCGAGCACCCGGCCAAATTCGTTGGAAATCCGCTCCCAGTCGGCCTTGGTGGGCGTGCGGTTTTCCGGCAGCGAGGCCAGCGCCGCGCGGATCTCGGCGATGGAAAACCCGAGGCCTTGCGCGATGCGCACAAAGCTCAGCCGGCGGATGTCCGAGCGCTCGAAACTGCGCTGCCCGCCGGCGTTGCGATCGGGATGGACCAGCCCCTGTTCCTCGTAATAGCGCACCGCCGAGACCGCGAGACCGGTGCGCTCGGCCACGAATCCGATGCTCAATCCGCGTTTCACCATGGGTTACCTCTTGAATTTAAATGAAACTTGCCTGTTGTGCTTAAGTATAGTTGAGACATTAGCCTGTGACCATGATCAACAAAGGAGGCAGGCATGGCCTATCTTGAGCATGTGAACATAACCGTCGACGACCCGCAGGCCACGGCCGCGGTCCTGCAGGAGCTCTTTGGCTGGCGCATCCGCTGGCAAGGCGAGGGCCCCAAGGGCCGCGCGTTGCATGTGGGCACCGAGACCAGCTATCTGGCACTCTATGCGCCGAGCGATCGGTCCGAGGGGCAGAGCAAGCGCTACAGCCAGCTGGGCGCGCTCAATCACATCGGCATCGTGGTCGAGGATATCGACGCGGCCGAGGACAAGGTGATCGCCGCCGGCTATGCGCCGGGCAATCACGGCGATTACGAACCGGGACGGCGGTTCTATTTCGACGGTCCCGATGGCGTGGAATACGAGGTGGTCAGCTATGCTTAATTCGGTGCCTTTCCTGCTGGTCTACGTGGGCGTGATGACCGGTCTGAACTTTCCCTTGGGCAAACTCGCCGGCGCGGCCGAGGTGCCGCCGGCGCTCTGGGCGCTGCTGATCTCGCTCGGGGCGGCCATTGCGCTCTTGCCGGGGCTGCTGGCGCGGCGGGCGCTGTTCGTGCCGCGCGGCGCTACCCTGCGGTACGTGGTGCTGGCCGGGTTGATCACCTTTGTCGGGGCCAACCTCTTGGTCTTTGCCGCCATCCCGCATGTGGGTGCGGGGCAGGTGGGCATGATGTTCGCGCTCTCGCCGGTCTTCACGCTGGGGCTGTCGCTGGTCTTTGGCCTGCGCGCGCCCCGGGTGCTGGGGCTGGTGGGCATCGCGCTCGGCATGGGCGGGGCGATGCTGGTGGCGCTGGGGCGTGGCGATGTCGCCGGCATCTCGCTCTGGGCGCTGGCGGCGGTGGCAATCCCGGTGATCCTGGCGGTGGGCAATGTCTATCGCACGCTCGACTGGCCCGAGGGGGCCGAGCCGGTGGTGCTGGCCTTCTGGAGCCATGTCACCTCGGCCGTGACCTTTGTCGGCATCCTGCTGGTCACCCGGGGTCACATCCCGTTTGCCGCGGTGGCCGAGATCCCCTCGGTAGCGTTGGTGCAGATGCTGGTGGCGGGGGTGACCTTTCCGGCCTTCTTCCGGCTGCAACGCATGGGCGGGCCGGTGATGCTGAGCCAGATCGGCTATGTGGCGGCGGCCACCGGCATGGCGGCGGCGGTGCTGCTGCTGGGCGAGCGCTATGGTCCGCTGACCTGGGCCGGCGCCGGGCTGATCGCGCTGGGCGTGGGCTTTACCCTGCTCGACCAGCGCACACCGGCAAAAGCGCGCTTGGCGCAGGGCAAACCCTGTGCTACCTGAGAGGGCATGAGCACCAAGGCAATCATCATTTGCTGCATTATCCGCTGACACATGTCGGCGGGCCTGCTCTTCTTTCCTTTGTGAACCGATCTTGCTAAGCCCGCCGCGAGCGTCCGTGGACCAGACGCCACGCCCGTGAGGAGAGGTTATGACCGAGATCAGACTGCACAATACTAGGACCCGCCGAAAGGAGGTCCTGGACCCGATCGATCCGGCCAACGTGCGGATTTATCTATGCGGGCCAACGGTTTATGACCGCGCTCACCTGGGCAATGCGCGCAACGTGATCATGTTCGACGTGCTGTTCCGGCTGCTGCGCCATGTCTATGGGCCGGGTCACGTGACCTACGTGCGCAACTTCACCGACGTCGATGACAAGATCAACGCCCGCGCCGCCGAAAGCGGGCGGTCGATCGCCGAGATCACCGCCGAAACCACGCAATGGTATCTCGACGACATGGCTGCGCTGGGAACGCTGGAGCCGACGAACATGCCGCGGGCGACGCAATACATCCCGCAGATGATCGAGATGATCGAGGGGCTGATCGCCAAGGGGCACGCCTATGCGGCCGAGGGGCATGCGCTCTTTGCCGTGGAGAGCTACAAGGACTACGGCGCGCTGTCCGGCCGGTCGGTCGATGACATGATCGCCGGCGCCCGGGTGGAGGTGGCGCCCTACAAACGAAATCCGATGGATTTCGTGCTGTGGAAGCCCTCTTCCGACGATCTGCCGGGATGGGAGAGCCCCTGGGGCCGCGGCCGCCCGGGCTGGCATATCGAGTGCTCGGCAATGTCCTATGCGCTGCTTGGCGCGAGTTTCGACATCCACGGTGGCGGCAACGACCTGATGTTTCCGCACCATGAGAACGAGATCGCCCAGAGCTGCTGCGCGCATCCCGAGGGCGATTTCGCCAAGGTCTGGCTGCACAACGAGATGCTGCAGGTCGAGGGCAGGAAGATGTCCAAGTCGCTGGGCAACTTCTTCACCGTCCGTGACCTGCTTGACGAGGGCGTGCCGGGCGAAGTGATCCGCTTTGTCTTCCTGAGCACGCATTACGGCAAGCCGATGGACTGGACCGCGAAGAAGCGCGACGAGGCCGAGGCGGTGCTGCGCAAGTGGCGCGGGCTCTGCGAGGGTGTCGAGCCGGGCCCGGTGCCCGAGGCGGTGCTGCGGGCGGTGGCCGATGACCTCAACACCGCCGGCGCGATTGCCGAGCTGCATCGCCTCGCGGCAGCGGGGGAGGCCCCGGCTCTGAAGGCCGGGGCGGCGTTGCTCGGTTTGCTGGGCAAGGCGCTGGGCGGCTGGGACAAGGTCGAGGTGGACCTGTCGAAATACGTGACCCGGCTCAACGAGACCCGCGCCAGGGCGATGGAGAGCAAGGATTTCTCCGGCGTCGATGCGCTGAAACAGGGGTTGATCGCGGCCGGGGTCGAGGTGCGGATGAGCAAATCCGGTGTCGAGCTGGTGCCGGGGCCGGGGTTTGATGCCGCGAGGCTGGAGGGGTTGTGATGTTGGATCGGCGTTGCTGGGGGGCTGTCTGCCCCCCGTCCGCAGATGCGGACTCCCCCCGAAGGGTATTTTTGAACAGAAGAAGCATGGGGGGCTGTCATGGTTGAGCGGCTTTATATCTATGACACCACCCTGCGCGACGGGCAGCAGACGCAAGGGGTGCAGTTCTCGACGCCAGAAAAGGTGCGGATTGCCGAGGCGCTGGACCGGCTGGGGGTGGATTACATCGAAGGCGGCTGGCCGGGGGCGAACCCGACGGACAGCGCGTTCTTCGAGGTGGCGCCGGAGACACGGGCGCGGATCACCGCCTTTGGCATGACCAAGCGGGCGGGGATTTCGGCCGAGAACGACGACGTGCTGGCGGCGGTGATGAATGCCGGCACCGGGGCGGTCTGCCTGGTGGGCAAGAGCCACACTTATCACGTCGAGGCGGCGCTGGGGATCAGCAAGGCGGAAAACACCGAGAATATCGCGAAATCCGTAGCGCATATCGTGGCCCAGGGGCGCGAGGCGCTGTTTGATGCCGAGCATTTCTTTGACGGCTATAAATCCGACCCGGACTATGCGCTGGAGGCCTGTCGCGCGGCGCTGGAGGCCGGGGCGCGCTGGGTGGTGCTGTGTGACACCAATGGCGGCACGCTGCCCGAGGAGATCGGGCAGATCGTCGGCGAGGTGATTGCCGCCGGTATTCCGGGCGAGAAGCTGGGCATCCACACGCATAATGACACCGAGACGGCGGTGGCCGGCGCGCTGGCGGCGGTGATGGCCGGAGCACGGCAGGTGCAGGGCACGCTCAACGGGTTGGGCGAGCGCTGCGGCAATGCCAACCTGACGACGCTGATCCCGACGCTGATGCTCAAGGAACCCTATGCCGGCCGTTTCGAGATCGGCGTGCCGCAGGAGGCGCTCTCGACCCTGTTGCAGACCAGCCGGATGCTTGACGAGATCCTCAACCGGGTGCCGATGCGGCAGGCGGCCTATGTCGGCGCTTCGGCCTTTGCTCACAAGGCCGGGCTGCATGCCAGTGCCATCCTCAAGGACCCGACGACCTATGAGCATATCGACCCCGAGGTTGTCGGCAACGTGCGGATCATCCCGATGTCGAACCAGGCCGGCCAGTCGAACCTGCGCCGGCGCCTGTCAGAGGCCGGGCTGGCGGTGGAGAAGGGCGATCCGGCGCTGAGCCGCATTCTCGACCGGGTCAAGGAGCGCGAGAGCGAGGGCTATTCCTACGACGGGGCGCAGGCCTCTTTCGAGCTGCTGGCGCGCGAGGAACTGGGGCAGGCCCGGCGGTTCTTCGAGCTGGACCGCTACCGGGTGACGGTGGAACGGCGGCGCAATGCGCTGGGCCAGATCGTCAGCGCCTCCGAGGCGGTGGTGGCGGTGACCATCGACGGCGAGCAGATCCTCTCGGTCAGCGAAAGCCATGATGCCGAGGGCAATGACCGCGGGCCGGTGAACGCGCTGAGCCAGGCGCTGAAGCGCGATCTGGGCAAGTACCAGGCTTCGATCGACGACATGCACCTGGTGGATTTCAAGGTGCGGATCACCCAAGGTGGCACCGAGGCGGTGACCCGGGTCATCATCGACAGCGAGGATGGCAAGGGGCGGCGCTGGTCGACGGTGGGGGTTTCGCCCAATATCGTTGACGCCTCGATGGAGGCGCTGCTCGATGCGATCCGCTGGAAGCTGATCCGCGACGCCGGATGAGCGCGCTGGATTGGCAGGCCTGCGCCGCGCTGGTGGAGAAGGGCGATCCCGACCGGTTCATGGCGGTGATGTCCTGTGCCCTGCCGGCGCGGGCGCGGCTGTTTCCGCTTTTTGCCTTCAACCTCGAGGTGGCGCGGGCGCCCTGGCTGACCCAGGAGCCGATGATCGCCGAGATGCGGCTGCAATGGTGGCGCGATGCGCTGGGCGAGATTGCCCAAGGCGGCCTGGTGCGGCGGCACGAGGTGGTGACACCTCTGGCCGGTGTGCTTCTGGCCGAGCAGGTGGGTCTGCTGGACGGGCTGATCGAGGCGCGGCGGCAGGATATCAGCCGTGAGGGGTTCGAAGACCAGGCGGCGTTCGAGCGCTATATCGACGCGACCTCGGGCAATCTGCTCTATGCGGCGACGCTCTGGTTCGGGGCCTCTCAGGAGACGGCGGTGCGCGACATTGGCTTTGGCGCCGGTGTGGCGCAGTACCTCTGCGCGGTGCCGGAGCTCGAGGCGCGGGGGCGGATGCCGTTGATGGATGGGCGGCCAGAGGCGGTGCGCGAGCTGGCAGAGGCGGCGCTGGCGCGGTTCAGGCGCGGGCGCGGGGCGCTGAAACCGGGGCTGTCTGAGCCCTTGCGCAGCACCTGGCAGGCCGAGACGCTGTTGAAACAGGTCGTGGCCGACCCGGGGCGGGTGGCGCGGGGCAGCCTGGGCCTCTCGGATGCCGGCAAGCGGGCCAGGCTGATCTGGCGGGCGCTCACGCGCCGGGTCTGAGGGCTCAGGCCATCTCGGGCTTTGGCCGCAGCATCAGCCAGAGCAGCGCGCCGCCGGCCAGCACGAGGAAGGGCACCATTGCCATGTTGACGGCGGTCCAGCCGGCCTGGGGTGTGCCGCCCGAACAGTTCATCAGCCCGCCGGAGGCCAGCGAGGCCACCGAGACGCCGCCAAAGACGATCAGGTCGTTGAGCCCCTGCATCTTGCCGCGCTCCTCGGGCGCATGGGCCCCGGCCAGCATGGTGGTGGCGCCGATGAAGCCGAAGTTCCAGCCGAGCCCCAGCAGTATCAGCGCGATAAAGAAGTTCTCGAGCGCGACACCGGCGAGGCCGACGCCACCGGCGACGGCGAGGATCAGCAGGCCGAGGCCCACGATCCGCTCGACCCCGAAGCGGGCGATCAGGTGGCCGGTAAAGAACGACGGCGCGAACATTGCCAGCACGTGGCCGGTGACCACATCGGCGGCGTTGTTCTTGTCAAAGCCGCAGCCCACCACTGCCAGCGGTGTCGAGGTCATCACCAGGTTCATCAGGGCGTAGGAGACCATGGCGCAGATCACCGCGACGGCGATGCGCGGGGTGGTCAGCAGCTCCCAGCGCGAGCGGCCCTTGGGCGCATCGGCGGCGGGTTTCGGCGGTCTGGGGATGTCGAGGAAGAGAAACAGCAGCGCGCCCAGCAAATTGACCGCGATCACCGCCGCATAGGTGCCGATGAAGGGGATGACATAGGCGTCGGCGGTGACCTTGACCAGCTGCGGGCCAAAGATCGCCGAGGCCAGACCGCCGGCCATGACGTAGGAAATCGCCTTGGGGCGGAAGCTGTCAGAGGCGGTATCGGCGGCGGCAAAGCGGTAGAAGCCCTGCGCCGACATGTAGATACCGGTGCAGAACGACCCCAGCAGGAAGATCGGAAAGCTCTGCAGATAGAGCCCGTAGGCGCCGATCAGACCGCCGAGCGCGCCGCCGAGCGCGCCGACAAAGAAACCGGCGCGGCGGCCATAGCGCTGCATGAAGGCCGAGATCGGCGTCGCCGTCACCATCGAGCCGATCACGATCAGCGAGATCGGCAGCGTGGCGAAACAGATGTTCGAGGCCAGCGACTGACCGGCCAACCCGCCGATGGTAAAGATCATCGGCATCTGCGCGCCGAGGATCGCCTGGGCGAGGACCAGCACGATGACATTGCGCCGGGCGCGGCTGTCGGAAGCGGGGGCAGGGGCGGAGAGATCGGTCATGGCCAATCGGTAATCCGAGCGGCGGGGAGCGGCAAGCGCTGAATGCCTGCGCCATGGTGATCAACGTCACACATGATTTGCGCGATTTAGGGTAGCGTCGAGCAATTCAGGGTTGTGTGTTGGTTTCCGGGCAGGGTCGAGGGCGGCTCAGGCCCCCGCCAGCCTGCCAGCCAGCACGCGTTGCGACGCGGTCTCACAGGAGGTGCCCCCGTGCCAGTCGTTCCCTTCACCGTCCTTCCCGCGCCGCGCCTTCTGGCCTGTCTCGCGGCGCTTGCGCTGCCGCTGCCGGGCATGGCCCAGCAGGCCGAGTTTCTCTACCAGACCCCGGCGGCGATCGATGATTTCCCCGAGGCACCGGACAAGCAGGCGCAGCTGCTGACCCTGTGGAACCAGTTCATGCCGGCCTTTGTCGACATGGCGATCACCGGCAATCCCTGGACCAGCGAGCATGACGCGCCGCGGCCGAACTTCGTCGATTACGCCAGCATTCCCGACGATGCACAGGAGGTGGTGCAGCCGATCACCTGGACCGCCTTTCCCAACAAGGTGACCTGGTATTTCCACACCAGCCAGAACAACCCCTTCAAGCTGGATGGCGCGCTGGTCTATCCGCTGGCCGACGAGGGGCGGCTGCTGCGTGACAGCCTGCCGATGCAGCGCTGGCTCGACATCAGCGGCGAGGCAACGCGCAAGAACCTCGACGAGGTGCTTGACCTGCACCCGGAGTTTGCCAGCACCGATCTCAGCGTCTTTGCCCCGGTCAAGATCCCGACCGACATCTGCCCTCTGGTGAACTGGGCGCAGGACGCCGACGGCTGGCAGCTCTACAGCGAGCGCGTCTCCGGCCCGCGCGGCTGGAAGGACGAATACAACGAATGGGTGGTCGAGCGGAACGCCGAGGGCGACATCATCGCCGCCAATTTCACCGCCGAGAACCCGGAATACTGGTTCACCCTCTGGGAGGTCGATCCGCAGAAGGTGCTGGCGCTCTACCGCGAGCTGACCGGCCGCGACGTGCAGATCGAGGACCTTCAACTGCAGGACAAGGCGGGCTTTCCCATCGCCGATGCCAATGGCAAGCCGGCCTACAACCCCTTGAACAAGTGGAACTATGGCAACCACGCCAGTGACGAGGGCGGCGGTGCCATCCATCTGACCAGCCCGCCCAATACCGTCGGCGCCGAGATCTACCTTGGTGGCGCGGCGACCATCCTGCGCGACCTCGGCGATCAGGACTACAGCCCGGCCAACACCATCTGCGCCTCGCGCTACGGCGGCTCGTTCCGCAACTCCGACCCCAATATCGGAATGCAGGCCAATCAGGTGACCCGCAACATCAAGCTGCGGCTGACCCTGACCAACCCGATCGGGCTCTACATGCAGACGCCGGATTTCTCCAACTATGTCACCCCGGACGGCACCGACGCGCGCGAGTTCTTTCACATCCTGCGCGGCCGCACCGCCGAGGAGGCGGGACAGGCCTATGACCAGATCCTGCACGCCCGTTTCGAGGTGCCGGCGGACAAGGGCTATACGGTGAGCGACATCAAGATCAACGGCACGCCGATCCTCTGGGGCAGCCAGATCGCCGAGACCTTCAACCAGGCGCTGGCGGCCACCGCCTTTGCCGATCTGCCGGTCGTCGATGACACGCTATATCCGCCAGTGCCGGTCGACGGCAAACCGGGGCCGACCAATGGCGCGGCGCAGCCGCTGGTGGCCAAGGCAGTGCTGGCCGCGGTGCAGGACACGCCCGCGCTCTCGGCCGCGACCATCCCGCTCTTGCCGATGGTGGTGGCGCCGGGGCACGAGCTGACCGAGGTGATGCTGATGGTCGAGAACGGCGCCGAGGCGGCCGAGATCACCTATGCCGATGCCGCGGGCACCAAGGTCGAGGGCATCAGGGTCGAGGTGGTGGCGGCCACGCCGGCGGCCGACAGCAAGCCCGACGACTTCGGCATCTACGAAGACATCACCTATGAGCTGAAGATCTTCGTCAAGAGCGACGTGCCGCCGGGGCGCTATGGCGTACGGGTAAGCAATCCCGGCGTGCCCGAGCAGGTGCCAGCCCCCGCAAACCTCATCGTTCTCGACGTCAACTGACCCCGAAGCAGGACAAAGATCATGAAAAAGACCCTTTACCTCGCTCTTGCCGCCGCTTCGGTGCTTGTCATCGTCCTGTTTGCTGGCGTGTTCGGCCCCGGAGGCAAGGCGCCCGCCGCCGAACATGCAGCCAAGCCCGATTTCCCCTGCCTCAACCCGCCAAGCCTGTCGCCGGAGTTTCCCGGCGACACGGTGCTGAGCGACCAGCCCTCGTTCAACTGCTTTGCCTGGTCGGAGTTCATTGCGGCCAACTGGCCCAAGACCGGCGGGGCCGAGAACTTCGGCACGCCGCACGATCTGGCCCCGGTGACATGGGAGGGCTACATGAACATACATGACCTTCTGAACGCCGATGGCACGCCGCCGCCTCCCTGGGGCCAGTCCGGTTCGGCGCCGGCCACGGTGGCCGAGCTGACCTCGCAGACCAATGCCCGGATCATCAGCCGCGCCTCCAAGCTGGGCGGCAACTTCATCCCCGACAAGGACATCAACGAAGCCTCGCCGCATGTGGCCTGGCTGGCGGATACCAAGAGCAACCTGGTGTTCTTCGAGATCGTGGTGAACGAGGCGGAATACACCTATTTCACCGACCACGAGCTCTACAACTCCGAGGCGCAGAAGGCGCTGATGGCCTCTGGCGGTCGGATCGACCTGCCCAAGGGCTCGGTCGAGGGCGGGTCCGGGGCGGTCGAGATCAAGGCCGCCTGGCTGAGCCTGCCCGTTGGCGCGAATCTTGAGGATTGGAGCCGCTACAAGCTGAGCGAGGGGTTCTTCTGCTCGGATGTCGGCAAGGCTGACGAGGTTTGCGAGGGCCGGGTTCTGGCGCTGGTCGGGATGCATATCCTGCACAAGAGCGCCTCGCAGGCCTCCTGGACCTGGGCCACTTTTGACCATGTCGACAACGTGCCTGATGCGGCGGACGTGGCACAGGGGCAGGTGCCCGAGCGTGACTATCGGTTCTACAGCCCGTCCTGCAAGGAGCAGGAGGTGCCCCAGGCCTGCCTCGCCCCCGGCAAAAGCGCAGCCAGCACCACCTGCACGCCCAACCAGCCGCCCGCCTATGCGCTGAGCAAGTTCGTCGGCAGCCGGGTCGAGGGGCCCTGTCAGCCCTATCCGATCCAGGCGACGCGGGTCTATCCGCTGCCCGACACCGGCGAGAACCCGATCGTCCGAACCAACACGGCAGCGCAGCAGATGATCGCGGCGGCCAATCCGGACTCGGTGTTCCAGTACTACCAGCTGATCAACGTGATGTGGTCGGATTCGCCGGTGGACGAGAACGTGAAGGTCGCCGGAGGGCCCGAGGACGGCCCGAAAGCGCCCCTGTCGAAGACGGCGTTCCGTCCTGACCCGGCGGCATTCCCCGTTTCGAACCCGGTGCTCGAGACCTATGTGCAGTCGACCGCCTGCGTCGAGTGCCATTCCAACGCAGCGATTTCCGGCGGGGGGTATGCCTCGGATTACAGCTTCCTGTTCAGTTTCGCGGGACCGTAGGGGGAGCACCGATCTCGGAAGATCGCTCCCATCGCCTGAACAATGCCCCCGCGCGGAATCAAGGCCACAGGCCGCCGCGCATCGCCGGCGCGCCCCCACGCGGCGGCGATAATTTGACGTACACGCTTCGCTCGGAGTTCATTCGGAAACGTCAGAGATAAAGTGCTGCCGAACGTCGGTGGATCGCCACCGCGCGCGCCGGAGATGCGCGGCTTGCGATAACGTCGGTCCCCGCGCACCCCTACGTCACCCTTGCAGGTGCAGCATTCCATCCATATACCATCCGTATGGATGGAGAAACCACATGACCACCGTAACTCGCCTGCGCGACAAGACCCCGGACAACGAAAAGATCACCATCAACCTCGGCTATGTCGACCTCGGCCGCATCGATCTGCTGGTGCAGGAGGGCTTCTATGCCAACCGCAGCGATTTCATCCGCACCGCGATCCGCCGCCAGCTCGACACCCAGTCGGACGCGGTGACGAAATCGATCGAGCGTCACACCATGGACCTCGGGCTGCGCGACTACCGCGCGGCCGACCTCGAAGCGGTGCAGGCCGCAGGCGAAGTGCTGCATATCAAGGTGGTGGGCCTCGCGCGCATCGCAAATGACGTCACACCGGAACTCGCACGGGCCACGATCGGTTCTATCACCGTGCTGGGCGCCTTGCAGGCCAGCGCGGCGGTAAAGACAGCCTTGGGCGACAGGATCGGCTGAGCAGTAACCCCTGAAAGGGACACAGACATGAAAACGCAATTCAACGCGGCCATGCGCCGTGCGACCGAGCTTGTGCGCTCGGGCGATCTCTCGGCCGCGACAGACCTGATCCGGTCGTCGCTGAGCAGCGCGCCCGAGACCGCAGGCGCCACCGCCGCGCCGACCCCCGGCGCCGCGCGCAAGAGCCCGCGCCGGGGCCTGGGCCAGACGCTCTCCGACCTCGCGGCGCGGATGCCCAAGGGCATGCCGGGCAGCCCGGCAGAGGAAGCGCCGCTGCCAGAGGGCGCAAGCTTCGACGCCGGCACCTTTGCCTGCGCCGCCGGCAGCCGGGATTACCGGGTCTACGTGCCGCAGATGTCGGGCGCGCCCAAGGGGATGATCCTGATGCTGCACGGCTGCACGCAATCCCCGGTGGATTTTGCCAATGGCACCGGTATGAACCGGCTGGCCGATCAACACGGGCTTATCGTGGTCTACCCGGCGCAACCGCGCAGCGCCAACATGAACGCCTGCTGGAACTGGTTCCAGTCCGGCGACCAGGAGCGTGACGCGGGCGAGCCGGCGATCCTTGCCGGAATGGCACGAGAGCTGCGCGACAGGCACCAGGTGCCCAGCTCGCAGGTCTTTGTCGCCGGGCTCTCGGCCGGGGCGGCGATGGCCGTGATCCTCGGGCGGACCTATCCCGAGCTCTTTGCCGGCGTGGGTGTGCATTCCGGGCTGCCCTACAAGGCGGCCAACACCGCGCCTGCGGCCTTTGCCGCCATGGGCGGCAGCCCGGCAGCGGCACAGCCCACGCCGGCGCGGCCGCTGCCGACCATCGTCTTTCACGGCAGCGACGACCGCACCGTCGACGTGGTCAACGGCAGTCGCATTGCCGAAGAGGCGCGCCCCGGCGGGGCCGAGGTGATCGACGGCGGCAATGCCGGCGGCCGCAGCTTCACCCGCACTTCGGTGTTGTCCGAGGCCGACAAGCCGATGATGGAATTCTGGCGCGTCGAGGGGCTGGGCCATGCCTGGTCCGGCGGTGACAGCTCCGGCAGCCATACCGACCCCCAAGGCCCCGATGCCAGCGCCGAGATGGTGCGCTTCTTCCTCGATCTGCCGCGCCGCGGCGAGTGAGCGAGCAAAGGCGCAAGGCTCTTCCGGGCCTTGCGCTTGACGGGGGGCGGGGATCGGGCCAATCCTCACCCCCTGACATCCCGTCCCAAGGCGGGCGCAAAGAGCGAGACCTGACCTGCCATGCAGCGGCCCGGCCCTGACATTCTGCTGATCGGCGGCTCGGCCGAGGCGCGGGCGCTGGCCGATGCGCTCGTCGGACGCGCGCGGGTGATCCTGCCGGGACCGGAACGGCGCGTCCATGACTGGCCTCTGCCTCTGCTGCCGGAGCCTTTGAGCCGCGCGGCGCTGACCGGGCGGGGCGCCGGGCTGCGGCTGATCGTCGATGCGAGCCATCCCAACGATTGGCAAAGCGCTGAAATTGCCGCCAGTGCTGCGCAAATTCTGGGCGTTGCGCATTTTCGTCTCGAACGCCCGGCGTGGCGGCCGGGTCGGCGCGACCGATGGGTGCGCCTGCGCGACGAGGCCGCGGCGGCGCAGCATGTGGAGCGGGGCGCGCGGGTGTTTCTCGCCACCGGGCGCGAGGGGCTGATGCGCTTTGCCTGCCTGCGCGACTGCTACGTGATCAGCCGACAGCTCTCGGAACATCACGATCCCTTTCCCCTGCCGCGCGGGCGGTTCCTGCGCGGCGCCTCGCCGTTTTCGGTGGCGGGCGAAGTGGCGTTGTTTCGCCGGCTGGGCATCGACTGGCTGATCCTGCGCAATGCCGGCGGGCCGGGGGGCTGGCCCAAGCTGGAGGCGGCGCGGAAACTGGGCCTCAGGGTCGGGATGATCGACCGTCCGCCCCGACCGGCGGTGACGGTGGTGCGCGATGTGGCGGCGGCAAAGGCAAGGATTTCCGAATGGCTGGACTAGGCCGGATCATCACCAGCGACGCCTGCGTGGCCGAAGGCGCGGCCTGGCTGCGCGAAGCCGATCCGCGCTTTGCCCCGGCGCTTGATGTCTGCGGCCCGCTGCCGCTGCGCCTGCGCCCCGACGGGTTTGCCGAACTGCTGGGGGCGATCATCAGCCAGCAGGTCTCGGTCGCCTCGGCCAATGCGATCAAGGCGCGGCTGCAGGCGGCGGGCATGGTGACGCCAGAGGCCATTCTGGGCGTCGACGAACAGGCCCTGCGCGACCTCGGGCTGAGCCGGCAGAAGGCGGCTTATGCCCAGGCACTGGCGGCGGCGGAGATCGACTTTGCCGCGCTGCGCGAGGCCAGCGACACCGAGGTGATCGAGACCCTGGTGGCGGTCAAGGGCATCGGCCTCTGGACCGCCGAGATCTACGCGATGTTCTCGCTCGGGCGGGCGGATGTCCTTGCCACCGGCGATCTGGCCCTGCAGGAGGCGGCGCGGCAGCTTTTCGACCTGCCGGAACGCCCCAGCGCCGGCGCCCTGCGACAGATGGCCGTGGCCTGGTCGCCCTGGCGCTCTGTTGCGGCCCGGGCGCTCTGGGCCTACTACAGGCATGTTAAATCGAGGGAAGGTATTTGATGACTCGCGTTCTGACATCCGGCCGCAAGGAGCCTGTTTCGGGCGAGGTGCGCTCGGTGGTGATTTTCCTGCACGGCTACGGCGCCAATGGCGCCGATCTTCTGGGGCTGGCCGACCCGCTGAGCGAACATCTGCCCGACACGCTGTTCCTGTCGCCCGACGCGCCCGAGGCCTGTGCCGGCGCGCCGATGGGGTTCCAGTGGTTCCCGATCCCCTGGATCGACGGCTCTTCGCAGGAAGAGGCCGAGGCCGGCATGGCGCGGGCGGCGGAAGACCTGAACGCCTATCTCGATTCGGTGATGGTTGACGAGGACGTGCTGCCGGAACAGGTGGCGCTCTTCGGCTTTTCGCAGGGCACGATGATCAGCCTGCATGTCGCGCCCCGGCGCGAGGATGCGGTGGCGGGCGTGGTGGGCTTTTCCGGCCGGCTGCTGGCGCCCGAGCTGCTCGAGGACGAGGCGGTGAGCTTTCCGCCGGTGCTGCTGGTGCATGGCGACCAGGACGACGTGGTGCCGGTGCAATCAATGCCGGAGGCCGCCGAGGCACTGCAGAAGGCGGGTTTCAAGGAAGTGTTCGCCCATATCATGAAGGGCACGGCGCATGGCATCGCGCCGGACGGTCTGGGCGTGGCGCTGGCCTTTCTGCGGGACAAATGCGGGTTCTGATCTCAAAGCCTTGAGTTTCGCCACGCCTGCGCGTGTCGACAGGCTGGGGGGCTTGCGCCCCCCAGACCCCCCATCTGCCTGAATGGTTGGCGGGGGTTTTTGGCGGCTGATGTGAAGGGGGGCTTTGCCCCCCGGCCTGTGGCCTCCCCCCAAGGGTATTTGTGAACAGAAGAAGCAGGGGGGGGGCTGGCTCAGGACCAGAGGTGGGGTTCTGCGAATTCCACGGAATTGCCGGCGGGGTCGCGGATGTAGAGCGAGCGGGCGCCATTGGGCCAGTCGAACTCGGCGTCTATGGGGATGTCTTGTGCCTGGAAGTGGGCGCGCCAGGCAGTGATCTCGGCGCGGGAGGCGCGGAAGCAGACATGGCCCGGGCCATGGGCGCCGTGGGGCGGGACCGGCATCCGGGTGTTCTGCGAGGGTTTGGCGGTGGCCCCGGGGTCGAAGACCAGCAGGATCGTGGGACCCGCGCGAAAGAAGACGTGGCGGCCTGGCAGGCGCAGCACCACCTCGCGACCGAGGCTTCCGGCGTAGAAGGCCTCGGCCGCGACGAGATCCTCGGCATAGAGCGCGGCTTCGAGAACGCCGCTGATCGGGGGAGGTGTCTGCATGGGGGGAGGTGTCTGCATGGGGGGAGCCTAGCAAGAGAGGGTGCAAGTCGCCAAGCCGGGGTTTGCCGGTTTTTTCGGCGGGGCGGGCGGTGCGAGGATGCTGTCATGGCGGTGTTACGCCTCTGGCCTATCCCTTGGGGCACTTGCCATGTTTAGGCGCTTGCCTGATCGGAAACGCGAGATATAGTCGATCTCACAGAAGCGATCTCAAGAAGCGCGAACATGAGGCATATTGGAGCGAGCAAGAGGATGTGACGACCCATGGACGGTGATTTCAGGACGGATTTTGTGCGCGAGCCATCGGCGCTGAGACAATACCCCGCACTGGTGCTCAACGCGGATTACCGGCCTCTGTCGTATTATCCCCTGTCACTCTGGCCCTGGCAGGACGCGATCAAGGCGGCCTGGCTCGACCGGGTGGACATCGTGGCGGAATACGACCACGAGGTCCGAAGCCCCTCGACGGTGATCCGGATACCCTCGGTCGTTGTCCTGAAAGATTACGTTAAACCCCAAAAGCGCGTGGCCTTCACGCGCTTTAATCTTTTTCTGAGGGACGAATTCCGCTGCCAGTACTGCGGCACCAAGCGCGAGCTGACATTCGACCACGTGGTGCCGCGCGCCGCCGGCGGGGTGACGTCCTGGCAGAACGTGGTGGCGGCCTGTGCGCCCTGCAATCTTAAGAAGGGCTCGAAATCGCTGGCTCGCGCCGGGATGAGCCTGCGCAAGCCGCCGCGCCAGCCGGCAGCGGAAGAGCTTCGCAACATGGGGCGGAAGTTTCCGCCCAACCACCTGCATGAAAGCTGGGTGGATTTCCTCTACTGGGATGCCGAGCTCGAGGCCTGATCGCTGGACGACCAAGCCTGTAGACAATGGCCGGGCGCAAATGCCACCCTTGCCGGGACAGATCGGCGAGGGAGGTGGGCAGGATCATGCAACGTGCGGCAGGCGGCGATTTCGACGACCGGGTGATCGAGATCGAGACCCGACGAATTCTGAACCGCAGACAGGAGCATTACGGCGTGATTGACGTCGGCTCCAACTCGATCCGGCTGGTGGTCTATGACGACCTGAGCCGCGCGCCGTTCCCGAGGTTCAACGAAAAATCACTGGTGGCGCTGGGGGCCGGGATCGGCGAGGACGGGCGGTTTTCCGACAAGACCATCGCCCGCGCCGTCGACGCGGTGAGCAGGATGAGCGCCATTGCCAAGGCGATGGAGGTGACGCGGATCGACGTGCTGGCCACCGAGGCCACGCGCAAGGCCAAGAACGGCGATGACCTGATCGCCGCGATCCGCGAGGCCACCGGGCTTGAGCCGCGGGTGCTGGCCGGCGAGGAAGAGGCGCATTTCACCGCCTACGGGGTGATTTCCGGGTTCTTTCAGCCGAAGGGGATGATTGGCGACATCGGCGGCGGCAGTCTCGAGGTGGCCGAGGTGATCGGCGACCGGGTGAGCGACCGGCTGACCAGCATGCCGCTGGGCGCGCTGCCGGTGAAGGCCAGGCTCGACGAGGGATATTCCGAGGCAAAGCAATGGGTTGACGGTATCCTGGCCGAGAGCCTGCCGCCGCTTTTGACCGAGCCGGTGTTCCATGCCATCGGCGGCGGCTGGCGGGCGCTGGCGCGGGTGCGGATCGCTCAGGAGCGGCTGCCGATCAGCGTGGTGCATGGTTTCGAGATGCCGGCGGAAGAGCTGCGCAAGTTCGCCAAGGCCATCGCCAAGATGACACCCGAGGAGGTGGCCGAGCTGCCCGACGTGCCGGGGCGGCGGATCGAGACGCTGGCGGCCTCGGCGCTGGTGATGTCGCGGGTGCTCAAGAAGCTGGCGCCGGAGCGGGTGGTGTTTTCTGCCTTCGGGCTGCGCGAGGGCTGGATATACCGGCAGCTCGACGCCGAAGAGCAATACCGCGATCCGCTGCTGGAATGTGCCCAGGCGATCGGCCTGCCGGTGGCGCGGGTGCCGGAATTCAGCGAAGCGCTGGGGCGCTGGACCGACGATCTGTTCCCGGGCGAGACGCTGGCGGGGCGGCGGCTGCGGCTGGCGGCCTGTGCGCTGACCGATATCGGCTGGCGCGATCACGAGAAGGTCCGCGCCAAGGAGAGCTTTCAGCGGCTGCTGCAGTTTCCCTTTGTCGGGATCACCCATCCCGAGCGCGCCTTTCTGGCGGTGGTGCTGCTCTGTCGTTACGGCGGCAAGCTGGATGACGAGGTGCGCGCGGTCACAGACGCGCTGCTGGCGCCGGCAGACCTGCGGCGGGCCGAGATATTGGGGCGGGTGATGCAGCTGGGGCATCGGTTCTCGGCGGCGGTGCCGGAGATCCTCGACCATGCCACGCTCGAGATCGAGGCGGATGCGGTGCGGTTGCGGATCCTCGATCAACGCAGCAACCCCGACAGCGACGCGGTGCTGCAACGGCTGAAGAAGGTGGCCAAGGCGACCGGGGTGGACGTGGCGGAGATCGTCTAAGAAGGACGCAAAGTCGCTTCAAGATCGCCGCGTAACCTCAAGCCTTGAAACGAAAAAGGCCCCGCAATCGCGGGGCCTTCGAACGTCTGGAAAAGAGCTTACTGGCCGGAGGGGCGCTGCTGCTGCTGTTGCTGCTGCGGCTGTGCCGGCGCCTTGCCCTTGGCATTCAGCGGATCGTCCTGACGCTGCACCGACCCTTCGAAGTGGGCGCCGCTCTCGATCGCGATGGTCTTGTGGATGATGTCGCCCTCGACCCGCGCGGTCGCGGTCAGGCGGACCTTGAGGCCGCGCACGCGGCCGACGATGCGGCCATTGACGACGACGTCATCGGCGACGCATTCGCCCTTGATGGTCGCGGTCTCGCCGATGGTCAGCAGGTGGGCGCGGATATCGCCTTCGACAGTGCCTTCTACCTGGATGTCGCCGGTGGTCTTCATGTTGCCGACGACGTGCAGATCGGCCGAAAGGACCGATGCCGGCGGCTTGGCCTTGGGCGCGGAAGAGGGCTTGTATTCGGGCTGTGGAGGCATTGTAGGCTTCTTCTGTTCTGCGGCCGCAGGTCTTGCAGCGTCATCGGCCTTGGGGCCGGGCTCATTGATTTTGCTTTTAGAAAACATCTTTCGCAGCCTTCAGATAAATCATTGGATTGACGGCTTTGCCGCCAACACGGACCTCATAGTGCAGATGCGTGCCGGTGGAGCGTCCTGTGTTTCCCATATCACCGATGCGATCACCGCGCGAGACCCTTTGGCCCTTCTTCACGTGGATTTTCGACATATGCGCATAGCGTGTCTCGATGCCGAACTCATGCTGGATCTTGACCAGCTTGCCATAGCCCGACTGCCAGCCGGCGTGAATGACCACGCCATCGGCGGTGGAATAGATCGGCGTGCCATGCGGGCCGGCGAAATCGGCACCGGCGTGCAGCCGGCCCCAGCGATAGCCGAAGCCACTGGTAAAGCGGTAGGAATCCTTGAGCGGATTGGCAAAGGGCGCCTTGGCGGCGGCGATGCGATAGAGGTTGAGCCGATCCATCTGGTTGAGGATGCGATTGGCGCGCTTGCTGTCCTCGGTCAGATCGCCGCCCTTGGTCGAGAAGCTGAGCGGCATCAGCGGGCCGCCCTGGCCGGAATAGCCGGCGCGTACCTTGTTGAGGATGTTGTCGGGGTTCATGCCGGCGGCCTTGAACATCTTGTCGAGCGGCGTCACCGAAATGGTCATTGCCTCTTCGAGCTGGCGGAAGATGGCGTCGTTCTTCTCTTCCATGCTGCGCAGTTCGGTGGCCATGGCATCGGCGGCGATCAGCGCCTGCTGCGCGTCGGCAACCACGCGGTCCCGTTCCTTGGCGGTGCGTTCCAGCGCGGTGGCCAGAAGATCGACGGTCTCGCTGTCGGCGCCGCCGGACTGGCCGGGCAGGGGGCCGCCGTTTTCCATCGCCGACTGCAGCGCGGCATATTCGGATTCGACCACCTTCTTGTTGGTCATCACTTCGCGCAGGGTTGCCTGGACCACCTCGATGCCGGTTTCCAGCTCGCGGCGGCGAATTTCCGATCCGAGCAGCTCGGATTGCATCACCGAGATGCGTTCGAGCGCGGAATTGAAGCGTTCCTGGGCGGCGAGGGCGTCAGCGGCGCGGGCGTCGCGTTCCTGGCTGAGCGAATTGAGGCGGGACATGTAGGTCTGCTGGTCGCGACGAGCCTGTTCGCGGAAGTTGCCGGCACCGATCGAATCCATCAGCAGGATCGCGGTGGCGATGATCGACCAGGCGATCACCAGACCCGAGCCGGCAAAGGCGATGAACTGGGTTTCGGGTTTCAGCCGGATGAACCGGGTGTCGGTGTCCGATCGCAAAAACAGGCGGCGTTCCGGAAAATACCGTTCCAGGATCGCATGAGTCTTGATTGCTAGCCGTGTCCGCACCGCAGCTGTCCCTTTATAGTTCTTTCAAGCGGTGCGTTGTCCCCAGCACCTTGCTTGCCCCTAGGCTTCCTTAACCAGACCTTTACACCCGTGCAAGTTTGCAAGTCTTTTGCCTCGGCAAAGCGGCGCTCAAATGGGCCAATGGGCGAAAAATTGCCGATATCGGAAGGGTTTGCGTTACGTAAGGCATGCCGTCCGGCAACCGCAAGCTGCCGGCTCAGACGGTGCCTTCTTCGGTCAGCGGCCAGTAGAAATCCGGCGGGATTCCGGCCTCGGCGCGCTTTTCCTCGTTGAAAGGTGGCTTCAGCGGGCCCTTGAAGTATTTCGTGACAAGCTGGTGAAAGACGTCCTTGGGGTCGAGGTCGTGGCGACCGCAGAGAAAGTGGAACCACTTCGAGCCATAGGCCACATGCGCCACCTCTTCGCGGTAGATCACCTGCAACGCCTCGACCGCCTGTGTCGCGCCGGCCTTTTCGAAGATCGCGATCATGCCCGGCGTCACGTCGAGCCCGCGCGCCTCGAGCACCATGGGCACCACCGCCAGCCGGCCGAGGATGTCGTCGACGGTGTCCTCGGCGGCGCGCCACATGCCGGCATGGGCGGGCAGGGCACCGTAGAAACTGCCCTCGGATTCAAGGCAATCACACATCAGGTTGAAGTGCTTGGACTCGTCATCCGCCGCCTTGACCCAGTCATCGTAGAATCCGGGTGGCATGTGCGTTTCCGTAAAGCGCGAGATGATATCCCAGTGCAGATCGACGGCGTTAAGTTCGATATGTGCAACCGCATGCAGCAGCGCGATGCGCCCGGCAGGGCTGCCGGGCTTGCGTTTGGGCACGTCGCGGGGCGACAGCAGCTCGGGTTTGTCGGGCCGTGCCGGGCGCAGTGGCGGGCTGGCCTGACCGACCGGCAGAAGTGTGTCCGCGGCCCGTGCCGCCAGCCAGGTGGCGGCATGCTGGCGCGACAGACGGGTCTTTTCGCGACCGTCGGCGGTGCTCAGCACCTCGACCGCCATCTCGGCCAGGCATTTACTCATAGGGCGCGCACCGCCTCGAGCACCTCTACGGCATGGCCGTCGACCTTGACATTGCGCCACTCGCGCGCCAGCCGGCCCTCGCCGTCGATCAGGAAGGTCGAACGCACGATGCCCATGAAGGTCTTGCCGTACATCTTCTTTTCCTGCCAGACGCCGAAAGTTTCGGCGATATCCGTAGCTTCGTCGGACAGAAGCGGTACAGTCAGCTCATGTTTCGCAACGAACTTGTCGTGACTTTGAACCGAATCCTTGGAAATCCCGAAGACCTTCGCCCCCGCCGCCTCGAATTCGGGCTTCAGGCGGGAAAAGGCGATCGCCTCTTTCGTGCACCCCGAGGTCAGGTCGCGGGGGTAGAAGAACAGCACCACCGGGGCCGGGCGCAGCGCGCTCAGCGCCACGTCGTCGCCACCGTCGCGGGGCAGGGTGATGTCCGGCACGATTTCGCCGGTTTGAAGGATGCCAGTGCTCATGTGATCCGCTTTCCCTTGGTTGCCGGGCCTACACCCAATATTAGGGCGGGGCAGGCCAGAAAAACAAACGCTTGTCAAATCCCTGGAGGCCGCCAGAGCCGGTGAGCAGCGCACAAGAAGATACGCCCCCGGTTCCGTCCGGGGACGCCCCTGCCGAAACGCGGGCTGGACGCGAGAAGCGCCCGGCGCCGCGCAAGCGGGTCATCGTGGCGTGGGCCGCGGTGCGCATGGTAGTCTGGACGGCGCTGGTGCTGGGCGGGCTGGCGCTTGGGGTGCTGTCACTGCTGGGCAAGCCGCTGGATGCGCCGGATTGGCTGCGCGCCGAGATCGAGGCGCGGATCGCCCGTCAGATGCCGGGGTTCGAGCTGAACTTCGACGAGATGACGCTGTTCGTTCAGCGCGACCTGCGGCCCGAGATTTCGCTCTCGAACGTCGAATTGCGTCAGGCCGGCACCGGGCGGCGACTGATCGAGCTGTCGCGGGCCGACGTCAAGATCTCGCGCCGCGCCATGTTTCAGGGCCAGATCCAGCCGCGCAGCGTCTCGGTGGCGGGGGTTTTCCTGCGGTTGAAACGCGGTGCCGATGGGGCCTTTGACGTGGCCTTCGGCGACGGGTTGGGCGGCGCCGGCATCGGGCTGAACGGGCTGGTCGGTACGGTCGATGACATCCTCTACATGCCGCATTTCTCGGCCCTGCAGGAGGTCGAGATCAACGCCGTCACCCTGCAATATCAGGACGCCCGCGCGCGCCGCACCTGGACCGTCGATGGCGGCCGGCTGGCGCTGTCGCGGGAATCCGAGATCCTGCAGATGCGCGGTGATTTTGCCCTGCTCAGCGGCCGCTCCTACGCCGCCACGCTCGAGGTCTTTGGCGAAAGCGCCATCGGTTCGAATGCCGTCAGCCTTGGCGTCAGCGTCACCGACGTGGCCTCTGGCGATATCGCCAGCCAGAGCGCCGCGCTGGCCTGGCTGGGGGTGCTGCGGGCGCCGATTTCGGGTTCCTTGCGGACCTCGTTCCTCGATGACGGCACGCTGGGGCGGCTGAGCGCGACGCTCAGCATTGGCGAAGGCGTGGTGCAGCCCAGCGATGCGACGCGGCCGATCCCGTTTTCCTCGGCGCGGACCTATTTCACCTATGACCCCTCCGAGGAAACCCTGCGCTTCAACGAGATCGCGGTGGTCAGCGACTGGCTCAATGCCAGCGGCGACGGCACGGCGATCCTTGAAGAGAACGCCCGCGGCCGGCCCTCGGCACTGCAGGGGCAGGTCAGCCTCGGCGGTATCAGCGCCAACCCGGTGGGCCTGTTTGACGCGCCGCACGAGCTGACCTCGGCGGCGCTGGATTTCCACCTGGCGCTTGATCCTTTCGTGCTGCGCATCGGGCGGCTGGCGCTGTCTGACACCCGCCGGACCCTGCGGGCGCGCGGCCGGGTGGCCGCCGCGCCCGAAGGCTGGGACATCTCGGTCATGGGCCAGCTCGACGCGATCACGCCCGAGCGGCTGCTGGGCTTCTGGCCCGCGCGGTTCAAACCCAAGACCCGCAACTGGATTGCCGACAACGTGCTCGAAGGCAGCCTGCGCAACCTCGCGGTGCGGCTCAGGGCCTATCCGCAGGGCGGCCCGCCAGAGCTGTTCGTCAGCGCCGAGCTGGCGGGGGCCAAGGTCCGCTTCATGCGGAACCTGCCGCCGGTGACCGAGGCGGCCGGGCTGTTGCAGTTCGAGGACAGTCGCCTTTCTGTCAGCGTCGATCGCGGTCAGCTGGTGGCCGAGGAGGGCGGCGTGGTCAATGTCGCCGGCACGGTCTTTACCATTCCCGACGTGCGGGTGCGGCAGGGCCCGGCGCAGGTGAAGCTGAGCGCCTCCGGGCCGCTGCACGCGGCACTCTGGCTGCTCAACCAGCCGCCGATGTCGGCGCTGGACAAGGCCGGGCGGCCGGTGGACCTGGCCGAAGGGCGGGTGCAGGCGACCGGGCAGATCGACTTTCCCCTGAAGCGCAAGCCTGCGCCGGGCGAGGTGCAGTTTGCCGTCGAAGGCCGGGGGTTCGACGTGTCGAGCGGCCAGATCGTGCCGGGCAAGGTGATCTCGGCCAGCGCGCTCAATTTCACCGCCAGCAACGATCACCTGCAGATCGCCGGCAAGGGCACGCTGGACGGTGTGCCTTTTGATGGCAGCTGGAAGACCGGCCTTGGCCCCGGCGCGGCCGAGGCCGGGTCGACGGTGGTGGCAGATGTGACGCTGTCGCCAGAGGGGCTCGACGCTTTCGACATTGCCCTGCCGCCTGGCTCGGTCTCGGGGCGCGGCCGCGGGCGGCTGGAGTTGGCGCTGGCCAAGGGGCGGGCGCCGAAGTTCACGCTGACCTCCGATCTGGCGGGGCTGGGGCTGCGGCTCGATGCCATCGGCTGGTCGATGGGGCAGACGACCACCGGCAGGCTGGCGCTGGAGGGGACCCTGGGCAAACCGGTGCGCATCGACAGGCTGGCGCTGAACGGCCCGGGCCTCGACCTCGAAGGCCGGCTGACCCTGCGCGAGGGCGGCGGGCTGCAATCGCTGGCGATCAGCCGGTTGCGCGCCGGCAACTGGCTCGATGCGCCGGTCACGCTGACCGGTCGCGGCCGCGGCGCGGCGCCGGCGGTGCAGATCTCCGGCGGGCGGATCGACATGCGCAACGCGCCCTTTGCCTCGACACGGGGCAGTGGCGGGTCCGGCGGCGCGGCGCCGGGACCGCTGGTGCTGGCGCCCGATCGGCTGCAGATCACCGATGGCATCGTGCTGTCGGATTTCCGCGGCGATTTTGCCTTGAGCGGTGGGTTGCAGGGCGAGTTCCAGGCGCGGCTGAACGGCGGCGTGCCGCTGCGCGGCAGCGTCAGCCCGACCAGCAAGGGCAGCCGCTTCGTGATCAAGGCCGACGACGCCGGCGCGGTGCTGCGCGACGCCGGGCTGGTCAAGAACGTGCACGGCGGCAGCTTTCACCTCAAGCTGGTGCCGACCGGAGCGACGGGCACCTTCGATGGCGAGCTCGACATCCGCAACACACGGCTGCGCAATGCCCCGGTGATGGCCGAGCTGCTGAGCGCGATCTCGGTGATCGGCCTGCTCGAGCAGCTGGGCGGCCAGGGTATCTCCTTTCCCGAGGTCGAGGCGCGGTTCCGGCTGACGCCGAAGCAGGTGATCCTGACCCGGTCGAGCGCTGTGGGCCCGTCGATGGGGATCACCCTCGACGGCTATTACGATCTGGCGAGCCAGACGATGGACATGCAGGGCGTGCTGTCGCCGATCTACGTGGTGAATTTCGTGGGCCAGCTGTTTTCGCGCAAGGGCGAGGGGCTGTTCGGGTTCAACTTCAATCTGCGGGGCAAGGCTTCGGCGCCGCAGATCTCGGTCAATCCGCTGTCGGCTCTGACGCCGGGGATGTTCAGGGAGATCTTCCGGCGGCCGGTGCCGACACTGCCGGAATAGGGATGGTCAGAGCGCTTCAAGCGCGGAACAAGGCCGCAGGCCGCCGCGCCATCGCCGGGCCGCCCCTATGGCCCGGCGATTGGGTG
The DNA here is from genome assembly GCF_048263515.1 of Marinovum sp. Classification (NCBI taxonomy): domain Bacteria; kingdom Pseudomonadati; phylum Pseudomonadota; class Alphaproteobacteria; order Rhodobacterales; family Roseobacteraceae; genus Marinovum; species Marinovum sp. The sequence goes on along the minus strand of NZ_JBLXEC010000007.1, from coordinate 8,059 downwards.
ACGTAAGCGCGCCGCACGTTGGTAGCGCGCCAGTGGCAGATATAAAATGGGCAGAACCAGCGTTGGTTCGCCGCGCCGCGGCCCGACGATGGCGCGGCTTGTGTGGTGGGTCTGGTGCAAGGCGCGGAGCCAGACCAAAGGCCGCCGCGCCATCGCCATGCTGAAAGCATGCCTTTGGCATGACCCGCCCCCACGGCACGGCGATTGGGTGACGTAGGCGCGCCGTTCATTCAAAGCGCGCCAGTGGTGGGGATAAAGCGCACAGACCAGCCGATGGCTCGCCGCGCCGCGGCCCGGTGATGGCGCGGCGCGTACTGAAACGACAAACGCCCCCGCGACGGATCGCGAGGGCGTTGGCAAATGCCTGACTAAAGGCTCATTCCCACTCGATCGTGCCCGGTGGCTTCGAGGTCACGTCATAGGTCACCCGGTTGATCCCCTTGACCTCGTTGATGATCCGCGTCGCGGTTTCGCCCAGGAAATCATGGCTGAACGGATAGTAATCCGCCGTCATCCCGTCGACGCTCGTGACCGCGCGCAAGGCACAGGCGAAATCATAGGTCCGGCCGTCGCCCATCACGCCGACGGTCCGCACCGGCAGGATCGCCACGAAAGCCTGCCAGATCTCGTCGTAGAGACCGTGCTTGCGGATCTGGTCGATATAGACCGCGTCCGCCTTGCGCAGGATTTCGAGCTTCTCGCGGGTGATCTCGCCGGGGCAGCGGATCGCGAGGCCGGGACCGGGGAAGGGATGGCGGCCGATGAAGGACGCGGGCAGGCCCAGTTCGTGGCCCAGGGCGCGCACCTCGTCCTTGAAGAGCTCGCGCAGCGGCTCGACCAGTTTCAGGCCCATCTTTTCGGGCAGACCGCCAACATTGTGGTGCGACTTGATCGTCACAGAGGGCCCGCCGGAGAAGGACACCGATTCGATCACGTCGGGGTAGAGCGTGCCCTGAGCGAGGAATTCAGCGCCCTCGATCTCGCCGGCGTATTTCTGGAAGACGTCGATGAAGAGCTTGCCGATGATCTTGCGCTTGGTCTCGGGATCGCTCTGGCCCTCGAGTTCGCCGAGGAAGAGCTCGGCCTCGTCGGCATGGATCAGCGGGATGTTGTAGTTGTCGCGGAACATCGTCACGACTTCGTCGGCCTCGTTCTGCCGCAGCAGACCGTGGTCGACAAAGACGCAAGTGAGCTGGTCGCCGATCGCCTCGTGGATCAGCACCGCCGCGACCGAACTGTCGACACCGCCGGACAGGCCGCAGATCACCTTCTTGTCGCCGACCTGTTCGCGGATCTTGCGGATCGCCTCGTCGCGATAGGCATCCATGGTCCAGTCGCCGGTGAAGCCTGCGTCGCGAATGAAGTTCTCGTAGAGCGTCTTGCCGTTGGGCGTGTGGTGCACTTCGGGGTGGAACTGCACCGCGTAGAACCGCCGCTCGAGATCGGCGGTCACCGCGAAGGGCGCGCCGGGAGAGGTGCCGTAGACCTGGAAACCGGGCGCGATTTCAGAAACGTGGTCGCCGTGGCTCATCCAGACCTGCTCGCGGCCGGAGCCATCCATGAACCAGCCGGTCAGCAGATCGGGCCGGGTCTCGGTGGGGGTCACCCAGGCGCGGCCGAACTCGGCCGTGGCATGTTCGCCGGCCTCGACCTTGCCGCCGAGGTCCTGCATCATGACCTGCTGGCCATAGCAGATGCCAAGGATCGGCACGCCCAGCTCGTAGACCGATTTCGGCGGCCGGGGCGAGCCCTCGCGCATCACCGAATCCGGCCCGCCGGAAAAGATCACGGCCTTGGGCGCGAAGTCGGCCAGAAAGCCGTCGGTCACGTTCTGGTAGGGGTGGATTTCGCAATAGACATTCAGCTCTCGCAGGCGGCGCGCAATCAGCTGCGTCACCTGGCTGCCGAAGTCGATGATCAGAAGGCGGTCATGGGTCTCGGGTGTCATGTGAGCGCTTTAGGCGGCTGCGGGGGAGAGGGCAAGAGTGTCAATGCGTTTTGGGCGGTGAGGAGGTCCCGGATCGGGGTCCGGGACGGCGTCGGGATTGTGGCCGGCGCGGAATCAAGGCCGTCAGGCCGCCGCGCCATCGTCATGCCAGAGGCATGCCTTCGGCATGACCCGCCCCCGAGGGGGGCGATTTGGTTGAGGTAGGAGCATCGCTCGGAGCATCTCCGGATTTGGCTGGGATGAAGTACTGCCGAACAGATGTGGGAACGCCACCCCATGGGTCGGCGATCGCGCGGCTTGGGAGTTTGGGCTGGCGGTGAGGTCCCGCATCGGGGTCCGGGACGGCGGTGGGATTGTGGTCAGGCGCGGAATCAAGGCCGCAGGCCGCCGCGCCATCGCCGACCCGCCCCCCGGGGCGGCGATTTGTCTGAGCTGAGTGCCTCGATCTGATCTTTTGCGGACTTGACTGGGATAAAGTGCTGTCGAACAGAGGTGGGAACGCCACCCCGCGGGTCGGCGATGGCGCGGCTTTGGGGGTTTGGGCTGGCGGTTAGGTCCCGGATCGGGGTCCGGGACGACGGAGTCACGTCCTTGGCGCGGCATCAAGGCCGCAGGCCGCTGCGCCATCGCCGACCCGCCCCCCGGGGCGGAGATGGCGCGGCTTGAGTGGTATGGCTGGCGGGGAGGTCCCGGATCAAGTCCGGGACGGCGGTGGGGCGGGGGGAGGGCACAGGAACAAGAGCCACGGCCTGCTGCTTGTCACCCCATGGAATCCGACCTCGGCCGCCGCCTTTGCGCCGCGCGTCTGGCGTCGCGGCGGTAGGACCAGATCGCCAGTCCGGTCCAGGTCGTCACGTAGAGCATCCCGCCGGCGATCAGGACCTCGCCGGGGATCGGGCCCACGTCGGCGCGGTTGATCGCCTGGCTCCAGCCGGTGATCGGCGTCGGATGCACCGCGATCTTGCCGGCAAAGGCCAGCGTCTGGATCAGCAGGATCCACAGGTAGTTCGACCGGATGCGCCGCCCGATCGCCACCAGAAAGGACACGTGGTAGCGCGGCCGCAGGTAATCCTCGGCCAGGGTCTTCTGCCAGTTCTCCTCGAGATGCAGGTCGCCGTCATAGAGCATCGGCGCGTAGAAATGGTTCTCGAGCCAGCGGCACCGCGCCCGCCAGACGTTGAAATAGCGATAGCGCCGCGCCTCCAGAAACAGGAACAGCATGATCAAGACGCCCACCAGCACCAGTGGCAGGGGCGAGGCCTCTGGCGAGGAGAAGGAGATCGACAGCGCCACCCCCAGCGTCACCACCGACCAGTTGGTCGTGGTGTCCAGCCGCGTCCGCCAGATCGTGCTGCGATAGACCTCGCCGCGATAAAGGTGTGCCACCGCCGTGATTTCCGGCGATGTCAGTGTCTTGCGTTCGTCTCGCGTCGTCCGGGCCTCGGTCTGGGTCGTCATTGCGCCACCGTTCCTGCCCGCTCCCCGCGCTCATCATGCACATTGCCCTTGTGCGGGTCAAAGGGTCCTGCGGCGATTCAGCGTTGACCTCGGGCGGCGCTTCGTGCCTGCCTGCCGCCATCATCACGGAGACCTTCATGGAACGGATACTGACGGAATTCGGCATGGGCACCTCGCTGCGGCGCGGCGATTACACCCAGGCGGCGAAACGCGCGGTGGAAAACGCGCTGTGGCACAATTCGATCAATGCGGCCGAGCTCTTCGGGTTCGACAAGAGCGACATGCGGATCGCGGTGCAGATCGCCGTGCAACGCCCCGAGGCGGTGGACGTGGCGACGGTGGCTGCGGTCTTTCCCTATGGCGCGCCGCAGGTCACCGTGGTGGCGGGCGGGCTCGACATTCCGCGCCCCGAGGGCGAGGGCAATCCGACGGTGATCGCCCATGTGGCGTTGACGGTGTCGTTCGACATGGAGCGGGTGGCATGAGACGGCTGATCATCGAGATGGGGCAGGGCGTCGACCTGCACGGGCGGGATTACACCAAGGCCGCAGGCCGGGCGATCGACGACGCGCTGCGCCACTCCAGCCTGCATATCGTCAAAACGCTGAAGCTGCCCCCCGACGATGTACAGATCAAGGTGACGCTGGGCGTGCAACAGCCCACGGTAGTAGAGACCGAGGGGCTCAAGGCGAAGTTCCCCTTCGGCAAGGTGACGATCACCGCCGTGTCCGGTGGCATGGACCTGATCCATGACGATGGCGACACTCAGGTGGTGGCCAGCGCCGCGATCGAGGTCTTTCTGCCGGAACAGAGCGGCTGGCGACTGCGGGAATCGGGCAGGTGAGACACGCCTGAGTCGCGACTGACCCGAGCCCCATGTCGTTTTCCCGCCTCAAAGGGCGGATTCCCCACACGCGCGTTGAGGAGCCTGCTGTAAATCCGGGGTAACCACCGGCAGACGCCCGGGAAAGACGAAAGGGTGAGCATATGTCAGACGTAGCAGGCCGCAGACGGGCCCGGGGCGGAGGCGGCGCGGCACGACGCGCGGCCCGGTCGGCCGTGAGCTTCGAGACCGCGAAATACATCGAGCGCAACATCCCGAATTTCGAGGTGCTGACCGAAGAGGCGCTCGAGATCATCGAGACCAACGCCGAGACCCTGCTGGAAGAGATCGGCGTCAACTTCGTCAACAACCCCGCCGCCTGTGCGCTGTGGAAAGAGGCCGGTGCCGATGTTCAGGGCGAGCGGGTGCACATCCCGCGCGGGTTGGCGCGCAAGCTCTGCGCCACCGCGCCGCGCGAATTCACCCAGCACGCCCGCAACCCCGAGCGCAACGTGGTGATCGGCGGTCGCAATCTCGTGCTCGCGCCGGTCTACGGCCCGCCCTTCGTGCGCGACATGGCCGGCGGCCGCCGCTACGCGACGATGGAGGATTTCCGCAAGTTCGTGAAGCTGGGCTACATGTCCAAGTGGCTGCACCATTCCGGCGGCACGGTCTGCGAGCCCACCGACGTGGCGGTGAACAAGCGTCACCTCGACATGCTGCACGCCCATATGACGCTCTCGGACAAGCCGTTCATGGGCTCGGTGACCGAGCCGTCGCGGGCACAGGATTCGGTCGATATGTGCGAGATCCTCTTCGGCAAGGATTTCGTGCAGGAAAACACCGTGATGACCTCGCTCATCAACGTCAACTCGCCGATGACGTTCGACGACGTGATGATGGGCGCACTCGAGGTCTATGCGAAAAACAACCAGGCCTGCATCATCTCGCCCTTCATCGTCGGCGGCGCCATGGCGCCGGTTTCGGTGGTAGGCACGCTGACCCAGGTGCTGGCCGAGGTGCTGGCCGGGATCGCCTATTCGCAGATGGTCCGCCCCGGCGCGCCGATCATCTTCGGCACCTTCGTGACCTCGATCGACATGGGGTCTGGCGCCCCCACCTTCGGCACGCCAGAGGCCAGCCAGATCCTCTATGGCGCAGGCCAGCTGGCGCGACGCATGGGGCTGCCCTATCGCTCTGGCGGCGGGCTCTGCGGTTCGAAACTGCCCGATGCCCAGGCCGCCTACGAGAGCGCCAATACGCTCAACGCCGCGCTGCTCGGTGGTGTCAACTTCATGCTGCACGCCTGCGGCTGGCTCGAAGGCGGGCTGGTGTCGAGCTTCGAGAAATTCGTGATGGATGCCGATCAGCTCGGCACCCTGCACAAGATGGCCGCCGGCATCGCCATCGACGACAATGCCCAGGCGATGGACGCGATCCGCGAGGTCGGCCCCGGCGGCCATTACCTCGGCTGCGCCCACACCCAGGCAAATTTCCAGGATGCCTTCTGGAAGACCCAGCTGCTCGATTACAAACCCTTCGAGACCTGGGACGAAGAGGGCGCGCGCGATACCATGACGCTGGCCGCCGAACGGGTCGAGCGGATGCTGAACGACTATCAGCAACCGATGATCGATCCCGGCGTGAACGAGGCCCTGGCCGGCTATGTCGCCAACAAGAAGGCCTCGATGCGCGATTCCTTTACCTGATCGCGCTCAGGCGGCGGGGCGCATCAGCTGCGCCTCGCCCATCATTGCCACCAGAACCTCGACATGGCGCGCCACGCTGTAGCTGGCGCATTTGCGCAGGCGCGCGTCGTTGAGATCGGTCTCGATCTCTATCAGCCGGATCAGCGCGGGGCCGGCACGGCGCGGCGGCTCGGTGCCGAGCGAGCGGCGCAGGTGCACCTCGCGGCGGTAATCGGCCAGACCGGCACGGGCGGCCCGGATCAGCAACCGGGGGCGGCGCAGCTTGCGCAGAAGGGTCAGGGCGTCTTGCATGGCGTGTCCTCTCGCTCGACATGGTTTCGTCAAGGCTTGCACACTTTTTACGGGTGTTGCGCCCGGCCACTCCGGAGAGTGCGCCGCCCTCAGATTTGTTTATCCTTTAGAAACAATGATGTCCTACATGCGGCAACTGTTAACCAATGAGTAACCTTGTCGCCTTTAGGTTGTGGATATCTTGAAGAAAACGTGGGATAGGTGCCTTGCACAAGAACGAGACCGGATCCTCGCAGATCATCGATTGGCCCGCTGCCCGGGCTTGGCCCGGCTGGGTGCCTGACGCCGCTGCGCATTACATCCGGCACGTGGAACATGGTCTCTCGCTGCGCGAACTGGCGCGACTCTCCGGGTGCCATCCCTCCACCGTTCTGCGCCAGGTCAGGCGGCTCGAAAGCCGTCGGGACGATCCCCTTGTCGATGCCGCGCTGCGACAGCTCGGAAAGACCACCACCGCAAAGGCGTCTTCTGCGAAAGGCGATACAATGGCGGCTCACTCACGGATCGATTGCTCCCAGACCGATGACGAAACGCTCGACCGCGAGGCTCGGCGCATCCTGCGCCGCCTGAGTGAAAGCGGCGCCGTGCTGGCGGTGGTGCCTGACATGGAAAAAGCCGTGGTGGTCCGCGACACCGCCTCTGGCACCACCCAGCGGACGGCGGTGGTCGATACTCACATTGCCGAGGCGCTGGCGCTGAAGGAATGGATTGCCTGCAAGGTGCCGGGGCGGATCGCGCGCTATCACATCACGCCGGCCGGTCGCGCCGCGCTGAGCCAGCTCCTGGCGCAGGAGGAAAGCAGCCTGCAGACCGGCACCCCGCGCGGGCCGGGCATGGCCGAGGCGCAGGCGCCCTTTTCCGCCGCCACGCCCGATAGCGCGCCGCCGCGCAAACGCATCCGCTACAGCGCCAACGAAACCCCGCTGACCCTGCTGGCCCGGCGCCGCGACAAGGAGGGCGAACGCTTTCTGAGCGACGATCTGGTCGCCGCCGGCGAACGCCTGCGCGAGGATTTCGAAATCGCCAGCATGGCGCCGCGCACCACCCAGAATTGGGACAGCTTCCTGACCGGCGGCACCCAGGGCCACGGCGCAGGCGAGGGGCCCCTGGCCAGTACCGAGGCGCGCCGCCGCGTCGCCGGTGCCCTGCGCGATCTCGGCCCCGGCCTCGGCGACGTGGCGCTGCGCTGCTGCTGCTATCTCGAAGGGCTCGAGGTGACCGAGAAACGCATGGGCTGGTCGGCCCGCTCGGGCAAGATCGTGCTGCGCATCGCCCTGCAGCGCCTGCGCCGCTTCTACGACGAGGTGCAGGGCGGTGACACGCTGATTGGCTGAGGCCCAATAGGCCGGCGTGTATAGCACACTGAGATGCATGCAATGGATGTGATACATGCAGGCGGTTAGATATTCCTTTACATAACTCGGTCGCTGGCTCAGGTTTATTTTCAAAAGGCGCGCGCTACCTTGAAGTGCGACTCCTATTAGAAACCAATGGGTTATCTAATGAGGAGATTGTGCCATGGGAGCTGTCTACACGCAACTGAGCCTGAAAGAACGCCGGAGGATCGAGGATTGGTGGCATGCAAAGGTCCCCGTCCGTGAGATGGCGCGCGTTCTGCGACGCTCGAAAGCAACCATCCACCGCGAGATCAAACGCAATTTTTGGGCCGACGAAACCTTGCCAAGGAAGTACGCGGGCTACTTCGGCTCCGCCGCTCATCAGCAGTCGCAGAGGCGCCGAACGGTTCAGCGCAAGCTGATCCGGCACCCGGAACTCTGCAAGAGCGTCGTGGCTCGGATCAAGCAAGGCCCCCTTTCGGGGTTTGCCTCG